>NZ_ATUO01000106.1 GCF_000420245.1 Psychromonas hadalis ATCC BAA-638 | reverse complement strand
GAAACGTGGTGGCAATTTAGATAAAAGAACTAAGGAAGGCCAAGTTGCTATTCTTTTGTCTACAGATCGTAGTAACCACATGATTGACGGTGTTTTATCTGAGGATACTGCATCTGAAATTCAGCGACATTTAGCACCTCATATAAGCAATAATTCGGTGTTATGTAGTGATGGTGCATGGGCTTATACCATTCCGCTTAATATAATGATCAGGTTTTACGCAGGGTAAATTACTCAGGTCAAGGCGCATGATTGAGTAATAGCCGGCTATTGCGATTGAATGCAACGCAGATATTAGTCATTTAAACCAGTAAAAACGATCAGTTACTTAGCCGGATTGGTATTATATGAGCATTGCTAAAATGACACATTGTGATCATAAGCGATTAATTAGTGGTAAAAATAGAGTGATAGATAGCATTTATCATATTCAAACCGTCAATGGAGCGATTGCTCATTTCAAAGGGTGGATTGATGTAAAAATGCGAGGAGTTGCAATAAAGTACTTGTCGCATTATCTTGCTTGGTTCATGGAAAGTCGTTCAAACCCTAATTATCAGCAAATTTTACAATTTGCATATGGGGGACAACAGTAAAATGGAACAGAGCCTTAATTTTATAGTTTAAATTTCTTGGGGCATTATAACTCATCATTACGATCAAATGACGTTAATGCGATATCTCGTTCTCCTTTACGTAATTTATCAATCGCAGTGGATATTTCAGAGATAGGTATAAATATTATTTTACGCGCATAAAAAGTGATAATAATGGTCAATATAATGATAACTGCTGTTGATAAGCCTAAAATTCATGACAGTTGACTTGCTAATGTTACGAGACTAGACATTGACTCATTTATCTTTAAACGAGCCGCATCAGATAAGTCATCGAGTAGTTTTTCTGCCTTGCTAAACCCTTGGTGCTCTAAATCATCTATCACTTGTATCGCATCAGATTTACTGCTTGCCTGATAAATATTAAAAACTTTTTCTCCGCCAGATTTTAGTTCATTAAACAGACGCTCAATCTCTTTTATGCGAATAATTTCATCAGGTTTTGCTCCAATGGTTTCAGTTGTATAAAATAAGTTTCAAACTGTAACGCATCTTCATAAAATGCACGTTTTGCACCACTTTGTCCGAGTAAAAAATAGGAAGAGGCGAATAGTCACTATTAAATTGTGGTTAAATATACGCTTATATTTTAGGCCAAGATAATTGCTTCAGGTCATCAAGTAGATTAAGCTGCTGAGTCAATATTTCAGTGTGAAATAAGTCCCCTTTTTCTGGCAGGCAACAAAAACTGAAAAACTCATTTTTCAGGCTAAAGTTAATTTGATAAGCATGTAGATAACCACGATCGTAGCAAGACTGTTTTTCTGCATAGAGAGGATCGCCACAAATCGCACTGCCAATACTCTTCAGTGCCACACGAATTTGGTGTGTTTTACCCGTTTTAGGTTTAACAACAAACAGACGTTTTCCCTCAGTTAAGGGATAACTAAAAAACTGAGTGATCGCTAAATTCTTTTTTTTAATGGTTAACTTCCACATAGAGCGACGTGATTTTTCCATGCCTCCTTTAATTAACCCCTGCTTCTTTTTCGGTTTTTTATCACTAATAGCTAAATAGTATTTTTGTATCTTTTGCTCTTTAAATAGCGTTGCAAGTTCATGCGCCACAACAGATGATTTAGCCAATAACAGTAAACCAGAGGTCATTTTATCGAGACGATGCACACTGTATAATTTCTGTTTTAGAAATTTTTCCACCGCGACCACTACACCAAACTCCCCCTCTTCACAGTGAAAGTTGATACCCGCGTGTTTGTTGATAACAATAAAATGTTCATTTTCAGAAACCATTGAAAAATAGTCTGTTGCATTAATACTGTGCACAATTAAATCCATATTGAGAAAGTAATTTAGGTAAAACAGCGATTATCTCTTTGTATTCAGGCAAGCCTGAAAAGAGTGTTTGTAGCGTTTTATCTTCTGTTTGGTAATGCGCTACTTTACTGAGGAGTAATAGGCAAGTTTGCTGTAATTGCGCTTTATCTTCATCATCAATAACCCCATAAGGGTCACGCGCCTGTATGCTGAGTTCTAATCCACGTAGATAACCTGATGTATAGCTAACGGCTTGGTAAGTTGGATTACCAGAGTGATCAAGCCAATCTTTAGTCTCAATGGGCAACGGAATATTTTCATTAAAAAGAGTCTCAGTCTCACTGATCAACGCTAATAATGTTTGACTGTATAATATAGCCCGTTCATCATTTTCAAAGCTAGGTTCTTTTTTATCAAGCCAAATTAATTCCATTCCAATACTAAGATCAATGTAGAGTAATCCCATGGTATGAATAATGGCAAGTGCATGGTCGATATCAACACAGTTTTTTTTAATATCATCAAGTTGATATAACTGCTGTAATTGTTGAAATGCTTTAATAATTCCCCCTTAAGGTAAAAAACCCACCAAAAGGTAGGTTTTATTTACTTAGAAATACAATATTTTCTAGAATAATGCGTGTGAAAGATCAAACAAGTCTTGGCGGAATGGACGTTTCATCTCTTCTAAACACTCAATAATATCATGATGAACCATCTGACCATTTTGAATGCCGATACAACGTGCACTTTTACCTTCTTTTAAAAGTTCAACGGCATAAGCGCCCATACGACTTGCTAAAATTCTGTCAAACGCCATCGGGGATCCGCCACGCTGAATATGCCCTAAAATAGTAGCCCGTGTCTCACGCCCTGTTTTTTCTTCAATACGTTTAGCCAGCGCATTAACATCTGTTACATGCTCAGTGATAGCAATAATGGCATGTTTTTTACCTTTCTCTTCGCCGTGTGCAAGCTGAACCAATAACTCATCTTCATTAAACCCTATCTCAGGCACGATAACATACTCACTGCCACCAGCAACAGCAGCCCATAGTGTTAAATCACCACAGTAACGCCCCATAATCTCAACAATAGAGATACGATTATGTGAAGATGAGGTATCACGTAAACGATCGACGGCATCAACAATGGTATTTAAACAGGTCATGAAACCAATGGTATAGTCAGTGCCTGCAATATCGTTATCGATGGTGCCTGGAATACCGATACATGGATAGCCCATCTCGCTGAGTTTTTTAGCGCCCATGTAAGAGCCATCTCCACCGACAACCACCAATGCTTCAATACCATGCGCTTCTAAATTTTGGATCGCTTCACGGCGTACACTTTCCTTTTTAAATTCAGGAAAACGTGCAGAGCCTAAGAATGTACCACCACGATTAATAATGTCAGATACTGATCGGCGCTCTAATTTTTCAATTTTGTTTGCATGAAGTCCAGCGTAGCCATCGTGGATACCGTAAATTTCGATATCGTTCGCTAGACAACTACGTACCACTGCACGAATAGCAGGGTTCATGCCCGGTGCATCACCGCCACTTGTTAAAATTCCGATTTTTTTAATCACGCTTTACCTCAACCAATTATGGAAATATTTTTTAAATTCTGTTCAACCGTTATACAAGATAGATACGGCATATTTATGACACGGTTCTATTTATCAGACTGAATGCTAATAAGAATATTTTAGACAGTTTTTCGATAAACGCAGTGTACCTTTTTTTCTAATGATGTGCTTAAATGATCATAAATTTTCGTAAAATAACGGACAATCAAAAAATATATAACACACATCAAATTATTGAGTGATTATCTTACAGTAAAGTAATGCTTTCTTTGTTCTTTCGCAAATAAAGAGCTTAAACCGAGTCATATTGCTGTCATATTAATCAATTAAATTAAGACAACTTAAATAACAGGAGATAAAAATGAGAAACAAGAAAAAAACACACCGTAGTAAGCATATCTGGTACTCGGTTTGGAACAGTAAAAACACCAATCAAAGTCCAAAATGTGACGCTATCTATCAACCGACACGTCACTCAACAAAATAAAACAGCGCAAACACGCTATTTTATTGCATTAACAATTAACCCAATGTATCTGAAGCCACTTTGTAGGACGGATCTTCAATCACGTTAATTTCAACTAAAATCCCCGCTTTGTTTAGCAGTTTACGACAATCTCTACTCAGATGACGAATATGTACTTTTTTACCTTCACGAGTATAACGATCGGTTAACGTGCTAATCGCTTCAATCGCAGACTGATCAACCACACGAGAGCCAGCAAAATCAACAATCACATGCTGTGGATCATTTTGAATATCAAACAGATCGAGGAAGTTACTGGCAGAGCCGAAAAATAGCGGGCCTTTAACACGGTAGGTTTTTTTATCTTCATCGTTATTTATTTCACTGACTACATGAATATGTTTTGCATGCTCCCATGCAAATACCAACGCAGAAACGATAACACCAATAAATACCGCAATCGCTAAATCAGTCATCACGGTGACTACACTGACGAGTACAATCACAAACGCATCTTTTTTCGGTACATTAGACATCATCTTAAAAGAGGCCCATTCAAAGGTACCTAAAACGACAATAAACATCACACCAACCAGAGCAGCCAGTGGCACCATCTCAATCAGGCCAGATGCAAAAAGAATAAAGGCAAGCAGTGCAAGTGCAGCGGTAATACCTGATAAACGTCCTCGACCACCCGAGTTAATATTGATCATCGATTGACCAATCATTGCACAGCCACCCATCCCCCCAAAGACACCATTAACCATATTAGATGCTCCCTGCGCGATACATTCTTTATTAGCGCGTCCACGGGTGCCCGTCATCTCATCAATCACCGTTAACGTCAATAGAGACTCAATCAAACCAATAGCCGCAAGAATTAATGCGTAAGGCAGAATAATGTTTAATGTTTCTAGCGAGAACGGTACAGCAGGCAGTGCAAAGGTAGGCAAACTACCCGCAATAGTCGCATTTTCATCGCCCGACATAATACGTAAGAAGTCAACCACAGTGCGAGTATCAAGAGCAGGTACAAAATAAACTAATGAGGTTACAACAACGATTGCCACTAATGTTGAAGGAACAGCAGTGGTTAATTTAGGAAGAAAATGAATAATTGCCATTGTGAGTAATACCAAAGCAAGCATGATATACAGTGGCGCACCTTGTAACCATTCAAACTCACCCGCTGTATTTTTGACTTTAAATTGTCCAAGTTGTGCAAGGAAGATAACAATCGCTAGCCCATTTACAAAACCTATCATCACCGAATGGGGAACCATACGGATAAATTTACCCAGATGGAACACACCAAATAAAATTTGTACTAAACCCGCTAATAATACCGCCGCAAACAGGTATTGCACACCATGCTCAGCAACCAGTGACACCATCACCACAGCCATTGCACCTGTTGCACCTGATATCATGCCTGGTCGCCCACCAAATACCGCGGTAATAATACCGACCATAAAGGCGGCATAAAGCCCAACCATGGGATCAACACCGGCGACAAATGCAAAAGCCACCGCTTCTGGCACGAGTGCCAAAGCAACGGTTAAGCCTGATAAAACATCATTTTTAACACTGTTCTTACTGAACTTGGGAAACTCAAACACGCTTATTATCCTTTAATTTAACACTCAATTTTGTGGGCGCAAATTATAGCGAGTTTTTTAAGCAACAGCAAAACAAACATTTTTTAGTTATATTTTCATAACTATTCAGCACCCCATCAAAATTAAGGTATTTTAATAAAATAGCGTTGTAAATACTCAGGGCTAAGCCATTTATTTATGTCTAGTCAAGGCAAAAAAGTACAGTCTAGTCGTTTAAATGAGCATTTTTAACATAGTTATCACCAGATAACAGAAGCTTTAATTTGACTACACTTTAAATGGCAACGACCTGAGTCGTTACATGTTTTTTGGCTCTGTTCCATAATATTGTTGTCGGTTAATTTACAAGTATTTAACTCCTTGTAAATGTTGAGATTGAATGAAATTCAACTTTTTTATAATGCCATGTAATTCAAAGGATTGCATCGTGACAACAGTAAAATGGAACAGAGCCTGAGCGATCCCCACGAATATTAACAGCATGCTTGAGGCTCTGTAATTAATTGCTTTAATGCCTTTATTGCTTCAAGCCAATGCTGTTTTAATAACTGATGTTACGTAGTTGAGGCTTGTTCTAGGTGCAAAGCCTCAACTGCGTAACATCAGTTTATAAGATGAAAAGAAAAGGCTCTCGCGACCAGAATGAAACCAGCTTGGGACACAGGATTATAGCTCGCTTGATTGTATTTTTTATCATTGATAGTCTGGTTCGCAACTCATCAGGAGCATGGGATTTAGTCCATAGCTCGAATATATGTCAGAACGGTTTACTGCAGTAAACCAATGAGTCAAGTAATCGCAAACAAGTTAGTACGGGGACTTTAGAATTAATGTCATTACGAATATAAGATTATTTTTATGTTCTAGATTTGTTCGTCTTGACAACAAGTGAGCGTCCATGTATGTCCTGTCTTTATCATAGTAGCGTGGCGTTTTGATGTAGCTAAGATAAAAAAATACCTAACTGTGCTTGTGATAAGTTAATGGCAATTGATCAAGTAGATATATTCATATTGTTTATTTCATGAGATAGTTCACATCATCGACCATTAAATTACGCGAATTAAATATGAGCAATACCGAAATCAATCTAAAGTCACTTATTGGCGATAATACACGAGAAGAATTTTTAAAGTTACTCAAGTCTCGAACACCTTTTATATCCCATGGTAATACAGAATCCCTTAAAGATTTAATGAGTCTTCCCTTTCTTTATTCTGTTGAAAGCCTTGCTGCCTGTTGGCGCGACACTGTTGATGTCTTTAACCCAAAGATTGCAGATGAGATTTCAAAGACCTCAATCCCTCCTGAAGACGCTCTCCATGAATATAATAATGGAAGCTGTATTCTCTTTAATGACGTCAATAGAATAATTCCTGAGTTTGACATTTGGAATCAACAAATTAGAAGAGAAATTGGCTTCTCTGAGTTGACCTATGTTAGAAACTTAGTCTACGCAACACCAGCGGGGAAAGGAAATGCTCCTCATTTCGATCAGAATTTTAATTTTGTTATTCAATTAGAAGGAACAAAAAAATGGTGGTTAGCAAAAAACAACACCATTAACAATCCAATGACTCGTCATGTGATCGGGCAACCTGCTGACCATGAACTAGAAAGTTATACCGCTAAACAATTTCCAGAATCATTCCCCACAGATTGTACTGAATATATATTAGAACCAGGCTCAATTCTCTTCGTACCACGAGGAGTTTGGCATATGACCGAAGCAGTGACAGATGCTGTTTCGTTTAATTTTACTTTTACACCGCCGACTTGGATTGATATTGCGACTACGGCCTTAAGAGAAAAACTATCTCATTCTGAGAAGTGGAGGGAATCGGCCATTATCGATGACAAGGGTCCTCACAACAGTGAATTCAACAAACTTCTAAATGCGTTAAGTGCCGATGCTGAGCATTGGAAGTCGGTTGATTTTTTGGAAATTACTGAGCATCAATAGATATAACTAATATCCATTGGCTGTAATCCCTTCATGTATCTAAGAGTCACCATTAGTAAGTTCTGGCCAAGTGGATGTGTACAAGTTCAGAACTAAATTTGAAGCCAAGTATCGTAGTGCTGATGGCCATTTTGTTAGGTCTAAAGCTAAAATTCGGGTTGATAACTGGCTATATATGGCTGAGATTGTGCATGTTTACGAGCGCAAGTTACCCATTGAAGAGGATGTATACTGCGACTTCTATATTCCAACTGGCAAAGTTTATATTGAGTATGGGAGTTATGAAAATGAGCCAAAGTACCTCGCAAGAAAGAAAAAGAAGATTGAATTACATAAAAAATACAATTTCAACTTAATCGAATTACAAGATAAAGATGTTCAAAACCTAGATGATGTATTGCCAAGATTGCGGCTTAAGTTTGGTGTGCAAGCGTATTGATTAGCAATCCATGCAACGGTGGGACACTATTCTCCGTTGCAAAAATTACTCGCGAAGGTATTTAACTGATACTCAGAATTTTTCTACAACGCGGAAAGCCAGTACACCCCCAAAATTGATTGCCTGCATTTTTACCTTTCTTCGTTTCTCTTAACACCATACCAGAACCACATTTAGGACAAGATGGGTCGATGGTGTTCTTTTGTTGAATAACTACTTTTGGGGTGCTTTTAGTGTTAACTATCTTTCTTTATGTGTCAGTTTAGTTTTTAAACCACGTGATAAGCGCCCTGCTTCAATGGTTTTTAGCATTTCATTAATTTGCTCAATCGTGAAGTAAATTTGCTGTTTTGTTTTGATGTATTGCACACAGCCACGCGCATAAGTGACATTTTCAGGCATAAAATACCCGTTACCATTCAAGGAGCAAAATTCAGCAAGCGGTAAGGTGAACAGATTCTAGGCAGGAAGTTGAAGGTCTAACGGGTTCAATCAAAGCTTACTAACAACGAAGGTGTTTTCCTTACCACTTGCCCTATGGGTCGCTAGCTCGAAAACCAATTCGGCGTTACAACATTCGATAAGGACTAGCCATTGTCTTCATGTTGCGCCTTGCCTAGGTATCCGAGCTAGCGACTGAATAAAGCTCTTTGATTGGTGACGGGTATTAGTTTAAACGTACTGTCACCGATAAACACAATGACAGAATGAATCTGGTCACTTAGTAACCCCAAACAACGGGCTAAGGTGTGTGTATGTTTATAATTTTGATGCAGTGGATTTTGAAACTTGACGGAGTATTTAAAAATTTTTTGTGTCCACTGCTTTTGCTTAGCAGATCCAAAAATCCAGCCTTTCATATTTTGGGTGTCAATCACAAACACACCAAAGGGTGAAACCACAATATGGTCAATCTGAATTGTGCCATCATCCGTTGGCAAAGTGACATTCTTGATTAAGGTGTAGTGCTTTTTGGGTAGGAACTTAGTTAATAAAAAGTTAACTAAGCACTCGCCCCAAATGCCTTTACACCAAGCCGATTTTAGAACAACAGGTAACAGAAAGAGTGGGATAAAATACCAATAAAGGCCTAATGCATTAAAGATGATCGGGGTAAAGTCCATTTTAAATCCTTGGGGTTAATAGTTAGCTGTTAGTCAATGGCAAAATGATCCTCGCCATGAAATTCAGTCAAAGTCTTTGGCTGTCCTGATCTTTTATTCCAATATTTGTGGCAGAACCAAAAAATCATTAAGGGGTCACTCAATGGTTGTACCTATAAAGATGCATTTATTCGCATCGCGTTAAGCCAATAACCACGGTGCCATTGCAACGTTACAAAAAAATACTCATATGCAAAGTGATTCGCATATTGCAATTGCTCTACGACAACAATCTGAACTCAACATAACTAAAAATTACACACCACAGTAAGCAACTGTTAAATAACAACAAATAATAAAATAATAAAATCACTAGTAATGGCATAACGATTGCCCTACTAGGTAAAGATATAAAATAAATTAGCCTAATACCTACTGAGATATAAAAAGGATAAGTTATGAGTCAACAACGATGTAAACGAATAGCGATAAATTCATGTTGGTTGGGGTTAGTATTGATACCTTTTATCTCATCCTGTGGCTCTTCTGGCGGATCAGCAGACACTGAAGTAAAACCGCCAGTGATAGCGGTGGCAGGCAGTGAAACAGTCTCTCCAACCCCCATCCCCCTCAATGGAAATAATGAACTTAGCCAACAGGAAATCGAACAGATGGCGGTAAAATCACTCAATACCGCAGTCATTGATGATAGCTTTACTTTTCAAAGCCAACGTCGCATCACGCTCGATTTACACTTTACACACCCACAACTTGACACAAAATTAGGCATTTATAGTGCCCTGGATCCACACAGTGACACCCCGATTCACTTATTAGAGCTGGGTATTATAAATCAATCTAATCGCTATCGAAGTAGCTTATCAATCAGTACTGATATTGAGTCGATATTCATTGTCAGAAATGATGATAGCAATAATTTTATAGAGATTGCTATCAACCAAAACACGACTATTTCTTATCACTTTGAGGAGTATTAACATGAAATTTATTGCCCCTCTATTTTTACTATTAACCGGCTTGTTGCCCTTCACTGTTGTAGCTGATCCCCAACTACAGGCCCAGCAGCTAGACATATTAACCCCTGACTATAAACAATTTGCAGCCGCCGTTGCTCTTTCTGAAAATACCACCTTAATCGGCGCGCCCGGACTAAGCAATGCCAGCGGTCAAGCATGCCTCTATCAACGTATTGAACAAACATGGGATCTATCCAGCTGTTTAACTCCACTTTCTGCGAACGCGGTGACAGCAACACAATTTGGTAAAGCGCTATCCATATCAGGAGAACAGCTGATTATTAGTGCGAACAAAAAACAAACGGGTCAAAATGGTGTCGTTTATATCTTTGAAAAAATCACGGGAATTTGGGTACAGCAAGCTGAACTTATTAATCCAAGCAGTGTTAAAAACGACCATTTTGGCGCAACCGTGAGCATTTCAAAAAACTATGCAGCCATTGGCTCGCAAGGTATCGCAGCCAGTCATCAGGGGGCGGTACATATTATAACTAAAAGCGCTGGTACTTGGGTTGCTGATGTAACAATTACACCGGAGTCTACTTACAAAAGCGCACATTTTGGATCTTCATTGATGCTTTCAGGTGAGTTTCTCATTATTGGCGACAATGAGTATGGACGGGCAAAAGAAGGCGCTGCATATATTTATCGTCGCGTGGATGATATATGGCAAAAACAAGCCAGTTTGATGGGCGGACATATCACTAAAAGTGCAAAATTTGGGAGTTCTGTTGCAATTTCGAGTACCTATGCCGTCGTGGGTGCACGCGCAGAGAATAACCCAGAGATCAAAAAGAATAAAAAAAGTGGTGCAGTGTATGTTTATAAACGCACCGGTTCAGTGTGGGCTCTACAAACAAAACTTATCGCAAGTGATGCTGCAATGGGTGATAACTTTGGGTCGAGCGTGGCGATATCAGGTGATCACATTATCGTGGGCAGTGAAAATTCCAATAACTCACGGGGCTCCGCTTACCTCTTCCAAGAAAGTGATGGAATCTGGAAGCAGCTATATAAATTTTCAGATGAGGATGCTGCAACACAAGATACTTTTGGACACGCATTATCAATCAATGAAGATTATGTGGTGATTGGGGCTAATAACAAAAGCATGGAGAATAATAATGAAGGTAATGCTTATATTTATTATCTCAACAGAGATACCAGTCCCTCGTTAAGTGAACAAACCTTATCTAATACCCTGTTACAACTCACTTATAATTCAGTCCTATTGGATAGTGATGGAGATGGCTTAAGTGATATGGATGAAATAAATATTTTAGGCACAGACCCAATGGACAGTGACAGTGATAATGATGGATTAACCGACAGAGAAGAGATCACCATTTACCAGTCAGATCCGCAGTTAGTTGATACCGATAATGATGGCTTAACCGATTTAGAAGAAGCGGTTATCTATCACTCCGATCCAACACTTATTGATAGCGATAATGATGGGTTTACTGACTTTGACGAAGTCATGTTTACCAAGACAGACCCGACATTAGTTGATTCTGATAACGACGGGTTTACTGATCAACAAGAGATTACAGAAATGAATACCAGCCCCATTTTAGCGGATACCGATGGTGATGGGCTGACCGATAATGAAGAGATCAATATATTTAACACGGACCCCGTGGTCGCAGACAGTGATAATGATGGCTTTAGCGACGGCAATGAGGTCTATTTTTACGAAACATCCCCCCTTGACAGTAGTGATGTACCTACGGTTGAAACGCAAAGTACTTCTTTCTCCCCCGCGCAAGGTCAATATGGCACCATCGCCTTTGAAGATGAATGGCCCCTCACCGGTGATTATGACTTTAACGATGCGGTGTTCGATTATAACGTTGAAGAAAGCAAAGTAGATGGACTTATTCAGCGTATTGTTTTTAAGGTATTACCCGTCGCACGTGGCGCTGCATTTGATAATTCATTACGGATGTTAATCAATACGCCTATTTCAAATATTGCTAATGCAACCATGAAACTAAAAGGCACTACCCGCGTATTAATGCCGATTGCAGATGGTAATCAATCGTTATTTATTATTATAGAAAGTATCAAAGACGCTCTGCCACCACCACCAGGGTATCAGTTATCAAATACCTTTAGTGGTAGCTTAAAAGTGACGGGCCATTTATACACACTTAGCATCACTTTTAACTCCCCTATTTCATCATCCGCCCTTGGTAGTGCGCCTTATAACAGCTTTCTATCACGTGTATTAGAGACCGGTGAGCACATCGAAGTTCACTTTCCTGGATACTTTCCTTCCAAGCAGGCCTCAAAAAGAAAATTTGGATCACAGCATGATGATTCAAACCAAAGCCAAGATAGGTATTATCAAACGAAAGAGAACTTACCTTGGGCGATGTCTATCCCTGCAAAATGGCACCATCCCAAGGAACACGTGGATCTCTCAAATGGTTACCCTGACATCTTAAATTGGGCCTCGAGCAAGGGTAAAAAGAATAAAAATTGGTATAAGAGTAAACGTAACTCAAAATTTGTGTTTGATAGCGTATCTGACCTTTAAGCCAACGTCTTATCACGATATTTTAAAGCATCGATACGTAGATCCCTTGCAAAGGAAGCGAACCATTTCTCGTTTTCCTTTTACCCTAAGTGGCAATGAAAAGACTAAGTGCTAATGCCCCCATGAGGCAAAGTAGCGTTAATAAAGGAAAGCCCCTGCGGTTGTCCGTTGTGGCGCTGTTGATTTTTGGATAGAAAGCCGTGTCTTTTAATTTAAGCGCATTTTCGGAGTCAGATCTTGCTTTTTGCTTCTTTGGGCAAAAGGCAAGATCTGACCCTCTGCCCTCATTGACGACGATGTTCAAAATTTTGCCCTGTATATTTATCTTCACCACACAAAAAAGCACGACGAACACAGCGAGAAAGTCAGTGGTAGTAAGGGGTATCAATAAGTGAAATTAATGAATCACGGGATTGAGTCATTATTGCCTCCAAAGATTAATCAGTGGTCATTATTTAACCACAGATTAACCTCGAAATTCAGTCAAAGTTTACGGATGTCCCCGATCTTTCATTGGCGTCGGTGTTCAAAATTTTGCCCTGTATATTTATCTTCACCACACAAAAAAGCACGACGAACACAGCGAGAAAGTCAGTGGTAGTAAGGGG
>NZ_ATUO01000105.1 GCF_000420245.1 Psychromonas hadalis ATCC BAA-638 | reverse complement strand
CTTGTACTTCACTGAACGTTGATACTAGTCCTTACGCGCAGTCACTTCTAATAGGTGGTAACCAAATTGTGTTTTTACAGGGCCTTGTACTTCACCAATCGGCGCACTGAATACAACCGCATCAAACTCCGGTACCATCATACCCGGGCTAAATTCACCTAAATCGCCACCTGTCGCACCCGATGGGCAAGAGGAGTGCTTTTTTGCTACTTCTGTAAAATCACTACCCGCTTCAATTTCACTTTTAAGTGTTAAACAACTTTCTTCAGAGCTAACTAAAATATGACGTGCGCTTGCTAAAGCCATGAGACTTTCCTTTTTTGTTAAATAAAGGCGCACGATAAAGTAAAAATTGAGATCAATCAAACTTTTGCTTGCAAAAAACAGCATAAGCCATATTATGTCTCTCTATTTTATCCCTTGAGGTGTTTATGAAACGTATTGCTCTCTTTTTGATCACAAATTTAGCCGTTGTTTTGGTATTAGGCATTGTATTAAATGTTGTTTTTTCTCTTACCGGCATGGACTCTCGTAGTATTGGTGGCTTGTTAACACTCGCCATAGTATTTGGTTTTGGTGGCTCATTTATCTCTTTGGCAATGTCAAAGTGGATAGCAAAACGCAGTACCGGTGCCGTTGTGATTAAAACACCCGCTAACGAAACTGAATCGTGGTTAGTGAACACCGTGAAAGCGCAAGCCCAAAAGTCAGGTATTGATTGTCCTGAAATTGCCATTTATGACGCGCAAGATATCAATGCATTTGCAACAGGCATGAATAAAAACAAAGCATTAGTGGCCGTTAGTTCTGGCCTGTTAACGAGCATGACCCGTGATGAAGCAGAAGCCGTGCTTGCTCATGAAATTAGCCATATTGCCAGTGGTGATATGGTGACGCTTGCACTTATTCAAGGCGTGGTAAATACGTTTGTTATCTTTATTGCCCGTGTTATTGGCGGTTTTATTGATAACTTTATTAGCAGTAATGATGAAGAGTCATCAGGGCATGGCTTCTCATACTTTATTATTGTATTTGTTTTAGAAATGATATTTGGTGTGTTAGCAAGTACGATTGTGATGTACTACTCAAGAAAACGTGAGTTTAGTGCAGACTCTGGTGCCGCATCACTGGTGGGTAAAGAGAAGATGATTGCCGCCCTACAACGTTTACAAAAAGGCAGTGAGCCACAATTAGCAGGTAGTTTAATGGCATTTGGTATTTCAGGTAAACGCAGTGGCGGTCTGTTTATGTCACACCCTCCGTTAGAAGATCGTATCAAGGCATTACAAGCAAGTCGCTAATGTTGTAAATTAACCCCACAAATTGAGTAAAAACCGCTATTTGTCACTAAATAGCGGTTTTTTTGTATCTCACTTTCTGTCATGATCCACACTTATTATCTTCTGTTACGAGCCGTTTTATACGTGTTAGGTCTCTTATGAAAAAACGTACTGTTTTTGCTAACTTACTCGCACCGCTGCTATTTTCTGTTTTTCTTTTATCTGCTTGTAACCCTTATGAACGGCCTTTAACGGTGGGGGCTGCACCTTGGCCGAGTTTTGAATTTTTATTTCTTGCTGAACAATTAGGTTACCTGCCTGAAACGCAATACTCTCTCTTTGAGTTACCCTCTTCAACCAGTGTGATTCAAGCATTTCAAACAGGCAAGCTAGACGTTGCATTTCTCTCGTTAGATGAAGTATTAACACTGGTTGCATTAGGGATAAATTTAAAAATTGTCACGGTGATTGACCAATCTGTTGGTGGAGATGCTTTATTGGTGAAACCTGAAATAAAAACCTTACAAGATCTAAAATGGCGCTCCATTGGTTATGAAAACAAAGCCGCTGGCGCCTTGTTACTGGATGAAACCTTTACCCTTTCTGGATTAAATAATCAAACCATACAGTTAGTTGAAGTAAAACAGAGTGAAGCGAAAGATGTTTATATGCAGGGCAATATTGATGGTTTAATTGTGAGAGAGCCAGAAAAACAGCAATTATTAGCGCTTGGCGCGCGTGAGTTACTCAATTCAAGTGTGCTACAGCAACGTATTACCCATTTGATAGTGGTACGTGACGATATATTTGTCAGTAAAGAGCAACAAATCACCCACTTATTAAAGCAATATTATCAGGCCTATCACTATTACTTAAGCAATGAGAAAGATGCTATCACTACCATGGCGGTGCGCTTGCAGGTATACCCTTATCTTTTAGAAGCCTCATTTAAAGGCACTTTTTTTATTAAACCTAAAGATGCACTGATGCGACTTTCAGGATCGCCATCTAATATTGAACTACAAGCAAATCAACTTAGCCAATTCATGACAGAAAAAAATATGCTTGGGAAAATCCCCAATAATTTTAAGTCTATTATTACTACTCGAATTTTAGAGCGTGTTATTTATGAATAATATTAATAAGTTATCTCTTAATATTTTGATCCCTTCCATTCTGTTTTTAGTGTTTATTTTTTTACAGGGCAGTGTTTTTTTTTTAGAGTATCAACATGCACAAAAAAAACTGTATAACGAAAAAGCACAATATATCAAAGGGATTGCAGGAAATTTACAAACGACACTTTCTAACTCATTAATGCGTTTAGAAAAAGCACAGGCACAAAACATCGTTTCTGTTACTGCGCTTGATCAAAATTTTAAAACGATCGCCGTTGTCGATCATAATCAGCAGATTATATTAAGTAATACACTGCGCGATAAATATATGTTTGCAAAATTACAACTGGCACATTATGACGGCAAACTTTTGCAGCAAGTGATTGAAAAGAATGAGTTTATATTTCAGTACAATCAATTAACGCAAGACCTGATCGTTTATGCACCCTTACAGATGCTCTCTAAGGGTAATAGCTTAAATCGTAAATTTAATGGTCTTATTTTCATCCGCTACTCATTAACCAGTGCCATTACCGAATTACGTTATCAAGCACTTTTTTCACTGATAAAAATTGCAGTCACGCTACTGGTTAGTCTCTTTGTGCTTATTTACATTATCAATCGTTTTATCATTACACCACTCATTAAATTGGCAAAATCGAGTAAAATCTCAGACTTAAATTATCAAATTGAAGTTGATCAAACTGGCATGGGTGAGATAGGATCTTTACAGAGAACGTTTGCTGAGCTTGCTAATACGGTCGGGAAAAGGATTCGTGCGCTGTCTGCCAGCGAACAGCGATGGTTATATGCACTAAGTGGTGCAAGAGATGGTGTATGGGATTGGGACATAGAGCAAGACTGTGTTTATTATTCAGCGCGCTGGAAAGAGATGATTGGTTTTAAAAAAGAGGAGATTGAACATGATATTGAAGCATGGGAATCTCGTATCCACGAAGATGATCTTTTCTCGGTACTAAAAGAGTGGCAGTTGCATTTCTCTGGGAAAAATTCATTTTTTGAAAGTACGCACCGCATCCGCTGTCATAATGGAGAGTATCGTTGGATACTTAGCCGTGGGCAAACCATCTCGTGGGATATCCATGGATTGCCACTACGTGTTATCGGCACGACGGCAGATGTAAGTAAATATAAACAATCACAACAGAATTTGAGCCATCAAGCACAGTTTGATGAAGTGACACAACTTCCCAATCGAACTCAATTACTTAAACATATTGAACAAGAAAATGCTCGTGCTAAACATAATGATCTGCATGGCGCGATTATTTTTATTGAGTGTCACCAATATAAAACCATTAATGATCTGCTCGGACATTTTAAAGGTGATCAGTTACTGCATGCGGTTGCCAGGCGATTAGAAGAAGCCAAAACGGGGCCCGATTTTATCGCTCACCTCCACGGCAGTGAGTTTGTTGCTATTTTACCTGATTTACATCAGAACAGAGAACATGCGGCTGAAATGGCGCTTGCGTTTAGCAAAAAGTTAGACGAAAAATTAAAGCTCGCTTTTAATATTGATGAAGAGGTGATCATACTCTCATCTGCTTTTGGTATTGAACTTTTTCCATCGCAAGATACGGATGCGGATGACCTACTGCGTCAATCAGCAATGGCAATGAAATTTGCCAAAGAGAGCCAATTTAGTAATATCTCCTTTTTTGCCAAAGAGATTGAGCAGAAAATTAGAGCACGCCATATAATGCAAAAACAGATTCATTTTGGACTGGAAAATGATGAATTTAGTCTCTATTTTCAACCTCGCATTGATGCCGATGGACAATTAATTGGCGCAGAAGCGCTATCTCGTTGGTTACACAGTGCGCAAGGCTGGATAAATCCTGCTCAGTTTATTCCTGTTGCAGAAGACAGTGGGCTGATTTTACCACTGGGTGATTGGGTTATTAAAACCGCTTTTGAGCAACTCGCAAAATGGCAATTATTAGGTTTACCGGAAACATTCACCACGCTATCAATTAATGTTAGCCCCAAACAGTTATTACAAATAGGCTTTAGCGCATCGATTGAGCACCATCTTGCGCAAACCAAGGTTGATCCGAAACTGATTGAGATTGAGATCACCGAAGATGTATTATTAACCCATAAAGAACGGGTAATTGATAAACTTAATCAATTGCGTGCATTGGGGATCCGCTTTGCCATTGATGATTTTGGTACGGGTTACTCATCGTTCTCGTATTTAAGTGTACTGCCTGTTTCTACCTTGAAAATAGATCAGTCATTTATTGCCAATTTAATGGAAGACAATAATCAACAGGTCATTGTTAGCGCCATTATTAACATGGCGCAGTCATTACAGTTAGAGGTGGTTGCAGAAGGGGTCGAGTCTCAGGCGCAACTAGACTTTCTGATTGAGCAAGGTTGTACGCAGTTTCAAGGTTACTTAGTGGGCACGCCTATGGCACGCCAAGACTTTCAAACCCTTTTGTTTAAAAAACAGTAGATTTACAGAGCTTATATTTATAATAATGATGAAATATTTTTTACACTCACTACTTTTATTACTGTCCATTTTTTACAGTGCCTTTCTTGTTGCGGAGATTACGTTTTCTATCGACGGTATCTCTGGCGATGAAGAGAACAATGTCGCTGTCTATTTGGACGCTTTAGAAACACCTAAGAATGCCGATAACGAAGATTTTTTATTAGAAGTTAAAAAGTCAGCACAATCTGCTCTGACTGTTTTTGGTTATTATCAGCCAACTATTGATATCAATGTCAGTACCGAAGAAACATCACAAACGGTTTTTTTAGTGATTAACGTTGGTCCTGAAACATACATTACTGCATCAGATGTGAAAATATTAGGTGAGGGAAAAGACGCAGACCATTTTATATCACTACTGGAAACTTTCTTATTACGAGAAGGCTCGGTACTAAAACATGCACATTATGAATCAGCAAAAAGTAGTTTAAAAAGTTTAGCGCGTCGTTACGGTTATTTTGATGCAACGTTTGAAAAGTCTTATGTTGATGTATCTTCACTGACTAACAGCGCATCTGTTTATCTGTGGTTTAATACCGGCCCGCGTTACCAGTTTGGACAACTTGTTTTTACCTCTGCTCTACCCGCAAGTAAATTTGTGCTTAGTTTACTCAATTTTAAAGAGGGCGACCCTTTTGATACGCGGTTATTAAGTGAATTTAATACTGATTTAAGTGAAACAGGGTACTTTAAAAGCATTACCATTTTACCCGAGTTTAGTGAAAAACAGGGGTTACAGGTTCCTTTACACGTTATCGCAAACATGCGTCCACAAGACTCATTTAACGCCGGATTAGGTTATACAACGGATGAAGGGATACGAGGTAAATTTCGTTGGACGCGCCCTTGGGTAAACCAATATGGTCACTCTATTGAGGCCAATATAGTTGCTTCAATTCCAAAACAAGAAGCCTCTGCAACCTATAAAATCCCACTAGAAGATCCACTTTATAACTATTTTTCGTTGCAAACGGGTTATAAAATGTTAAATCAAAATGATACTGATACCACTCAGTATCTCTTTGGTATCAACCGTCATTGGCGTTTACAAAGTGATTGGGTACGTACACTGTTTATTCGCTATGAACATGAGCAGGGATTACAGGGACAACAAAATTTCAGTACTTCACTTATTATTCCAGGGATAAGCTTTAGTCGTACACGCACACGTGGTGGTATTAATACTACCTGGGGGGACAAAATAATGACCTCCTTGGAAGTATCAAATGAGTGGTGGTTATCCAGTGATGATCTGGTCAAGCTGTATGCCAAAAGTAAAATAATTCGCACCTATGGCGGGCATCAATTTGTTGCCTTGGCAGAGTTGGGGGCTATTCAAACCGACTCTATCTACAACGTGCCTTCATCAATGCGCTTTTTCACTGGTGGCGATCAAAGTATTCGTGGTTTTGACTACGACAGCATCGCCCCAGAAGACGCTGAAGGTTATCTTATTGGAGGACGTTATCTCGCTGTTGTCAGTGTAGAGTATCGTTTTCCCATTAGTGATAACTGGAAACTGGCACTGTTTACTGATATTGGTACTGCCACCGATGATTTTTCAGAAGTATTATCAAGTAGTGCGGGTACGGGGATCATTTGGGCATCACCTGTTGGCCCCATTCGCTTTTATATCGCAAAACCGATCACCAATGAGACCAACTCCTTTGCAATACATTTTATGATAGGGCCTGAGCTATGAGGCGGTTGCAGCGGTTTTTAAAAATTGGTGGTTTATCATTTATCTCATTACTTCTATTAAGTATGCTTTTGTTGAGTTTTTTACTGTTTACACACAGTGGTAATCAGCTCATATTAAAAACGGTAAAAGCTTTTGAATCGCGTTTATCCATTGAACTTATAGAGGGAAGCTTGCTATTTTCACCACGCTTTAAAAATATGAGTTGGCTTGATGGTGAAACAGAGATTCGAGTGAGTGCGCTTGATTACCAATTTGATTGGTCCTGTTTAGTTGATAAACTGTGTTTAAAAAGCGTCAATATTGATGATATTCAGGTAAAAATATCCGAGCCACAAGAGGCGGAGCAATCTCAAGAAGTTACAAATAACAAACCACTTGAGATTAATCTTCCTATTGAGCTAATCATTGAAGCGTTCAATGTGAGCAATGTTAATTTTGAGATGGGTGAGTTTGCGGTCACGCTTAAGCAACTTTCACTACACGCAAACGCACAGCAAAAAGATATCTCTTTAGCAACGCAGATAGAGGGTCTGTTGATCACATTAGCACCAAGTAATGTCGCGACGACCACGCCTAAAAAAACACACTCAAGCAGTAAAAAAAGACGCGATTTTACGATTGAGTCGTTGCCTGCAATCTTAACAAGTGAGATGTTACCTACGATTAAACTACCCATTAACCTTAATGTTGAACCCATTTTACTGACTAACGTTACAATTAAGCAGAATAAACAAACTCTTTTTTCGCTTAACCAATTACAAACAGCATTTAGCTTTAAAGATACTCAGTTAACTATTTCTCAATTCTCACTTGATCTGCCCGAAACCACACTTAACTTAACCGCCACGTTAAATTTTATTGATGATTACCCATTACAATTACACATTGATGGGCACGTTAAAAAGATAAAACAGTTGCAGCCTGAAAATCTCTTAACGGATTTAAATTACCAATTCAGTAGCCAAGGTAGCTTATCTTCACTCACCAGTGAGCTTATATTATCAAATAAAATTGATCTACAATTTAACAGCCATTTAGATCTTTTTGCAGAAAACTTGCCTCATACCATCAGCCTAAATTGGCAAAATATAGGCTGGCCATTAACAGGAGAAAAACAATATTCAGCAAAAAAGGGCCGTTTCAGCAGCCAAGGCTCATTGCTTAACCAGCATATTAATTTTCAAACTGATTACGCCTTAGCAAATTTACCCAGTGGAACAGTGAGCTTAAAAACAGAAGGGGACTTAAAGCACTTACAGATAGAGAGCCTAAAAATAGAAACATTAGGGGGAGAACTCGATTTTTCTGGGCTGTTAACGTGGCAAGAAAAAATAAATTGGCTGGGCCAATTAAAGATAACCGATATCGATTTGCAACAGTTTAAAAGCAGTTATGATGGACAGTTTTCAGGTATTATCAAACAACAATTAGCACTGACACTTTATGAAAATAGCCCCCCTGAATGGCAATTTAACTTTCCAACATTAGCCATCAATGGACAGTTATTAAAACGGCCATTAACGATTGCAGGTAAAATTTATGGCGATGATAAAAAGGGCATTACATTTGAAGCGTTAACGATTAATAATGCAGAAAACCGTTTTGTGGTTAATGGTCTTGTCGCGCAACAAAGTGATCTTAACATTTCTCTCAATATTGTTGATTTAAGTCACGCCGTGTTAGCCACAACAGGGAAGATCAGTGGCAATATCAATCTTACAGGATCCCAAGACGCACTGAAAATATCAACTGAATTAACGGCAGAAGCGCTTTCTTATCAGCAATATAACCTTGAAAAAATAGTGCTGAGTAGTGAATTGCTACTCAGTGACAAACCACAACTCAGCTTACACCTCAATGCCGATAAACTCAGTATCGAAAAACAACTGATTGATGAAATTAAACTGCAAGTGTCGAATAAAAGTGTCACAGAAAAAAACGTTCGCCATCATATTGAATTAACGATTAAAAGTGAACTTATCTCAACGAATTTAGCGCTGTTTTTAACACAAACCGAAAAAAAATTATTAATACAATTAAACCAAGCACATCTCTATTTACCTCATCAAACCTTAACGTTGGAAACGCCTTTTGAAGTAATATCGGAGCAAGATAAAATTCAATTAACAGCGCACTGTTGGCAAGCAAGCACCGATAACACAGTGACAAAGAAGCAAGTGGGAAAACTGTGCATTAAACAGTTTAATGTTGGTGAGTCAGGGGAAGTCATTTTTGATATCGATAACTATCTGCTCGCGAATGTGAATCCATTTTTACCTGAGCAGTTTAAAATGGCAGGTAAAATCTCTGCCAATGCGGATATAAAATGGCAGAAAGACAGCAAACCAGACTTCGTAATAACACTTTTTTCCGATGATATGTTATTTAAAATTAGTGATGATACAAAATCAAAAACCTTTATTAACTACCCAATGACGCAGTTTAATGTCGATATAAAAGGCAGTAAACAACAAGTCGCATTCAATACCAATATTTTTGCAGATAACTTAATTGATGTGCAACTAAAAGGGCACTTGTTACCTTATCAACCGCAGCCCAGTATCGACGCTAACGTGGTAATTAATCTCCCTGATTTTTCACTTTTTCAACCTTTAATACCGCATATAGAAGTATTAAAAGGAGCATTAAAAAGTAACCTTCAAATTACCGGCAAGCTAAAAAAACCAACCGTTAATGGCGCAATACAGATAACGAATGGTGAGATAAGCAGTGCCCGTTTACCGATGAAAATTACAGAGTTACATAGCACTATTGAAATAAAAGAGACTCATGCAACATTGCTAGGTACGTTTAGTAGTCGTGATAGTAATACCCTTGCGGAAAAAACAGCGGATATTCCGCTGCTCACGAATACACTGAATATTTTTGATAAGTCGCTTAAAAAAGTCAGTGATACAATCACGCACCGTCTCATCATCAAAAACACAGAAGAAATTATTAGCAAAAACAGCCAGATTGCAGGCAGAGCAACGTTAAAAGGGCAGTTTGATTGGGCAAATAAACTACAGGGTAAGCTGCATTTTTATGCTCATAAACTAGAAATATATGACTATGGAAAAATTGATCTGTTATTAAGCCCTGATATTCATATTTTGGTTAATGAGCAGATCAAAGTGAATGGTGAATTATATATTGATAAGGGAAAAATTATTGTAAAAGAGTTACCTACAGGTGCAATTTCTCAATCAAAAGACATTGTAGTGATCGATATAGAAAAAGAGGAAGTAGCCCCCAATTTACCTCTTGTTATTGATCTCAGTGTTGATACAGGAAAAAATTTCCAAATCGTCGCGTTAGGTTTAGATACCTTTATTGAGGGGAAATTACGCATTAAAAAGAGATTAAATAAAGATTTAACCATCAATGGTGAACTTAATTTTGTGGATGGAAGTTATCGTTCATTAGGGCAACAGTTGATACTGCAAAAAAGCCGTGTGGTTTTTCAAGGCGCACCAGAATCACCTTATTTAAAAATAGAAGCAATTCGCGATCCCAGTAAAGTTGAAGACAATGTAATTGCAGGTGTACGTGTAACCGGGACACCAGACGCATTAGAGTTAGTGATATTTTCAGAGCCAGCCATGGCACAGCAAGAAGCATTATCTTATTTAACACGCGGGCAATCCTTAAATAGTTCATCAGACAGTAGCACCATGGCAAATATGCTGATTGATATTGCAGCCGGACAATCCGGAGGACTCATGAGTAGCATTGGTGAAGAAGTTGGCATTAAAGATTTGTCACTTTCATCAAGTGGCACAGGAGATGAACAATCTGTTGGTGTGCGCGGTGAAATCGCGCCCGGCGTTGAGATAAGTTATGGCGTAGGCGTATTTGATAATTTCTCTATTTTTGCCATCCGTTATGAAATGTTTGAACAGTTTTATATCGAAGCATCCAGTGGTTTAAACCAAGCCATCGATGCATATTATGAATGGGACTGGGATTAGCTACCAGCCTAGCCTTACCAAACACGTAACTGCGCATAATCTATATTATGTTAAATAAGAGTTATATTCCCCCTTTATATCATGGTGTTATAGATATTTATATTTGGTTCTTATGCTATTGAACATAATCGTATTTAACATAAAATGTATAACATACTGTTAGCTATTCTTTTTTTCGCACTTTGCAGATGCTCGTCGTTAAGGCGCTAAATCCGGCTCTGCAATTTAAGACAAGATCTTTTATTTGAAAATTTCGGTTTTTGTATACTTAATAAACCAATATATTGTATATTATCAGTATGTTAGGCTCATTCATTCGTATCAATAATTTCTTGAAACCCTTACCGTTATTGACGCTAAGTACCATTTCGAATGATTTCTAGACGCTCTGTGTTGAAATCTGGCGTTGAGTTAAGGTATTTCCCTTATTAAATAAAAGCTACGCGACAAACTTTCTGATAAAAATCTTTTAAATTTTTTTTGTTAAACTTGCTTTAAGTCTTGCCAAATAATATGAAAATATTTCTGATAAATTTGTTTGGTGAACTGCTAGATGGTTTTTACAATTTTGTTCACCGCTCTCTCTAATATCGTTTACTGACATGCTATCTGATTTTTCGGTAAACTCGTTTGCAAGTTTCGTTGTAAACCAAGATTGATATAATTAAACAGTTCATCGGTTAGTGCACTGCTTAGTATTAATTCACTTTCATTTTTGTACGCAACAATTTTTCTAGCTTCTGAATATAACGCAGATACTAAATTAATTGCGGCGTGATCCATTTCATTATCAGAATAAAAGTTAACGGCATCTTCGCCATTCTTTTGAGGTGTAGTTGGTTGATATAACTAGTGTAATACAGCTTTCATTTTATTTAAATCATGTCATAATCTTCTGAACTCAAATTCTGTTTGGTTATTATTTTTAAGCTTGGGAATGTTTACCCACCCTGCCGCTGTTTTTAATTTTACTTGCCAACTGTTTTAGTTCCGTTTAAATTGCTTGTTAGTTGCCTTTTGGACAACCCTACCGTCAGCAATAACTTGCTGATTTTATGTAACTTTACCTTTTATAGGGTTCAGAAAATAGTACCAATATTTGAAAACATGGCGTACTCAAGGTTTAACAAACAGAAACTGAAAACAGAATTTCCGCTAGTGATCAAAACCAAGATAATGGAGCCTTAGTTAACTTTGAATTACGCTATTAAACATTGTACTGGCGACTATTAGCAAATAGTAATTCACAACGGAATGAGCGTATTTGAAACAACCACAACGCACCAATTTACGAACGTTAAACAACTCACCAAAACTAAAAGTCACAATGCAAAAACTAAATAGTGCAATAAGATTAAGGCATACTAACGCCTCGTTAAGCGGAGAAAAATGGTTGGCTATAATCGCGTAGCGATGGCCAACTGTTTTTATTCCGTTTAAACGACTTGTTATATTTTTTATGCCACGGCGAAATTTACAAAGTGGACATTGTTTAAGTTAACTTCTTGTTTTGCATGCCAAAGATCATAGTTATCTTGCATTGAAAGCCAACTTCTGGTGTTCTGCCGATTGCTTTTGACAAACGAAGTGCCATTTCAGGAGAAATAGCACTTTGACCTTTTAGAACACGCCTCAAAGTAGAAGAAGCTACGTCCAATTGTTTTGCTAAATAGCGACAACTAAAGCCAGCAGGTTCTAAATACACATCGTAAATGAACTCTCCAGGATGTGGTGGATTATGCATATTCATTAGTGAGAGTCCTCATAGTTGAGAATGTAAGCATTACCATCGATAAACTCAAAAGTAATGCGCCAATTACCGTTTACAGTAATAGACCAAATCCCGTCTCGATTGCCTTTTAATGGATGCAATTAGTCACTTGTTATGTGTTTTTTGCTACCATTTGCTATACAATGTATTACAAAGCAAGCTAAATAGGAACTTAAAATGAAAACAGAAATGCTCACAACTCGTATCGACCATGACACTAAATTGGCATTTACTCATATTTGTGATGAAGTCGGTCTAAGCCCATCACAAGCAATCAAGCTATTTGCTCGTGCAGTCATAAATTATGGCGGGATTCCTTTTGAATTGAAAGCAAAACAACCTAACTCCATGACAATAACAGCAATTCAAGAGTTATCACAAGGATTAGGACAAAAATCAGAAAGTGTTTCTCAGTTAATTTCAGAATTAACTGAAGGTAAAGTGACTAATGTTAATTCTTGATTATTCAACTCAATTTAAAAAAGACTTTAAGAAAATAACAAAGTTACCAATCCCAGAGATTATTGAAGTTGGTAACGTTATTTCTACACTTCAAAAAGGACTGCTTCTTGAAGCTAAATATGTAGATCATGCTTTATCAGGAAATTGGAATAACTTTAGAGATTGCCACATAAAGCCTGATTTAGTTCTTATTTACCGTATACATGAGACTTATTTACAACTTGCTAGAATTGGCTCACATAACGATATATTTTAGCCTCACGAAACACATAACGCCGCAATAAGCGGACAAAAGTAGTTGGCTATACTTGTTGAGGAACGAAACAAAGCCAACTGTTTTTGTTCCGTTTAATTGCCTTGTTAAGCGGTTACTAGCTAACTTTCAATTTGCTTACAAGATACGGGCGAGTTTATGAGCCGTTGCAACTGCGGTGCAATTGAAACTTTTTCTCTCTCTTAATTGGCAAATCCATTGATTTAATGCATCCTGCTTTTTACCCGCATGATTAGTCCATGGATAAGCATTTTGCGCAAATATCTGTCACCACGCTTGCTGATCCCACCCATGACGCTCTTATTACCCGAAGCAAACTGTTTTGGGGTAATACCTAACCAAACAGCAAACTCTTTAGCAGTCGCAAAAGCGTGTCCATTACCTATTGATGCAATAAAAGCGGATGCATTGAGG
>NZ_ATUO01000104.1 GCF_000420245.1 Psychromonas hadalis ATCC BAA-638 | reverse complement strand
CGAAGAAAGGGATCACTGATCCAATTCAACTGCCTGATATCTCAACCAAGGAAGCTGCTCAAAAAGCATTGGGGATGGATATGGACAAAATGAATAAAGAGAAGCAAGCATTCTTAAAAACATTAGTACCAGAGTGGCAAGCAGAAGCTGAAAAACGCGAAGCGACTTATTAAGGATTGGCTTCAACATTACTTGCGATTTTGTTTTTAAAATAGCCAGTCATTTAGGATTGGCTTCAATATTACTTGCGATTTTGTTTTTAAAATAGCCAGTCATTTAAGGCTTTTTAGAAATAATTTATCGCAAGTTATTTTGTAACGATTCCTTAAGGCTTTTTGGAAACAATTTATCGCAAGTTATTTTGTAACGATTATTACGAAGTAGTTAGTTGTAAAATGCCGACTTAATTGTCGGCATTTTTTTATCTGTTTTATTTTTTGGGAAGTGCTGTTATCTCAAGAACAACTTCGCTTGATTAATACGATGAATAATACCCACTCTATCAAGGCCTGCTTGATCAGAGTCTAATATCTTTACCCAAAGGTTAATCGCTTGTTGATAACGCGCTTGCATAAACTGCTCGTTTGCTAGCATCATTAATGCCGTTTGATTGTTTTCATCAATGGCTAATGCCGATGCAATAAGGTCATTAATCTCATTACCCATCTGCTGTTTATTATGGTAATAAAGTGCTGTCGCTTTTGAGGCGTAATGGTCGCTACTTATTGCATCTGTTAAACGAATCGCATAATCAAACACCGTCACTGCCTTTTTATACTCACCGTTTAACAGGTAGGCGTGGCCTAACTGATACCAAAGCTGGCCATTTTGTTTATCTTGATAGAGCTTCTCTTGCAAGGCAGTGATGCGTGTTGAACGGATCTCTTGAGGGGAAAGGCTTTCAAAAAACGGAGCTACTTGTTCTTTGTTTTGATTGAGTAATTTAGGGTAACTTCCTAACCAAGCATAACCGCTTAAGCTACCCACCATTAAAACGGAACTAAGTAAAATTGGCCATTTATTCACTGTCATTTTTCACACTTAAATTATGATGATCTCAATTTAATAATATCAAATTATTACTGCTTTGGTGGGGTTAAGCAGAGTTTCTGTGGCACGATACCCACTTTAGTGTCTAATTGATTTAAATAGTATATTTAGATGAATCACTGCTTTTTTTTAACAAATATAGACCTACTTTATATGCGGTAATAGACTGTAATGTTTTCTAATCAATACCTTAGCCAAAACGGAAACCCACCCATTTTGGCTGACTTTTTCCCTTGTAAATATTTGATTTGTATGGGTGTAAAATGCCATTTTAAGCTTAAATGAAAATTGGTGAAGGTATTGCTAATAGAATAAAATTAAATGTTTATTTTTGTATTTTCTCTGTTTTTATGCGCGCCTATTTATAGGCGCAATGAAAGTAATGTCAACAAACAGCCCATATTTATAGACTCTTTGTTTTGGTAAGATACACTGCGCTTCATTCGTCAGACACACAATAATAAGATTTTATAAAATGAGGTATACTCAATGAGCTCAGTGTTAAAAGAACAACAAGAAACTATATTACAATACTTAGATACAACACATTACATCGATTCTAATGCACCAAAAGCAGAAGAGAAGCGAGAAGCTAAGTATAAGATTGGCAAAGCATGTAACAAAGCAAGAGAGATCCTTTGTAGTGATGAAGCTTTTCTTGAGTGGGTATGGTCAAACGTTATCCCTGAATGTTCAACAAATATTGAGGAGGTGACGCCTAATACGCTGATTTCTTGGCGTATGTTGCCTAAATTTGGCACATTAGAGCAATGTGAGATAGTAGGCTTCACGCATGTTTCTAAGCTACTGCTCGATAAAAATGCAGTAATGAAAGCGGAAGTGTTAGAGGTTATTGCGAATAATGATCCTGAAACAGCGAAGAAATTAATCCAAATAATACTCAAGCCGGTAATTGATTTTACATCAATTGTGACTAACAAAAAGAATCTAGCGGATACCGTTGAAAAGGCTAATAAGTTATCAAAAAATGCGCTAGTTGCTTTAGTTAAAGCAATGCATCAACAAATGACCAAGTAATAAATAACGAAAGAGGGGCGAAATGCTCGTCAGCAAAAGCTCCTCTATATTAATTGTCTATTTTGGTCCTGTATTTCAGCTAATAATAAAACCGCCATCCTTGGCTTCGCTACGCTACTGTTAACTTATCAATCCACTAGTCAGTGAAGCACGCTATAAAAATAAGGCTCTGTTCCATAGTATTGTTGTCTATACTTATCAGTAGGTATGTCGTGGTCAACTAATTTTGGCCACACTCCCGTATTCAAGCAAAGATCTTCGCTCAGATTCGTTTGGTGTTAACCCTCCATTAAACCAGTGAGGCCTCACATTATTATAATATCGTGTGATGTAATCAATCACCGAATGCTTCATATCTAAAATAGTCGCGTAACCCACAGTCGGCATCCATTCTGTTTTATAGCTTCTAAAAAAACGCTCCATTGGCGCGTTATCCCAACAATTTACTCTACGACTCATGCTTTTTTTTATTTGATAGCGCCACAATAACTGCCTAAACTGTTTGCTTGTATAGTGGCAACCTTGATCTGAATGAAACATGACACCAGTAGGTCGTTTTCTAGCTTCAAATGCCATCTTTAAAGCATTGTCTGTCAGGTTGCTATCTGGAGAATAGGATATCGACCAACCAATCACCTTGCGAGCATAAAGATCAATCACAACTGCTAAGTAAGCCTACCTATTGCCAGCCCAAATATAGGTGACATCTCCACACAAAAAACGTGTCAGCTTTTTCAACAAGGAACTGTCGTTGTAAATGATTCAGTATATCCACACACTCTGAACCTACCCGTTTGTATGCATGCTTAGGTATTTGACAGCTCTTTAAGTTTAACCTTTTCATTATTTTAGAGGCTCTGTAACGACTTATAGGGTTACCTCTTGCCAGCGTGATATCTGCTTCTCGCACCTGCAGAGCCTCCCGTTTCATTGAAAATAGCTTTAACCGTTATTTCTTCTTGTAATGTTTCAGGTGTTCTTTTATCGCTATGTTTTAGCCAATAATGATAGCTACTACGGTAAATATTAAATACTGAACACAAACGTTTAATTGGGTAGCTCTCTTGCAATTCTTTGATTACCTGAAACTCTTCAGGCTGTCGGAGATTAAGAGAGCGGTAGCCTTTTTTATTATTTCGCTCTCCATTTCAATGCGTTTAATTTTCTTCTCAAGTTCTTTTATTTTGATCTTATCTGGTGTTAATGGACTGGCGTTACAATTGTCACCTAACCGTTCTTTTTTGAGTTGTCTAACCCATTTGTCCATTGCAGATTTACTCACTCCATCGACTTTGCAGCCTCTTTAGTGGAGTACTCTTGATCAACAACTAATTGCGCTGCTTCAAGTTTAAATTCTGCTGTATATGTTGGTCTTTCTTGCTTATTCATTTTATTACCTACTTAATTGACGAGATGAATAATATCACCTCTAACTAAGTGGCCAAAATCACTGCACCACTACATATACAGCTAGGTAATTTATGATTTTTTGTGGGGAGCCCTCTGCATTTAAATACAAGTTGTTATTAATCTACAGGAAACGTCACACTAGTTTGACGACGTATCTCAGTTGTCACTTTCGATACCACTAAAGAACGTTGCACATATGCTAGGTTCATTGAACCTTCATGGATTTCTTTAGCAAATTCGATTGCTTCATATAGCATTGAATTATCTTCTTGCCCGACTGTAATTACTTGTGGAGTTGCAGCCTTTTTTTGGATAGTAAAAGTATCACATTCAGATATGTTTTTAACGAGGATGATACCATCTTCACCTTGAAATTCACTCGCAACAATTCCATTAGATACTTTAGAATGTTGAATAGTGACCAAAAAAGTAGGGTATTCGAGAATCACTGAACCGTGAGCATCAACTCCTGAATCAAGCAATTTTGCGCTCGCTTTTATGTTATCAGGTTCACCAAATAAAGACACCGCAGCTGAAACACAGTAAAAACCAATATCCATAATTGAGCCGTTTGAATAGTCAGGATTGAATGTATTCGGATTTTCTCCATCTAGGTATTTTTGGTATCGAGAAGAATATTGGCAGTAACTTAAATACACACTGCGAAGTTTTCCTATAGTAGCAAGGTTTGCCTTAAGTTCTTTAAAATTGGGTAAAAATTCTGTTTTAAACGCTTCAAAAAGAATGACATTATTTTCTTCTGCGCTGTTATACATTCGTGTGGCTTCTGAAATGTTAGATGCGATAGGTTTTTCACAAATAACGTGCTTACCATGCTCCATTAACAGTATCGCTTGAGCACAATGTAGGCTATTTGGAGATGCAATATAGACTGCATCAATAGCTTTATCCCTAGCAAGCTCTTCTAAGGTATTATAATAATTACAATTTTTGTCTTGATGGTTTTTAGCAAAACGATGTGCTTTATCTGCTCGACGAGAGTAAACTGCCATTAATCGAAACTGATTGCTTTGCATGGCGGCTTCCACAAATTTTTCTGATATCCAGTTTGTTCCAATTACTGCTAAATTAATCATTTGATATTTTCTCCTGAAAGAAAGATGTACTTATATAACATTAAAAATTTGCTCAAATTTTAATGTTAAACGGCCTTACGAGCTGACTATTTATTTGAAATAACCTAAGTAGTTACTGAGTAGATCTATCATTGATAATTTCTAAATTTGATTGTATTAAATATTCTGCATTACACATAGCATCTCTAGTACCGACATCGACTGTGTGAATATCAGCAAATCGTTCTGTATCTTTAATTGGCACATCATGAGCTAAAATAAGAAAGTCAGCATTAGCTACGTCTATGGCATTTAAATGGTTGTTTGTGCCATTTGCACCTTGTGTCTCAACCTTGATTTTCACACCAAGCTTACGACCTGCATTTTCCAAACTTTTCGCGGCAAGGAAAGTATGTGCGACACCAGAAGGACAAGCAGTAATCGCAATAATTTGTGCTTCACCTTCGGTTGCTAGAGAATCAAATGATTCATTTGCGTATGTAACTTTTTCATCATCCTCTTTCTCTGTTTTTTTAAGAATGCAAACGAGGATTGCAGTTGTTAATGCTCCTGCTAGTGTACCAATCACATAACCAATTTTACCTTCAACAACGGGTAGTACGATCCACCCCCCCCATGGGGCATGGTTTAATACATTAAATGTAAAACCAACAATATTACCGACAATACCACCAGCAACAATTGAAGGGATAACACGGAGTGGGTCTGCTACTGCAAATGGAATAGCTCCTTCTGATATACCAATCAGCCCCATTAGTCCGGCAGCTTTACCTGCCTCACGTTCATCCATTTTGAACTTTTTAGGGGATATAAGTGTTGCGAGGAACATACCAAGCGGTGGGGTACAAATCGCAATACCAACTCCCCCCATAAGCCATGGTTGAGTATCAACTTGAGTTTGAGCAAAAAGTGTTGCAATTTTGTTTACCGGACCACCCATATCAAATGCAGTCATGGCACCTAGGATAGTACCGAGGACAACTTTTCCGCTGCCCGCCATAGATGATAACCACTCATTCATACTTATCATCATGCTTGCTATTGGGGCCCCAATGACCCACATAACAATGCCACATACAATAAAGGTACCTACTATCGGATAGATAAAGATAGCACCAAGAGAAGTTAACGAATCAGGAAGTTTGATACGTTTTAGTTGGCTGACCACAAAGCCTGCGAGAAATCCAACAACGATAACACCTAGGAAACCTGCTTGGTAATGTTGGACTGCAATCCATGATCCAATCATGCCCGGCGCAAGGCCTGGTTTGTCTGCGATTGAATAGGAAATGTAACCACCTAAGATCAGCGTAAACAGAGTTAAACCCGCGGTCCCCATAATAGCAATATCTTTTAGAATGCCTTCTTCAGGTACAGCACCTTTACCTAAAAACATAACAGAGAGTGAAAGTAATACCCCTCCGGCAACAATAAATGGAATCATATGAGAAGTGCCAAACATCAGGTGTTGTTTGATTCTATTCATACGTATTTGTAAATCGCTTTTTTCTTTAATTGGACTCGTTTTTTTTACTTCTTGAACTGGCGCAGTTTTGCGAATCGTTGAAGTGAATAAATCTAATACTTCTCGCTTAGATTTAGCTTGTTTGATTTTTTTAATAAAATCATCTTCTATTAACTTACTAGATATTTGTACTAAAACTTCAATATGGTCATTATCTACTCCATCCGGTGAGGCAATCATAAAAAAGATATCAGACTTTTGACCGTCTTCAGCGCCATAATCGATACCTGTTTTACTGATGCCTACGGCAATTGCTGGCTGACTAACCGCTTTGCTTTTAGCATGAGGTATTGCAATACCATCTTCAAATCCTGTATTACCAATTGCTTCTCTCTTATAAACATCCGATAAATAGTTTTTTTTGCTAGATAACTTACCAGCTGTATCTAACATTTGAGCCATCTCTTCAAGCAAGTCTTTTTTGGTTTTAGCCTTAAGTTCTAAGCAGATTAATTGTGTGTTTATTAACGAATTAATATCCATAATGTTCGCCTGGTTGTCTGGGAATTTAGATGAAAATGCATTCTTTTGATGCTTAAATTTATTTGAAACTCTGTTGTGTATACTGGATTTTTGTTACATAAACGTATGCTTTGATATTTACGTACTTTAAAGCCTTTTGAACATTGAGTAATAACGATATTCACCTATTAATTGCGACTTATGGCTATCATTTATTTTCTGATGTTTAATCTTAATATAGATTAACGATCAAGTTCAACGACACATAGAGGAAAAAAGTAGCATTAACTGGATAATTGTAGTGTACCAAGTAAACTGTGATGCATGCTTTTCATTTAACCTTTAAAAATTATTGAACTCCCATAAAACATGCTAACATTTAAAAAATTTTAAGCAGGGAAAAACTATGAAAATTATCGCGGTGACCGCATGCCCTACTGGCATTGCTCATACCTATATGGCAGCAGATGCACTGATTAAATCAGCACATAAGCACAATGTTCAGATTAAGGTTGAAACTCAAGGAGCAATGGGGATAGAGAATCAACTGACTTCTTATGATATCAATCACGCAGATAAAATCTTGATTGTATCTGATATAGAAATAGAGCAATTCTCTCGCTTCGATCTTAAAAATATTATTCGTGTTTCTATAGAGGATGTCTTACTTGACGTAGAAAAGGTATTTCTTATCCACTGTCGAAAAAGATGAAACAATGAATGAATATCAAATCACCTTTCTCGTTGAAGATATAAATGCTAGTGCTCGTACAGCAAAAACGCTTCATCGGCTTGCAAAAAAATTCAAGAGTACATTATGTATTATTAACATTACTCGTAACAGAAAGGCAGAACTTTCAAAATCTGTTGCAATGTTGCAGGCAGGCTTAGTCAAGGGAGATTTATGCCAGATTATCGTTGTTGGTATTGATGCTGAATTAGCATGTTTTGTCATAAAAAATATTATTGCAGAGCATTACAGGTTAATCGGTGCGTGTATCAACTACCAGTTTTCCAACCAACTAGCAGATCGGGTACCAGAGCTATCTCTCCCAAGCAAAACTCAATGGCACTATGCAAAAGCGCAAACTAAGTTAACAAAATTTGAATGCTTAAAAGGGCTGGCACAGCTGATTCACCCCGAGCATCCAGAAGAACTAATGATCGCCTTTATAAAGCGTGAGGAATACTCATCTACCTGTATCACTCCAGGAATTGCACTTCCACATGTTATGTTCGATGGTATTGACCATATCACTGTCGCTGTCATTGCAAGTGATACACCCATCGACTGGATGTCAAAAATGGGTGCTGTGCACCTGACAATAGCACTGGCAATACCAACCAAGCCAACGCATGAACAAATCCTCACGGCAACAAATCTGAGTCGAAATTTATTGTGCGGTCAGGTAGCAGAGCGCTTACTAATGACCAAAAATAGTGTCGACCTTCAAGCGTTACTTATGTACTTCATGTCCAGGCTACTGCCATAAATTGTGATTCAATTCGAAATACGATAAACCGTTGGCGTTCGTCCTGTTCGATTCTTAAACACACGGCAAAAGTAATTCACATCTTTAAAACCACAACGCACTGATACTTCGTTCAGCTTGAAATTGTATTTCTTGAGCATGAACTTTGCCCTATCGATCCGCACCCAAGTAATGTAGTCAGACAAAGTCATATGCCCTTGTTGGCGAAATAAACGCGATAAATGATTAGATGAAATACTAAAACGCTCCGCAATATTGTCTCGTGTTATAGAACGGTGAAAATTCTCTTGAATATAAATACATATTCCTTGGTAAAGATCTTGTACCCGGTTATGTGACTCCTCAATTGGAGCTTCAAGCATTACTTTGCTGTATTGCAACAATGCTTGCAACAGTAATTCATCTGTTGGCTTTTTGATAGTTTCACGAGCGAGAGAGCTCAGAGCTTCTAGTATGTTATCAATAGCAAACCCAGAACGTGTTTGAATGCTATGTTTTTGAATATCGAAAAATCCTACTTCTCCCTTTCGCTTACTCACCAAACTAAGACCAAGTTGACGACGACCAAATAACATACTTAGTACTGAACAATCAGTATCCCAGCCGGGTTTATTCCAACAGTTTGGAGGTATAAAAATCGCATCACCTGCTTTTGCTTTTATTTTTTTAATTGCGTGCTCATGGTTTTCCATTTCATTAATGTATTCGCCACTAAGCACCAACTCTAAACGAGGAAAATTTACTTGGTAACTAATTTCCGGTGGGTTATGAAAATCACCTGCAAACCATATTTTATTGGATGACTCTCGTTCACTTAATATCGAAGAAATCAAATCATGAAATATCATATTTAGGACTCACAATACGCATCAATAATGCAATATCAATTAAGATATATGATCATTGAACTATTCACTAATGATACTAATCACAAATTAAAATTTATGTTACAAAAATCTAGCTTATGAGGTTATTGTCCAGTTGAAAAAGATAAGGTTAATATAAAAAAAATAGAGGAAGAAAAACCACTAAGGATCTTAATCACACTCTAAATAGGTCGCTACAATCTTCTAGTAAATGCATTTTTTATTCACTACTTTCGATCACGTTTATGTTTCACCATATTTATGAAAAGAGTGCTGGGGTTTCACTCGCTCAGAACATAATGAAAAAATCATTATGCCCCCCCCTAGTTCTCACTCTAAATACTACTTGATTTCAGTGCTTGCACTGGGCAATTTTGATAAATATGGTGATCCAATGTCAGACTTTTTATTATCTAAAAAAAATAACCTGCAATGTATGTTCTTTCCCATGACTAATGTCATTCAAAACTATGCGTGGGGTAGTTATTCGTCTTTTGAACAACTATTTGGTATAGATAATCCAGCCAAAGAACCCCAGGCAGAGATCTGGATGGGGGCTCATCCGAGTGGTTGCTCAACAGTTATTACTAACGGTAAAAAGACGAAATTATCTGATTTAATAAATAAAAACAAACACTTATACCTAGGTAAGGAAATAGCCAACAAATTTGGAGAGTTACCTTATTTGTTTAAAATCTTGGCAGTGGAAAAAGCATTATCTATCCAAGTTCATCCCAGTAAATCTCAGGCAGAACAAGGCTTTGAATTGGAAAATAAGCAAGGGATCCATTTTACAGCAGGAAATCGTAACTACAAAGATGCAAACCACAAACCTGAACTCGTTTATGCGTTAACTGACTATCAGGCGATGAATGGCTTTAGGCCAATTAATGAAATTATAACTTACTTCTCAAAACTAAACATTACAGAGTTAGCTTGCTTGTTATACGAACTAGAAACTAATCGTACTTCGCAAGGCTTAGCAAACTTCTTTTCTGGGCTGTTGACTTTAGAAGGAAATCAAAAAGAAAACGCTTTGTGTAGTTTGTTAGACAAGGCTGAAAAATCCAAAGATCTCATCTTCGAATTAATCATTGAGTTGGCAGCTCAATACCCTAAAGATGTTGGTCTATTTTCTCCATTGATACTAAATACCATCACGTTAAAACCTGGCCAGGCGATGTATTTAGATGCACAAACACCACATGGATATTTAAAAGGAACCGGGTTAGAGATAATGGCTAATTCTGACAATGTGTTACGTGCGGGTCTAACACCAAAGTACATAGATGTAAAAGAGCTTATCTCTTGTACACTTTTCGACGAAAAACCAATTGAAAGTTTACTTCTAGATCCTGTTGAAAGTGATCATATACTGGATTACCCAATCCCAGTCGATGATTTCAAATTTTGCATAATGCGATACTCTCAACAAAGAACAATAGATATAGCTGGTGCTGAAATTTTACTCGCACTCGATGGAAAAATGCTACTTAAGCATAAAAGTGGTGAGTCATGTGAAATTAATAGAGGGCAATCTGTCTTTATCCCGGCTTACACTGAGCAATATACAATCAGTTGCCAAGGGCGGGTTGCTCGTGCATACAGTTAAAGAAAGCATATAAAAACTAATTAGCTCATCGATACTTTATATCGACCATTAGCTAAACTAATATATTCCAAAAAATTATTCATCCATTTCTATTTTTAAAATAGTAATGGATGAATCGACCCTTTTAGCACAGTTGTAATTGTGTTGACTGATAAACTCGTAAATGTCCTATAAAAACCACCGCAAAACTCCCAATTTCTTTGTTTAAAAACACCCTAAAATTAAGTCAAAAAAATAAATATACCTATGAGTTAAAAGATAACAAATCTAAATAGGATATATGTCACACAAAAATTTTATAGATACAAAAATACAGTAACTGGCGTTTTATTGCTATTTCTAAAATATTGGTGAGGGTTAATAATTAACTTGTTACTTCATAACCCAACGAGAGGATTAAATGATAACAAAACTAACCAACATCAATTTAATTAATAGCAATTTAAAAGCCAATTCAAAAAAGGAAATATTTGAAGAGTTAGCACAAATGCTATTTGAAAATAATCGTATAAAGAGTGTAGATGCCTTTCTGTCAGATGTAGAGGCCAGAGAATCGGTCAGTGTGACTTCTACTGATGGGATTGCCTATCCACACTCAAAAAGTAAAGCAGTTATAGAGCCAGCGATTGCTATTGGTGTAAAACGTGGTGGCATTGAATATGGCGATGAAGATGGTATAAAACCAAGCATATTTTTTATGATCGCGTCACCTGAAAATGGTGGGGACCATCATATTTATGTTCTACAGGACTTATTTGGTAAATTCAGTGATGAATTTATAACTGATATTCATACCGCTAAAAACGAACAACAAATTCTTAATATTTTAATTAACTCATAAGGAGTAATACATGAGTACAATAACAGCTCAGACTACGAACAATATCGATTTCAAAAAGATCCTCCAGACTTTAAAAGGTCACCTATTGTTTGGTACATCTCACATGCTACCATTTATCGTTGCAGGTGGTGTATTACTTGCACTTGCAGTGATGGCATCAGGCAAGGGAGCCGTGCCAGCAGACGGCCTGTTAGCCGACATTTCCAACATTGGTATCAAAGGCTTGGTTTTATTCCCAATTATTCTGGGTGGCTTTATTGGCTTCTCAATAGCAGATAAACCAGGTCTTGCTCCAGCGATGATTGCATCAGCCATTATGTCTGATATGGGAGGCGGCTTCCTTGGTTGTATCGTGGCCGGTTTCATCGCGGGCGGTGTTGTTCTGCAACTAAAGAGAATTCCTCTTTCACCCAACATGCTCGCTTTAGGTGTATACTTTATCTATCCTTTGATTGGAACATTAGTTTCTGCAGGTATCATACTTTGGGGGATTGGCGAGCCAATTAAGATATTCATGGGATCAATGAATGAGTTCCTTAATTCTATGGCTGGAGCTTCAAAAATAGTGCTTGGTAGTATTCTTGGTGCGATGACTGCGTTTGATATGGGTGGCCCTATCAACAAAGTAGCGACACTATTTGCACAAACTCAAGTAGATACTCAACCGTGGTTAATGGGTGGTGTCGGCATCGCTATCTGCACTCCTCCGCTTGGTATGGCGTTAGCAACATTCTTATTCAAAAACAAATTCACTAAAGAAGAACAAGAAGCAGGTAAAGCAGCCGCAATCATGGGTTCTATCGGTATCTCTGAAGGTGCAATTCCATTTGCCGCAAACGACCCTATGCGCGTCCTTCCTTCCATCGTCGCGGGTGGTATCGTGGGATGTGTGTTCGGTTTTCTTACTGACACGCTTTTGCATGCACCTTGGGGTGGCCTAATCACAGCACCAGTATCAAGCAATATCCCGATGTATGTTGTTGGTATCATGCTAGGTTCGTTAACAACTGCTCTTATTGTTGGTCTATGGAAGCCTGTTGCTAAAGAAACTGTTGAATCGAAAACATCTGGTGAAACTGTTTCAGCTAGTCCAATGTCTGCTAACGAAGGTGAATACGATATAGTTGCAGTAACTTGTTGTCCATCTGGTGTTGCACACACATTCATGGCGGCAAAAGCCTTAGAAAAAGCAGGTACATTGGCTGGTCTTAAGATAAAAGTGGAAACACAAGGCCAAAATGGCATCCAGAACCGTATTACTGACTTAGACGTCAAGAATGCCAAACTAGTAATACTGGCTCACGATATTAAAGTGACAGATCTTCAACGTTTTGCTAATGCAAATGTACGCGAATGTACAACTAAAGAAGCGATGCGCAACGCCGCAACTCTTATTCAAGCTTAACTTCCTCACTTATAGCGCTCTCTGATCATAGAGCGCTATATCATTAAGAGGTACTGTCAACTTAACAATCGCTCCATCAATTGTGCGATAATCTGCCGATGAAAAACTCCAATATCTATGCAGGTTATCGTTATCCTGCTCAAATCATCAGCCACGCAGTTTGGCTTTATTATCGTTTTACGCTTAGCTTTCGATATATCGAAGAATTTCTTTCAGTGTGAGGTGTCGTTGTAAGTTATGAAATAATCTGTCAGTGGTGCAAAAAATGTGAGCTTACGGCAACGCAGCGTGACATTACTAATATCAGTAGGTTATCCCACCTTTAAATTTTAGGCACAATAATACCTAGGAAATTAACCTAAGTATTATATGAGCTTACGACAGCGTAGCGTGACATTCATTAAATTTTGGGCATGACAATAACATACTCATGGATGGTGTAAGTTGGCATCAAGAGTATTTAGACGATGCGTTTCCGAACCTCAGTATTATTCATATCCCCCCTTACTCTCCAACGCTAAACCCAATTGAACAAGTCTGGTCATGGATGAGACAAAATGAAATCGCAAATCGCTCTTTTAATGGTTATGACGACATTGTCGAAAAGTGTTCCATTGTTTGGAATAATTTTAGAAGTGATATTGATAGAGTCATTTCATTGTGTTCAATATCGTGGACAAGTATGACCAGTTAATTAATGGAATTGGTGTGACTCTGAAAGCTAAGCGGATTATTCAAATGTGGTCGGTGATAAAGGGTTCGAACTAATGAATGCTCCTAATTTCTCTGTTAAAGGTT
>NZ_ATUO01000103.1 GCF_000420245.1 Psychromonas hadalis ATCC BAA-638 | reverse complement strand
ATCAAAGTGCTTTATTCAGTCGTCAGCTCGGACACTAAGACAAGGCGCTGTATGATGACAATGGCTAGCCCTTATCGAATATACTGCAACGCCGAATTAGTTTTCGAGCTGGCGACCCACAAGGCAAGCTTTGAGGCAAGCATCTTCGTTGTTAGAAAGCATCGATTGAACCAGTTAGACCTTCAACTTTCTGCCTAGAACCTGCTCACCTCACAGCTTGCTGAATTTTGCACCTTGAATGATAACGGGTATATATTCATGACAATTAATGCAGTGACTCTGTCATAAGTCATGACACTGCTCAGTCATATCAAGCAATCAAGCGTATTTCTAATGATTGCTCGATGGTGATCTTCATATGAATGAATGCAAAAAATCAACCTAGTAGGTTGATTTTAATGCTTAATATAAAACGGGAATTACATCCGTATGACTAAGTAACCTGAATTTCGGATAAGCAACGCTTCACAAGACTATAACCCCAACACCTCTTTAACAAAAGGAATGGTCAATTTTCGTTGTGCTTCTAATGAGGCGTTATCTAAGCGATCGAGCGTATTAAGTAGCATATCCATTTCTCTTGAAAGGCGGTTTAATAAAAAGCGCCCTACATCAACAGAGAGTTTCATGCCTTTAAGCTCGGCACGCAGTTGCAATGCACCTAATTTTTCTTCATCGTTTAAAGGCGACAGATGATAACAAGCGCCCCACTCTAAACGAGAAACCAAATCTTTGAGTTTTATGCCAATTTGTTTGGGTAGATTGTTCGCACAGAGAATAAGACTCGTCCCTTCACTGCGCTGCTCTTTATTGTCTAACCAACGGTTATAAAAATCAAACAGTGCTTTTTCCCACTTTTTATCACCTGCAATCGCATCAATATTATCAATGCAAAGCAGAGTCATATTTTCCATATTTTCAAATATATCAAGACTCATGCCTTGATAATGGTGCAGTGGAATATAAGCCACACTGTCACCACGCTCATCAACTTCTGAGCATAATGCATGTAAAAGATGTGAACGACCACTACCTGATTCGCCCCACATATACAAAATAGGCTCGCCCGCACCGACTACACTATTTTTAAGTTGTGTTAATAGTGCAGCGTTTTGACCCGGATAGAAACTTGCAAAAGTTTCATCATCAGGAAATTTCAGTGCAAGCAGTGGATATTGAAAACGTAATTCATCCTGAGGCATATTTTTCCTTAACGCCAATTAAAATAAAGCGCTTCTGTTTTTTCAGTTTCAGCGTCAGTTATTAATGTTTCAGTTTCATCAACCTCAGGTATCTTCTCAGGAATAACTCGTTGTGTTGTATCTAACTGTAAATGGGGTTGTATGATTAAGGCATTTTTAAAACTGTTTAAACCACCATTAATTTTTACATCAATGGTGATTAACGCCCCCTCCGTTGCCAGAATATTAAATGAAGAGACAGCAAGCAGATTTTCCAAAATACGATTTAATTGACTCAGTTTAGCTAATGAATCGATGCCATTAATGTGTAGGGTTTGAATAAACTTCTCGCCTTGGTTTTCTAAAACGGCATACTGCCCAGCATAATAATCAGCCAATGTATTGACCATTTGACTCAGCACCAAAGATTTTTTACCCGTAACGTTTTCACTCACTAATATAGTGTTTTGTTTAGAACGTTTATCTGTGGTAATTAATTGCCAACTTAGTTTCCATTTTTCACTGTTAAGTATTTTTAACTCCGCAACAACAAAGTGGTTTAATCCATAACGAGAAGAGGCATTTCCAACCTGCTTGTAAAAACGCCCTCTGACATCTGAAACAGAAAGTGCCAGGTTGTCATCCAGATCCATCAAAGGAAATTGCAAGCGTATACCGCGGCGGTGTTCATTTTTTTGTAAAGACCCACTCAGCGATCTATCATTGCTGTGTTTAATCGTATTATCTGAAAGTAGTTTATTATTTTTTATTAACCAGATTAAAGTAGTAGGCCGCGTCTCTCCCCACACCGGTTGTTGCATCTCTTTCAAGGCTTGGTTTATTTTTCGCTTATCAAACAAGGCAGAAAAATACGTGATACCTTGATAGTTGCGATAACCATATTGCGCTAACATCTGTTGGGTTTTCTTTAGCAATAGTTTGCTTTCATCACGGCGAACAATCTCTGAATTTCCCGACACTTTTATCAGTACTTGTTTAAGCGCCATCTCTTTTAACTCTTTTTCATCAAAAGAGCCCACCATCACATTACCCTGATAAGGGCTATCAAATAGATTTGCACTAGCAAGGGCAGAGAAAAAGACAATTAACATCAATAAGAGAGGTTTGAAAAATGTAGAGATCATGTTGCGTCATCACCAAGATTAAAGTTGAAATTAGATAATAAGCAGATCATTGCTGAATGCAAGATGATAAATAACTAATTACTGTTTAAATTGTCCAGATCACCTCTATTTCTCTTTATTAAGCAAAAATTTATGAAATATTTACCTGAAAATGTAAATTCTTCTCAGAAACAGTTCGACCCTTGAAATATAAATGTTAAAATGCGCGCAGAATTTTCATCCCTAAAGTAAAGACGATAACCGTTTTTACAATTAATTTTGCGAGGATTGCAAGTGAGCAACGAAAAAACCTCTTTAAGCTATAAAGACGCTGGCGTAGATATTGACGCAGGTACAGCATTAGTTGAACGTATCAAAAGTGTAGCAAAACGCACTAAACGCCCAGAAGTAATGGGTGGATTAGGTGGATTTGGCGCATTGTGTCAACTACCAACTGGCTACAAAGAGCCTTTATTAGTTGCGGGTACTGACGGTGTGGGTACCAAACTGCGTTTAGCCATTGACCTTAAAAAACATGACACTGTCGGCATCGATTTAGTCGCTATGTGTGTTAACGATTTAATCGTGCAAGGTGCAGAGCCCCTGTTTTTCTTAGATTATTACGCAACCGGTAAATTGGATGTTGACGTGGCAACCGCTGTCGTAACAGGTATCGGTGAAGGTTGTTTACAAGCAAACTGTTCATTAATTGGTGGTGAAACGGCTGAAATGCCGGGCATGTATGCAGGCGACGATTACGATATCGCAGGTTTCTGTGTGGGTGTTGTTGAAAAATCTGACGTGATTGATGGCACTAAAGTCGCTGCCGGTGATGCACTTATCGCTGTTGGTTCAAGTGGTCCTCACTCAAACGGTTACTCGTTAATACGTAAAATTTTAGAAGTATCAAAAGCAGATACAAGCGCACCATTTGGTGATTCAACGCTAGGTGATACCTTATTAACACCGACTAAAATCTACGTTAAATCAACATTAGAATTAATTAAAAACTGCCCAGTACATGCTATTTCGCATATCACAGGCGGTGGTTTCTGGGAAAATATTCCACGTGTATTACCTGCGGGCAACAAAGCCGTTGTCGATGGTAAAAGCTGGGAATGGCCTGCCATTTTCAACTGGTTACAAGAGAACGGTAACGTTGAAACACAAGAGATGTACCGCACCTTTAACTGTGGCGTAGGTCTGATGATTGTTGTTCCTGATTCTGAAAAAGAGAAAGCGGTTGAAATTTTAACTGCACAGGGTGAAAATGCTTGGGTATTAGGTCATATCGCAAACGTGGCTGACGGCGAATCTCAAGTAGAGATTAACTAAACAGATGGAAACTCAAAAGATTATTGTACTTATCTCTGGTGGTGGCACGAACCTGCAAGCGATCATTGATAAGTTACATAACCAGTCTCTTAACGACAAACAAACAAAAGTGGTTGCCGTTATCAGCAATAAACCTGATGTTTACGGCCTAGCGCGTGCAGTTGAAGCAGGTATCAATACTGCTGTTGTTGCGAGCAAAGGGGCTGAATCTCGTGAAGCTTATGATACTTTACTGAGTGCTGAAATTGAGAAGCATCAGCCTGATTTAATTATTCTTGCTGGTTTTATGCGTATTTTAAGTGCTGACTTTGTTAACAAATACTTGGGTAAAATGATCAACATTCATCCCTCTTTGTTACCAAAATATCAGGGCATTAATACCCATCAACGTGCGATTGATGCAAACGATGATGTACACGGCGCAAGCGTGCATTTTGTCACCCCTGAGCTTGATAGTGGCCCAATCGTATTGCAGGCTAAAGTGCCCGTATTTGAAGACGACAGTAGCGAAGATCTACGTGAACGTGTGTTAACACAAGAGCATTTGATCTACCCACTTGTTGCACAATGGTTCTTATCAGGCCGTTTAACGATGCAAGGTAGCCAAGCTGTTTTAGATGGTAAAGTATTACCAGAAAATGGTTACGCGGCGGATTAGTTTAGTTTGCTAAACCTCTAATCAAAAAAAACCGACTTGTGTCGGTTTTTTTATGCCAGTAGATTCAACCTTGTCTGCTTGCAAGTTTGTGAAAGATGCTTCTGCATCGTTATCTTCTCGGCACAGGAAATTTTTTAGCTATATCAACGGTCATTTATTACAAGCAATCTATTAACAACAAAGATTCGGGAGTAAGTGATGTGCAGTAGTCCAAAATCATCAGGCTCGGCAAAACCCATCAGCATCTTTTCAGGCAGTATTCTGTCTGGGTTAAGTCAGCAAAAACGACAACAGTTCGCTTTACGTGCTAACCAAGCAGCAGATAGGCGAGCAATAAAAGAAAAGCAAGCAAAAGAGAAGTTAGTCATGAAATCCACAGGGAAACCTTTCTCATTGCTTTCCTATTTTTATCTTACTGCTAACCTAGACTAAGTAAGCAGTAGCTAAGCGCTTAATATTATTAATACTATTGAGCATTAAGCCTTTTATTACACGGGTCGACCTATTTTATGAAATATAAAAAAATTGTACTTATGTTTATAGTGCTAATTGCAATTATTGCAACTTTCCAGTTCAAACATTTAATCAACCTTGAACATGCAAAAGAAGTCCAAATACAATTAAATCAATTCATTAACCAAAATTTTATCACTGCCTTTAGTTTATATTTTATCACTTATATTTTGGCAACCGCGCTTTCCATTCCTGGAGCGCTGATCCTCACCCTGCTTAGTGCTGCGTTATTTGGTTTTTGGCCAAGTGTACTTTTAGTCTCCTTTGCAAGCTCTATTGGTGCGTTGTTGGCTTTTTTGTTCAGTCGTTATCTATTAAAAGACTGGGTACAAGAACGTTTTAAAGGCCATTTATCATCAATCAATGCAGGTATTAGCAAAGACGGTGCGCTTTATTTACTGTCACTGCGATTGATACCGGCTTTCCCCTTTTTTATGATCAATTTATTAATGGGACTGACACCAATAAAAGCCCGTACCTATTACCTATTCAGTCAAATCGGTATGTTTCCGGCAACCTTAGTGTATTTAAACGCAGGCACTCAATTAAGTGAAATAGACTCATTATCAGGACTGGTTTCACCCAACGTATTAGTGGCATTTGTTTTATTGGGCTTATTACCCCTATTTCTAAAAATCCTGCTCAGCGCCCTTCAACGTAATATCGTCTATAAAGCATGGACAAAACCGAAAAGCTTTGATCAAAATATGATTGTCATTGGTGCTGGTGCAGGCGGATTAGTGAGCTCTTATATTGCTGCTGCAGTTAAAGCCAAAGTGATTTTGGTTGAAAAACATAAAATGGGAGGAGACTGTTTGAACACGGGTTGTGTGCCCTCGAAAGCATTAATTAGAGTCAGCAAAAACATTAAAGAGATTAATGATGCGCAAAAATTTGGTATCGATGCACAAATTAATCACATCGATTTTAAAAAGATACAAACAAGAATAAAAGAGGTGATTAGCAAAATTGAACCACATGATTCCGTTGAGCGTTATCAGGACTTAGGGGTGCAATGTTTACAAGGTGATGCAAAAATATTAACCCCCTGGCAGGTTCAAATAAACGATCAAATTATCAGCACTAAAAACATCGTTATCGCAACCGGTGCCAAGCCATTTATTCCGCCTATTTCAGGGCTTGAGTCTATCAACTATGCAAGCTCCGATACGATTTGGGATATCGAGAAACTACCAGAGCATCTCTTAGTGATCGGGGCTGGTCCGATTGGCGCCGAGCTTAGTCAATGTTTTAATCGACTCGGTAGTAAAGTCACGATTGTCGAGTTTGCCGATCAAGTATTAGCAAAGGAAGATAAAGACGCGGCTAACCTTGTTGAGCAACAGTTAATCGATGAAGGTGTAACACTTCTATTAAAACATAAACTGGTGAAGTTCGAGAAAAACCAAACAGGCCAAATAGCGTTTCTTGAAGTTGACCAACAGCCCTTAACCGTCACCTTTGATTTAGTGTTATTTGCCGTTGGCCGTAAAGCTAATGTCAGCGGATTTGGCCTTGAAGAATTGGACATACCATTAACAAAAACGGGCACCATTGAAGTTAATGAGTACTTACAAACAAAATATCCCAATATATATGCAGTGGGTGATGTAACAGGCCCAATGCAATTAACACACTTTGCAGCTCATCAAGCATGGTATGCGGCTGTTAATGGGTTATTTGGCGCGCTTAAAAAATTCAAAGTCGATTATTCGGTCATTCCTGCTGTTACTTATACTTTCCCAGAAGTTGCTCGAGTAGGTATTAATGAAAAAGAAGCGTTAGCGGCAAAGCTTGATTTTGAAATAACCAAGTATGAAATTAATGACTTAGATCGCGCTATTGCAGACGGCAATGATCTAGGCTTTATCAAAATAATTACCCCAAAAGGCAGCGATCGTATTTTAGGGGCGACTATCGTCGGCAGTCACGCAGGTGAGTTATTAGCTGAATTTACCTTAGCGATGCGTTACAAATTAGGCCTCAATAAAATATTGGCGACCGTTCATCCTTACCCGACGATGAGTGAAGCGGCAAAATACACAGCGGGTGTTTGGAAGAAAAATCATGCACCACAAAAAATATTAACCTGGATTGAAAAATACCACCAATTTATAAGAAGACATTAATGTATAGAATACAGCGATTTACAATAAAATAGGGGTTTTATGAAAAACGTAATGAAACAAAAAATTAAACAAATAGTAAAAAAAATAGCCATCGTAACCGCTTTCATTGCAGTAAGCAGTTTGTCCTTTGCCCAGAGTTCAGGCTTAACAAACTTGGATTGGTCCAAGGTTGAAAAACAAGCCAAAGGTCAAACGGTTTACTTTTATGCATGGGGTGGCAGCCAACAAATTAATGACTATTTACGTTGGGTAGATAAACAATTACAGCAACAATTTGATGTTCGTCTACAACATGTCAAAGTGAATGATATCTCAACGGCTATTAGCCGTTTATTGGCAGAAAAAGCGGCAGGAAAAACCAGCGCGGGCACTATCGACATGGTGTGGATTAATGGCGAAAACTTTAAAAACATGAAACAGAACCAGTTGATCACGCAACCTTTTGTGCAGCAATTACCAAATTGGCAGTTTGTTAATACCGACTTCCCTGTAAATAATGATTTCACTGAACCCACTGAGGGTTTAGAAGCGCCTTGGGGCATTGGACAGCTTATTTTTATCCACGACAAAAAACGTACACCAACACCTCCAACGTCGATGACAAAACTACTACAATTTGCAAAACAAAATCCCAACAAATTCAGCTACCCACAACCGCCCTCTTTTCATGGTACTGGCTTTTTAAAAACGGCTTTGCTTGAATTAGTTGAAGATCCAGCACTTTTATATCAAGCGGTTGATAAAAATACATTTTCAAAAATCACTAATCCGCTGTGGCAATACTTAGATCAACTGCACCCAGTGAGTTGGCATCAAGGTAAACAGTTTCCCACTTCAAGCGCGCACACACTGCAATTGTTAGATGATGGTGAATTAGATTTGGCTATCTCATTTAATCCCAATGAAGTGAGCAGCGCACAAAGCAACGGTACATTAGCCGACACAACAGACTCTTATGCGATGACTAATGGTGCATTATCTAATATTCACTTCTTATCGATCCCCTTTAATGCCAATGCAAAAGAAGGTGCTCTGGTCGCGATTAACTTTTTATTAAGCCCTGTTGCACAATCTAAAAAAGGTGATTTAAAGCAATGGGGCGACCCATCGGTACTTAAAAAACAATATATCTCTGGCAGTGCAGCAAATACCAAACTGTTTAAGTCTGTGGCAGAGCCTCATCCTAGTTGGCAAGCGGCACTCGAACAAGAGTGGCAAAAACGTTATGGGCATTAATGTAAAACATGACTAAAAATCGGCTTCAAAATTACTTGCGCTTTTGTTTTCAAAATAACCAGTCATTTCAGGATTTTTGGAAACAATTTAGCGCAAGTTATTGTGTAACGATTCCTAAGTGGATACTCGCTTCAACTAAAACCGTCGTATTAGTGACGGTGTTACTTATTTGCTTCCTGCCGATGTTACCTGGCCTGAGTGGTTTATTATTAGCAGCATTTGATTTTAATCCTTTGTTAAATCAATTTCACTGGTCACTCTCTGGTTTTGTGCGGCTCTTTCATTTTCCGGGTATTGGTCAATCGATTTTAATGACGCTTAATGTCAGCATTATCAGTACCTTTCTCTCGGTATTGATTAGCTTTGCGATTTTAAAACGTTGGTATCAATCAACACATTGGCAAAAAATTGAAAACGCTATCGCGCCTATTCTGGCGTTACCGCATGTGGCTTTTGCCATCGGTTTTGCATTTTTGTTTACACCAAGCGGTTTTATTTCACGATTAAGCTTTCAGCTATTTGATATTATATTGTTTAATGATGTGCAAATAATCAAACATCAATTGGGTTTGATTATTGGCTTAACCCTTAAAGAAGTGCCTTTTATTTTGTTTATGAGCATTGCACTGCTAAAACAACTTAATATAAAGCAATCATTTCAATGTGCGCAAAGCCTTGGTTTCAATAAACATCAGGTATGGCTTAAAATAATTTTCCCACAGTGGTTACCTAAAATGCGTTTTGCCATCATCGCAATTATGGCGTACAGCTTATCAGTGGTTGATGTGTCGTTAATTATCGGCCCCAGCATTCCATCAACCTTGCCCGTGATGATTTGGTCTTGGTTAAATGACTCTGATCTCAACAAGCATTTAATGGCTGCATCTGGCGCATTGGTGCTTGTGTTTATTTGTGTAGTACTTGTTTATACGGTCATTTTTATCGAATGGTTGTTGCTAAAAAAATGGGTGAGTTGGCAATTTAGTGGCAGAAAAACCTTAACAACATTTAAAGGTATTGATCTGCTTGCTCGCATAGGTCTTGGTAATCTAGGCATTGTTAGTGTTTTATTAATGAGTTCAGTAAGTTTGATTATGATTGTTATTTGGTCATTAGCAAAACGCTGGCCCTACCCACATATTTTACCGTCGAAATGGTCACTACAATTTTGGCAAAGTGAACTGCCTTATTTATTCGATACCTTTTTGACCAGCATTGGTCTTGCTATTTTAAGTGCTAGCATTGCTCTTTTGCTGGTGTTGGTCTTGTTGCATGTTAATAACAGAAATAATGCCAACAAATGCAATCAAAAAAGACACTTACTGATACCTCTTATTCTGATTGTGACACCCATTATCGCCCCCCAGCTTTCTATTTTATTAGGCATGCAATTGGCCTCTATTTACTTGGGTGCAGACAACTTTTATTTATGGGTGCTCTGGTCTCACGTGTTTTTTGTGTTTCCCTACATTTATTTAAGCTTAGATGGTCCATGGCGCAGCTTTGATCAACGTTTTAATAAAGTTGGATTAAGCCTTGGTAAGTCACCGTTTTTTGTGTGGAGGAGTATTAAGATGCCCCTATTAATGCCCGCAATGAGCATTGCCATGGCAGTGGGTATCAGTGTCAGTCTGGCGCAATTTTTACCAACCTTAATGCTAGGAGCCGGGCGAATAGCCACCATCACCACAGAAGCAGTCGCGTTATCCAGTGGACAGGATAGAAGAGTGATGGCTATATACGCATTATTACAAACCATCACGCCACTTTTCTTTTTTGCCTTGGCCCTCTTTATTGCAAAAAGAACTGGGCCATTAGAAAGCCGACAAACATTTTCGGGCTTTAATAAACGTGACAGTCTATCGGTAAGCAGGAATGCATGATGAATAATTTAAAAATTAACAATTTAACGTTGCGCGACCAGCAAGGCAATAGACTCATCAGCAATCTTACTTTTGAAATTAAAGCGGGTGAAGTTTTATCGTTAATGGGCCCGAGTGGCTGTGGAAAATCGACCTTATTACACGCCATAGCAGGACACCCTTTAAACGACTTTGACGTTTTAGGTGAAGTGTCGCTTAATGGTAAATTGCTCAATTCGATAGCAGTAGAAGAAAGACAAATAGGTTTTCTATTTCAAGACGATCTGTTATTTCCGCATTTTAACATTTGGCAAAACTTAGCTTTTGCGCTACCCGATAGCATCAAAAAAAGACAGCGAAAAGAACAAGCGCTAGTGGCTTTAGAACAACATAACCTGCTTATGTTAGCGGATAAAAACCCAAGCCAAATAAGTGGTGGCCAACGCGCGAGAATAAGTATGATTCGGCTATTATTAGCCAAACCACGCGCGGTGTTATTAGATGAGCCCTTTAACAAATTAGACCAACAACTACGTCAAGAATTTAGACAATGGGTATTTGATTTAATCAAACAAAATAGTTTGCCCGTTTTGATGGTAACGCATGACCAAGAAGATATTCCCTTAAATGCCAAAACGATTATTTGGCCTACAAATTTATCATCTATATTAAAAGAACAGGAACAGATATGTTAGATCGCTACACCATAAAAATGGTACAAAAACCGCTTGAGTTGATGGCCAATAAAATCAATAAAATGGGAATTAAAGCTGACCACATTACCCTAGTGGGTTTTGCCTTTGGTCTCTTAGCATTTATTGCGATTATATTTCAATGGTATATTGCAGGTTTGATTTTTATTTTAATCAATCGAACATTTGATGGACTCGATGGCGCGGTGGCACGACTTCAAGGTATCAGCGATGCAGGTGGTTTTTTAGATATTACCTTAGACTTCATTTTTTATTCGCTAATCCCCTTCGCTTTTATATTAGCACTACCTCAAGAGAATGCCGTCGCAGGCGCTTTTTTAATCTTCTCATTTATCGGTACGGGCACTAGTTTTTTATCCTTTGCGATAATGGCCAGTAAACAAAAAATAGAAAACCCCGTTTATCGTTTTAAGTCTCTTTATTATATTGGAGGCCTGACTGAAGGCACCGAAACCATCGCGTTTTTAGTGCTGTTATGTTTATTTCCTTTACACTTTTCAGCCCTTGCACTTGGTTTCAGCCTATTATGCTGGATCACCACCTTTAATCGCATATGGGCGGGTTACCATACGTTAAAAATCGATCAACAAGACACTGAACTATTATGAATAGCTTCATCGCAAACGAACAAATTATTCGTCCTACTATCTTTATCGTTTTGTTAGTGATGCTTGCCATTGCAGAATATTGTTATCCTCTGGCTAAGCGTAAAAGTAGCCACATTAGGCAATGGTCGACCAATATTACCTTGGTAATAATCTCTAGCTTATTATTAAAAATCAGCCTACCCATGCTTGCGGTAGGCGCAGCACAATGGAGCCAATCCAACGGTGTGGGTTTGATTAACTATTTCGAATTTTTAAGCAGTGATTATATAGCGCTTTTCATCTTGTTATTATCCATCGTATTGATGGATTTCATCATCTATTGGCAGCATGTTTTGATGCACAAGATTCCATTGCTATGGTCTATGCACCAAGTTCATCACAGTGAAGCAGCATTAGATGTCAGCAGTGCAGTGCGTTTTCATCCCTTTGAAATGTTATTTTCGATGTTAGTTAAGATTGCCTCGATTGTATTGCTGGGCATTCCCGTGATCGCAGTTATCCTTTTTGAGATAATATTAAATGCAATGGCGTTGTTTAATCACAGCAATATAAAACTGCCTAAGCAAGCCGAGCGACAGCTTAGAAAATTGATTGTCACACCGGAAGTACATTGGATACATCACAGTCAAATTGTACGAGAGACCAACAGTAATTACGGCTTTAATTTGATTATATGGGATAAATTATTTGGCACTTACATCAACAAACCCAAACAAGATTATCAGGACCTACAACAGGGGTTAAGCCAGTATAACAATCAACAACCATTGAATATTATTAGCCTGTTAATGTTACCGTTTCGCAGAAAATGAACTACCAAGCATACGATGACGTACACGGTGTAACCGTGCATTTTGTTACGCCAGCGCTGATAGTGGCCCAACAGTCTTACAGGCTAAAGTGCCAGTATTTAGTGATGACAGTAGTGAAGATCTTCGCGAACGTGTATTAACACAAGAGCATTTGATCTACCCGCTGGTAGCACAATGGTTCTTATCAGGCCGTTTAACGATGCAAGGCAATGAAGCCATTTTAGATGGTAAAGTATTACCGGAAAATGGTTATGCGGCGGATTAGTTTAGTTTGCTAAGCCTCGAATCAAAAAACCGACTGATGTCGGTTTTTTTATGTCTGTGATTTATGCTCAAAAGACATGCGTTAGTGCTAGTCATTTTTAGTGACTACAATAAAAGCACTTTCAAAGTGCTAATTATTACGTATGCAATGTTTAGTTAATTTAGCAATATAATCAGTGAAATCTACTCCATCTGGTAGAGGGTAATGTTTACTATCGTATACGAGCCCTGTTGGAGTTTCTAACTCTTCAAAACAATATTGTAAATAGCGGTAATAGTGTTTCTTTGCTAATGAATAGCCTTCGTCAAAAATGACTTGAAAATCATCAAGTTCATTTTCTTTTAAAAACTTAGCATAATAATAAGTCGCTTCTACAAAGTAATATTTTATATGTTTCAAACAAGGTAATGCTTTTTGATAAAAAACTTGTGCTGCTTCTACATTATTTTCTGAAAAAGCATACATCAAATATATTAACCCTTGAGCATAGGGATTAACGACAATGAGTTTTATTATTCTGTCATGACTATATGGCAATATTTTTGAACGCAAATAGCATGAATTAACAAGTTGAAGGTGAGATTTTTCATGTAATTTTTCTATATACGTTTCTATCTCTATCTTGTCCAATTCGCCTAAAATATATAAGGCTTCAAAAGCAGATGAATTTAACTTGCACCTTAATGCATAATTTAGATCTAATTCACCAAGAGCGAACAAAGACCTTTTATAAATGTGACTTAATCTATTATATTTATTCTCGAATTTGGCGGCCATCAATTCATGACCTTCCATTTCATATATCCCATAATACGGAAGCATCGTATGTCTTTCTATTAAACATCCATAGTTAAGCTTTTCTAATGACTCAATAGGCATATTAGCTTCAAGCTCTTTATATACTTGATCAAAATCTCCATTATAATAACGAGCGATAAATAGAAATGAATTAAGGGCTTGCAATGTTTTACCTACAAACCTCTGAATCTCACTTTCTATTGCAACGATAAAGCTTTGTAATGAACATATGCTAATAAATAGAACGCTGGAGTCATCTATAAACTGAATTATTTTTTCATCAGTAACCTGTAAATGTCCGATATAACCTATTGCTTTAATAATATTATTTTGTTGATGGTCAAAGATTGAAAATGCAGCTCGCTTTTTGTCTTGGTTATAATGATGAGAATACTGCGCTAATTCATTAGCCAATTGATAATTGTATTCAAAAACACTTTCATAATAAGCACTTTTATCTTTACGTTTCTTTAACATCTCTTCTGCAAAACGAGCGTAAGCGTCAGGGCAACCACACCTTCATCTAATTTCTGATCTCAGTTATGTTATTTTCAAGTCAAATAAAAGGAAAT
>NZ_ATUO01000102.1 GCF_000420245.1 Psychromonas hadalis ATCC BAA-638 | reverse complement strand
CTTGATGCCAAACAACATCTGATGATTTTTCACCATCCACTTTTTTTTCTCTATAAGGACTATTCATAATATTCTCTTTTAAAAACAGTTATCAGTAAGACAGGGCAAACGGGTTTAAAACAAACAGAATGAGTTTACTTTCTGGTCAGTTGTTAATTCAAGCATCAAAAGGCAGGACTAAAGTCCCACTTCCGATGAATAATTAGCTTACTTTTGGGAAGTGGGACTTTAGTCCTGCATGTTTTCATTTATATAAATAGAGACTAATTCCTTCAATCAAGAAAAATCACTGGATTGGTGGTTAACTGTACTTAACTTGTATTATTGCCCTGTCAGTAAGACGCTGACCGTTGACAACTTCTCTTCTATAATCCAAAAACAACCACAATCATAGTCACTGCTGTGATGCTATAGGCAATACTCACAGGGACACCAATTTTAATAAAATCATTCAACTTATACTGTCCCGCATTAAATACCATTAAGTTTGTTTGGTATCCGTAGGGACTAATAAAACTTGCGCTCGCACCAAAAGCAACGGCCATAATAAACGCCATTGGGTTGACATCAATACTCGTTGCTAAACCATATGCAATAGGAAAAACTAACGCAGCAGCCGCATTATTGGTCACTAACTCCGTAAGTAGCCAAGTAATAATATAGATAGCAATTAATGCAACCAGCGGGCTAAAGGCATCACTATTTTCAGTAATAAACAAATTAAATGCATCAATAACACCACTGTTTTTTAAAGCATAAGAAAGGACAATTGCTGAGGATATGATAACCCATATATCGATAGGGAAACGGCGTAACAACTCATTGGTACTAAAACAGCCCGTTAATAACAAGATACCAAGCAACAATAGAACAGCTTTAAAAAGCGGGATAATACCGACAGCAGCTAAAATAATAGCAGTCAAAAAACCAACAACAGCAAGCCACTCTTTTTTACCAGAGAGGCGCGAGTCTAACTCTACATCAGAAAGTAAAATAAAGTTTTTGCGAATATTGCGACGAGATTTAAAGTCTTCCCCAACCGCTAACACTAAAAAATCACCGGGCTGTATTTTTAATCGCCCCATTTTCCCCGATACTTTTTCACCATCGCGCTTAATAGCAACAACAGCAGCATCAAACAGTGAGCGAAAACCCACTGATTTTAAGGTGTTACCTATCAAGATACTCTCTGGACGCACCACCACCTCACGTAAATTATCGATTGAAAGTCCACTATTTTCAGCAAAAATAGATAAACCATCAAACAGATAAAGCTGGCTTACTTTTGAAATGTCACCACTGAAAATAAGTTTATCATTTGCTTGTAAAACCTCTGTAGGCGCAACAGCCTTTAACAGCACATCACCACGCATTATTTCCACTAAAAACAGAGATTGCAGGTGACGCAAGCCATTTTTCTCCACTGTTTTCCCCACTAAACTCGATTCAGGGCTAATTTTAGCTTCGATAAAATAGGACTCATCAATTGCACTATTTATATTTATATCTGGCAATAGGTAGCTAAATAAACGTAAAGTGATCCCACATACCACCACCAAGCAAAGCCCAACTAAAGTAAAATCAAAAAAACCAAGTGACGGCAAATTCGCATCTAGCACTAAGCTATTTACAATTAAGTTCGTGGAGGTACCAACCAGTGTAAGCGTACCGCCTAATATTGCAGCGTAGGAGAGCGGGATCAATAACTTACTTGCAGAGTGATGAGGGTTGCTACGTATGGGGGCCAACATAGTTGACACAACCGCGGTATTATTAAGTAATGCAGATGAAAGCACAGTAAAACCAAATAAACGCATCCAAGTTACTTTATAACTTGGCCTAATAACGTTCATCGCGACAAGACGTAGCAGGCGCGTTTTTTCTAACGCAATAGAACATAACATTAATAAAATTAATGTTAATAAACCTTGATTAGAGATACTTTTAATCACTTGCTCAGTAGAGACCATCTGCGTGGCAAACAACACCAATAACGTAATACCAAACACTAAACTTGGTCGTTGTTGATATTTAATTAAACCTGCGATGGTGATAATAAAAATAGCAAGTACAAAATAAGATTGAAAAGTCATAAAAGCCCAGAAGCTTAAAGCAGGAAGGCTGGAAAGCAGAACTTGCCTTACAGCCTTATAGCCTTACAGCTTTGTTACATCCTTTGCTTCCCAGTGCGGGAAGTGCTTGCGAACTAATGTATTAAATTCAACTTCAAACGCACTATAAGCGTGTTCTTGGTTGTTTTTAACCGCCTCAATAGAACCGCGAATCATACCCGCTCCTACCGTTGCATTAGTTAAGCGGTCGATAATAATGAATGCACCCGTTGCACGGTTTTCATTATATGCATCAAACTGCACCTCTTCAGCCACTTCAAAATTACAGCTACCGATCTCATTCAAATCAAGTTGGCTTGCGGCAGTTTGTTCCATGGTGTTTACATCAGTTTTAGAGTTGATAGCAATCACAGAGCCAACCGTAGAGTTAGTACCAACTTTAACGATATATTCACGGTCAACATGCAATGCATTCTCATCCATCCAAACCACATCAGCAACAAAGTTCTTGCTTGATTCAGGTTTTTCATGTGGACGTACAATCATATCACCACGGCTAATATCAATTTCATCTTCCAGCGTTAGCGTAATTGCCATCCCTTCGAATGCAGACTCAATGTTGCCATCAAAAGTGACTATCTCTTTCACTTTACTTTGCTTACCTGAAGGCAGTGCTTCAATGGTATCACCCACACGAATCTCACCCGATGCAATGGTACCTGCAAAACCTCGGAAATTCAGATTCGGACGATTGACATATTGCACAGGAAAACGGAACTGTTCGTTGGTGTCGTTATTAATTTGTACTGTATCTAATAAACGCATTAATGGAGAGCCAGGATACCAAGGCATATTCGCACTTTCATTTACTACGTTGTCGCCTTTTAATGCTGAAATTGGCACAAAACGCACATCAGCGATATTTAATTGCTTAGCAAACTCACGGTAATCATTTTTTATTTTTTTGTAAACGTTCTGGTCGTAATCAACCGCATCCATTTTATTTACAGCAACAATTACGTGTTTGATACCGAGCAATGAACAGATGTAAGAGTGGCGACGTGTTTGCACTTGTACGCCATGACGCGCATCAATCAAAATAATCGCTAAATCACAAGTAGATGCACCGGTGGCCATATTACGTGTATATTGCTCATGCCCAGGCGTATCAGCAATAATAAACTTACGTTTCTCAGTCGCAAAATAACGGTAAGCAACATCAATAGTAATACCCTGCTCACGCTCTGATTGAAGACCATCAACTAATAACGCCAGATCGAAGGCATTATCGGTCGTATTGAACTTTTTAGAATCTTTTTTGATAGCAGCCATTTGATCTTCAAAAATCATTTTACTATCGTATAACAGACGGCCAATCAGTGTTGATTTACCATCATCTACGCTACCACAAGTGATAAAACGTATCATATCTTTGTTTTCATGTACGCGCAGATATTCTTCGATATCCGTCGCTAATAAACTTTTATCATTCGACATTTTAAATTCCTTTAAACAGTTAGCCTTCAGCTATTAGCTGTCAGCTGTCAGCTGTCAGCTGTCAGAAAAACTATTCGTTAACCGCTATTGTTTTGATTAAACCTGTAAGCATCATTGAAATATGATGCGTTTCTTCTCACCAAGCTTTACCTTTAACAGAGGGTAAATAACCAATATCAATACCGATGTAAATTTGTGTTCTTGCTTCCGCTAACGATGAGCGAGCAATATCCAAAAAATGTATTTTTTCTTTATTACTACTTCGTGTCATACCTTCCGCAATATTACTCGGCACTGATAAACCAGAGCGAGTCAGCTGATCTCTAAAACCATAATCTCGTAAATCTGCAGTTGTCTTATACAACTCTGCTGATAAACGTGCAGACCTTTTCCATACCTCTAACTTTTCAAAATTCATAAGCGTTCTCGATAAGTTGAAGTACTGATAGCTGGCAGCCGATAGCCGATAGCCGAAAGCTTCTTTTCTAAGCTTCGCTTAGAAATACCCTTCCATCTTTTTCTTCTCCATTGAGCCAGCTGAATCATTATCGATAACGCGGCCTTGGCGCTCAGATGTCTTAGTTAATAACATCTCTTGAATAATTTCAGGTAATGTCGTAGCTTGAGACTCAACAGCGCCCGTTAATGGATAGCAACCCAATGTGCGGAAACGCACCATCTTCATCTTCACCTCTTCCCCCTCCTCGATTGGCATACGCTCATCATCAACCATGATCAACGCTCCATCACGTTCCACAACGGGGCGCTCTGCAGCAAAATAGAGTGGCACCATCTCAATACCTTCTTGATAGATGTACTGCCAAATATCAAGTTCAGTCCAGTTAGAAAGAGGGAATACACGAATACTTTCACCACGATCAACGTTAGAGTTGTAGATATTCCACAGCTCAGGACGTTGATTTTTAGGATCCCAACGATGCTTTTTATCACGAAAAGAGTAAACACGCTCTTTAGCACGGGACTTCTCTTCATCACGACGTGCCCCCCCAAAAGCGGCATCAAAGCCATATTTATCTAATGCTTGTTTTAAACCTTCTGTTTTCATAATATCAGTGTGTTTTGCACTACCATGTTCAAACGGGCTAATACCCATTTCGATGCCCCGAGGGTTTTTATGAACAATCAGGTCAAGGTCATATTTTTCCGCTACCTTATCGCGGAACGCAATCATCTCTTTAAACTTCCAATTCGTATCAACATGCAATAAAGGAAAGGGAAGCTTTCCTGGATAAAAAGCTTTACGTGCTAAATGTAAAAGAACCGAAGAATCTTTACCAACTGAATAAAGCATTACTGGATTATCAAATTCTGCAGCCACTTCGCGCATAATTTGAATTGACTCAGCCTCTAAGGCTTTCAGGTGAGTTAATCTATTTTTGTTCATGATTTTCCTTTGCGATTACATGATAGAGTTAATATGAATTATGCATCAATGAATTCTATTAGTTAATCATTCAATTGAACATATTGAAAAAACAAAGCGATAACATAGAATTTTTTTCATTAATTGGGCAGTGAATTATGATGTTTGTACACCCATTCGTTTAGTAATATCGATAACAGTAGGCGCATATTCGGCTTCAATTAACAGCTCAAGTGATAATACCATTTCATCATCGTAACTGCCTGCTAACACTTTTGAAAAATCAATGGCTTTAAGTAAAGTTTCATACTCTTCACTCAATATAAACTTTTCCTTAAATGCAGCCTGTAAAATACTTTTAGAAGAACACACCACAAAACCATGTAAATTTAGGTATCTTTTAAAACCTATTAATAACTGCTGATAACTATCCGCAAATGCACGGCACAAATAAGCGCGCTGCTGATCAGAATACTCCTTATCAATACAAGCTGATGAAAGCACTTCAATAGATAAAGTCAAAGACTGTAATCCTTGTGAAGAGTAGAAAATAGGCAGGCTCATAAATCGTATGTATCCTCAAAGCAATGAAAAAGATAATCCGCCCAACAGTGCAAGCCAATGAGCAAAAAATCGACCTTAAACTGTCAGCTTCACATCAATTGGAACTTTATCACATTCTCACCTTTCCGCTTAAAGCTTTCAAACTTATAATCCCTTGTAAATTTGTATCGCCTCCTGCAGATCAGGATAAAAAGCAAGCTCTCCTTCATGTAAAATAATTGCACTGTCACAAAACTCTTCAATCTCTTTAATATCATGACTGACCATGATTACATTTGCTATTTTACTTTTATCTAAGAGCGCTTGACGTGCTTTTTTACGAAACTTTTGATCGCCAACAGAAGTTGCTTCATCAATCAGATATATTTCAAAATCAATCGCAATACAACAACCAAACGCAAGGCGTGAACGCATACCACTTGAGTAAGTGCATACAGGCAAATCATATTTTATCCCTAATTCAGCAAAATCTTTCACCTTATCTTCATACTCATCTAAATCTGCAACCCCATTAACACGACCAATAAAACGGGTGTTTTCACGACCGGTCATTTGCGGGTGAATACCCGTTGCTAATGCCACAGGCCAAGAGATAGATTTATCAGTAACCACTTTACCTTTATTAGGGTATTCACTGCCCGCTAAAATACGGAACAGCGTAGATTTACCCGCACCATTAGAGCCCAAAATACCAATATTTCGCCCTTCTGGAATGGTGAAGTTAATATCTCTAAAAATATACTGCTTACCCAAATCAGAGGGGTAATATTTAGTGAGGTTTTGTAGTTTTATCATTATGTCTACTATCTGCTATTGAATTGACTAAAAAATGAAAGCCGAATAACTAACAGCTTATTTTTAACTTCCTTTTCCTTCGTGCCTTCGTGTGAATCGCTTTTGACTTTTGGTTTTGAACTAACTGCTAGCTTATTTTTCACCTTCCTAAACGTCTTACCGCCCGATAACTGCCTTTATCCCTTCCCGCTCTAATTTCGCTTTAAGTGCATTTTTCGCATCAGCATCACCATGCACAATAATGACCTTCTCTGGTTTGTGGCGAATACGCTTAACAAAATTAACCAAATTAGATTGGTCAGCATGAGCAGAATAACCCGAGATAGTAAAAACCCCGGCCTTAACATCCAATTTCTGTCCCTCAATATAAACATAACCACCACGGGGGCCATATTTTTGAATATCTCGCCCTAATGTTCCTTGTGCTTGATAACCTACAAATAAAACATCAGCCGTGGGCTCGCTAATAAACCGTTTCAGATAATTCACCACACGACCACCACTACACATACCACTGGCAGCAATGACAATCGCGGGTTTATTACGCTTAACTAAATATTCAATCGTTTGCATGTGCTCATCATGTGTATCCACCGTATACAAACTATCAAAGTTTAAAGGCTGACGGCCTTGTTTAACACGACGTTTAGCTTCTGCATCCCAGAGGGCTTGAAATGTTTGATAATGCTTCGTAAACTTAGCGGCCATCGGAGAATCAACAATCACCTCAATATCAGAAAGCTTATTAAATTTAGCGCGCCCTACTATTTGCTCAAGTTCATATAACAATTCTTGAGTACGACCAATACTAAAAGCAGGAATAATCACCACCCCATTATCGGCAACAGCCTTTTCAAGCACCCTTTGTAAGCTTTTAGCGCGATCTTTTCTACCTTGATGGTTTTTATCACCATAGGTACTTTCAATAACAACAATATCAGCTTTATAAGGACTTTTAGGGGAAGCTAACAAAGGGGAATAAGTTGCACCAAGATCGCCAGAGAAGACAATGCGTTTAGACTTTTCATTGATAGGTTTAACATCTATTTCGATATAAGCCGAGCCAAGAATATGTCCTGCGGGTTGAAATTTTACTTTTGCTTTAACAGCACCTTGCAAACGCACATTGAACCACTTTTTATAAGGCACTGCGACGAGTTGCTTTTTCAAACGTGATAAACACGCAGTAATAATAGAACGATTACGTGTTACACCAACCTTCAAAGCATCTTCAATCACCATCGGCAATAAAGCAGCCGATGCTTCAGTCGTTATAATAGGGCCACTAAATCCAGCAGCAAGTAAATAAGGAATACGACCAACATGGTCAATATGACAGTGCGTAACGAGTAATGCTTGAACAGAGGAAATATCGAACTCGATACTCAATAAATCATCATCACCCCGACCAGAAGTTTCAGCGCCTTGAAATAAACCACAATCCACTAACAAACTATTTTCAGAATTAATCAGTAACTGATGACAGGAGCCAGTCACTCCGTTAACTGCACCATGATGTAAAATTTGCATTGAACCTCCCTTTTCACAATAGTCTCTCTACCTTAGTAGAGAACCTCTACTATTCAAATAGTTAAGTAAATAAATATCCAAATAAGGTCTGTATTTTGTTACAATCAGACTAATTTGTGCATAATGTAAACCAAAAAAATCACTGATTTTATTTGTATATAACTATCTGAACGGTAAGTATTAAAAACTGCTTTATGCTAGCTATTAGCTTCCTATTCGCATTGCACCAATGGTTGAGGAAAGAGGCGACATTGCTTCAAAGGAATCTCAGATATATCACTACTCAGATCATCAAGCATTAACAGATATTTTTCAACAAAATCACCATCTTCAAAATATATCACCTCTAACTAAACTAAGTGGCCAAAATTACTATACCACTACACTCATTATCGCGTGAAGTTATACCATTCTGCTTAATATAATGATCAGGCTTTACGCAAGGTAAATTACTAAGGTCAAGCCACATGATTGAGTAATAGCAGGCTATTACGATTAAATGCAATGCAGGCATTAGTAATTTAAAGCAGTAAAAACAGGCGAATTGGTATTATATGATAAAGCACACCTGAAAACTCTAAACGTAAAGGACGACTCATCACAGTAACCTAAAATAGATATTGATATAACAAACCTAGTTTAGATTGAGTCAATATTCAAAATACAAGACTTGACCTCAGCACACTTTTCCAAATTAACGAATTAAATAAAACGAAAAACTCAAGACCTGAACCTGACGGCATCCACTTATTAGATAATGCACCAAAACCCATTAACCGCCATTCCGGCGTTCATTTGGCCGAAATCGAGCCCTTTTCCCCTTGTGTCTTTCTCTCAATACCTCAACCGTATAGTAAAATCTTCAGCATCTCGAGTTAAGTGCGGGCTGTAATAGGGATCGTGTTCAATTTCTGCGTGCCAGCGTTCTAGTAAAAAGCCTTTTTCTTTATCAAAACGCTGCACTTTTTCAGCAGTTTCAGCGTCATCGCCACGTGTTTTTGATTCATAATGGTATAACTGGGCATGAGCACAATATACGTTATAAAAACCTGCGTCTTTTACCTTTAAACAAAAATCAACATCGTTATAAGCAACTTTATACTTCTCATCTAACCCACCAACTGATTGATAAGTTTCTTTACGGATAGCTAAACAAGCGCCTGTGACACCTGACATGACTTGGTTTATATGAGGCCGATTAAAATAGCCATTTGAACCTTCGGGCGTGCGACGATGAGAGTGAGCAGCGTAACCACCTAAGCCCATCACAATGCCTGCATGTTGAATACTTTGATCAGGGTATAATAACTTAGCACCAACACAACCAACATCAGCTTGCATCGCCAAACCAACTAACTCTTTTAACCAAGACGCATTAATCACCTCGGTATCATTATTTAATAAAACAACAACGTCACCACTCGCTTTATCTACGGCTACATTATTTATCTCAGAATAATTAAAAACTTTATCGTGCTTAAAAACATTTATATTTTTTAAGTTATTTATCGCAGACAAATAACTTAATGCATCAATATCTGATGTTTGATTGTCCATAATAACAATTTCATAATCGGGGTAATCTGTTTTAGACAATAAACTTGAAACACAGGTTTCAAGTACCGATTTATGGTCACGAGTAGGAATAACAATTGAAACCTTAGGCCACTGCTTAGGCTTATATTGAACATGAAAATAATTATCTAGATTGCCAAAGTCAACAACCGCGCTAATAGATTTACGCTGCAGATGTTCAGTTAAGGCTTTTTTACCTAAGGCAACAGTATAAGATTTTGCATCACTATTTAAAGCTGTAGACTCTGCATGCATACGCCAATGGTAAAGTATTTTTGTGATATGGCCAATTTGAGAAGCCTGTACAATTTCTGAAGTACGTAAAGCAAGATCATAATCTTGAGCGCCCTCAAAACCAAGCCGACAGCCTTTAAGTGTTTTTAATAAATCAGACTTATAAACAGAGAAATGCGTTATATAGTTATGCGCATGTAGTAAGTAGGGATTCCAATCAGATTTAAAATGCGGAGCAACACGTGCACCGCTTTCATTAATAAAATCTTCGTCGCTGTATAACCATTGCCAGTTTGGATTAGCTACTATAGCCGCCACTACTTCATTTAAGGCTTGTGGCGCCAATAAATCATCGTGATCTAACAAAGCAATAAAATCCCCTTCACACACCTCAATACCCATATTCGTCGCTTGGCTAATATGACCATTTTGTTTCGCATAAATGACCTTAATTCTAGGGTCAGACAAGGTTTTCAAGTAACGTTTTACCCGAACATCGGTCGATGCATCATCAACCAGTACCAATTGCCAATTGTCGTAGGTTTGCGCCAGTACCGAATCGACACATTTTTTCAAAAAGTTTTTTGGCGGGTTATAAATAGGCACAACAATAGAGATAAGCATTTGTTGATCATCAACAACCGCTTGCCACAAATGCGGTTCAATATGGTTTACCCAATGTGTATACGGATTATAACGCGCCTTAGTCATTTTCCAGGCAACAAAACGATGATACAACGCATATAGCGGTTTAAGATTTTTAAGTCTTTGCTTGGTCTTATATGACAATATTTGCTTTAATTTCACACGATTACCCTTGTGCAAACTTGATCTGTTGTTGTGAAAATTGCAGTAATGCCTGTTGATATAAAAGTCGATCAAATTTAACTAAAGGCTCAACCGCTTGTTGAAAATCAACATCTGAAGAATCTGCACCATAACTAAAACTATTCACATTACTACGAACATTTCGCTCAACTGGCGCATCAAAGCCCATCGCTTGGTGAATAACCGCCATTGATTCATTAAACTTTTCAGCGATACCCACTAACTGAATGTTTTTCAAGCGGCTTAACGCTTGTTTTAAATGCTGTTCATTGACCCTTTCTGACGGTTTTATGTCGGCTAAATATCGAACCTGTAAGTTATCAAATAAACCATACTGTACAGGTTGTAGCTGTTTAACAAACTGCTGCCAAGTAGCAATGGAAGTAAAATTCAAAGCAGATAATTTATCCGCTATCTGCTGTACTACCAAAGGGTGACTTAATAAAAATTCTTTCTTTTCTGGCTCCATTAGGTGCCGCACCCAATTTAGATGTGAAACCAAATGCCGATAAGGCTGCCGAAAAAATGCAGCAAGAATAAAATTAGCCGATGCAAACGATTTTTCATAGACCGGATAAGTGATATGTCCTGACAAAAAACGAGCATCTAACAACTTCTGCCAGCTGTCAGGTACCCCTTCAATATGGGTATAGGTTGGCTCTGCCTTTAACTGATTTTGCAAGCTGAGATTTACCGAGCTGCCTGCGGTTTTAGGAATATGCAATAAAAACAGTTTACGATTTTTATAATTCGGTTGACTATGAGATACAGGCTTAACAGACACTAATATTTCGATATGCGCTTGAGCGATATTATTATCTGAAAATTTGGCACTAAATCCGCAATTTTCATACATTAACAAACCAGCTTTAAGGACGTCGGCACGAGATTGGTTCGCTAACACCACTTGGCACTCTTCACCTTTAGTGATTTTAACCCAGTGCACCTCAGTACTATCCTTACAACCGGCCCAGCCACGCACTAGTGGCAAGAACATTTCATCAACTCGTCCAATATAATTACTTTTATCAATGGTCATCAGCTGTGTTTTTTGCTTAGTTAACGTTTTTTTAAATCTATTTATCATTTTTCTACTCATTAAAAATTCTATCTGAAACACTAGGGACAATTAACCGTGCGAATAGCATGCGAATAGGGTCAGGTCTTGTATTTTGCTACAATTCGACTAATTTGTGAATAATGCAAACCGGAAAAATCACCCATTTTCTTTTGTGTATAACCACCTGAACGGTAGGCATTAATAATTGCTTCATGCTGGCTATTGGCTTCCTGCTCGTATTGTAACAAGGGCTGAGGAGAAATACGACGTTGCTTTAAAGGGATTTCAGATATATCACAATAAAAACTGGACATCCAAACTTTTATCTGACGATTTTAATCCCAAGCAATTAAATACAACAAGTGGCAATAACGATAGCGCAAGATCGTTACTATTTTTCACCTGTGTATATTCAGCAACAAACATTTCAGAGTCAAAAGGAATACGAAGAATATATTGTCGGTAGAAGCGCGCTAGCCAATCTATTTTTCGAAGTTTAAACCGAAGAGAATAGAGGAGTTTATTTATCATTTAACAGTTTCCAATGGCCTAAACAACGGTTTATAAAGTCTTGCTCTGCGATACTGGAATCAATAAGTAAGCAACTTTTAGCCAACCAATCGATAGTATCTTTATCTTTCAATTTATCAGCCACCTGCGATCTATAATATTGCTTACCTGACTCAGCATTTTGCTGAAGCCTCAAACGGGCCAATAGGTTTTGCACTGACGGATGCTCTTTTTCTATAATAAACTGCTCAGCAATAAAAATAGCTTTATTTAGCTCACTTTCTTTAGATAAAAAATCACAATACGCAACCAAGCAAAAAGGCTGATTAGGCCCCTTTTTCATACCTAATTCAAATTGTTGCTTCGCTTCTTGAGTACGTCTAAGAGTCACCAATAACTTTGCATAGTTTGTGTAAAACACTGGATTATTCGGGTTAGCTTTAATCGCCTTATTAAAGAAAAATTCAGCTTCTTTACATTGCTCAAGTGCTTGCTTACATTGCGCTATCATCATATCAACATAGGGAAAATAAACCCCAACAGAAACTGCTTTTTGAAAATAATTAATCGCTAACTCATATTTTTTCATTCTCATTGATAGCTTAGCAATTGATAGTAACACCTGCCCATTTAATGAAAATTGACCATCAACAATAGCGAGCCAATTATTAGGTTCAATTTCATTAATCATCTTTGCTGGCGTTTTATCAAGGTAACTCACCACCTCAGCAGGTTCCGCTAGCTCGCTCAGATCAGTTTGCCATTTCGTATATGGAACGGTACTTTGCTTATCGGTTTCAACAGACTCAGTTACATTACTTAAAGATTCAACTACAATTTTTTCTATTTGTGTAGTCACAAGCTCAGAGAGCTCATTATCAATGAATTCAGCCACAATAATTGGTGATTCATCATCAGATTTAAAAGTAACAAGATCGAGTAGTTCAGCCCAAACTGCGTTTAATTTAACTTGTAGCGAGCGTGATAATTGAGAGAAAACAGTTTTGCTCGCTTTATCTCTAAATAAAGAGGCATCAAATGGTGATTCAACATTTTCGTCTAGGTCAAAACCAAATTTGTTATTAATAGTTTCAATAATGGGCACACCTTCAAACACCGCACGTTGAGTGACAACTAAAGTTAAATCAGAGTTTTCTTTTGCAAATTTAACTAAACGCTTGTTATAAGCCAACCACATTTTGGCGGCCAACTCAGGTTGAATCCAAAACTGAGCCCCTATAGAATCTCTATCCAACTCCGGTAAGGCATATGCTAAATCACGGCTATGGCGATGTAAAAGAGACTCAATGCAACTACTCCAGTGTCTAACAACAAAAAGGTAGTACCCACTATCACCTAATGCCTTTTTCCATTCATTTAAAAATAAGCAAGCACGAGGATCTTTTACTCCCCATGGTAAATTCTGCTCACTGCGTTGTTTAATATAGCCAGAAAGAAAGTTTGGCTCAGGGCTTAATTCGCATTCATCATGAAACTGCCAACTTGTTGTACTATCGACCAGCTGTTCATCATGCAATAAAACAGCGTCCCAGTCTTCAAAATGTCCTTTAACGTTACTAATATTACCGACCATTAAATTTGAACCTAAATCTAGGCCGGCATTATTTAAATAATTAGCAGTGGCGGAGGTAGCGCTTCTGTGAAAGCCAGTACAAATAAGTACTTTTATTTTAGGCATTGGATTTATCCGAATAGGGTCAGGTCTTGTATTTTGCTACAATTCGACTAATTTGTGAATAATGCAAACCGAAAAAATCACCAATTTGCTTTTGCGTATAACCACCTGAACAGTAGGCATTAATAATTGCTTCCTGCTCGTATTGTAACAAAGGCTGAGGAGAAATACGACGTTGCTTTAAAGGGATCTCAGATATATCACCACTCAGATCATCAAGCATTAATTGATATTTTTCAACAAAATCATCATCACCTAAGGATTGGCTTCAACATTACTTGCGATTTTGTTTTTAAAA
>NZ_ATUO01000101.1 GCF_000420245.1 Psychromonas hadalis ATCC BAA-638 | reverse complement strand
TAAGAGGATTTGAACCTCTGAATCCCGAGATCAAAACCCGGTGCCTTACCGCTTGGCGATATCCCAACTGTGATTGTTAAGCGTTGTCTTCGCTTTGAAATTCGTCATTCTTAATCCCGAGATCCTATATTAAAACCTCGCGATACCTTACCGAATGGCGATATCCCAACTGTGATTGTTAAGCGTTGTCTTCGCTTTGGTAATTCTTTCTATTAAGAAAGAATGGTGCGGAAGGAGAGACTTGAACTCTCACACCTTACGATACTAGAACCTAAATCTAGCGCGTCTACCAATTCCGCCACTTCCGCAGAAAGCAAATGGTGGCTACACCTAGATTTGAACTAGGGACCCCATCATTATGAGTGATGTGCTCTAACCAACTGAGCTATGTAGCCATTTTGCTTTATCTTGACTCAAACTGTTTAACCAGTCGTTGTCTCGATGGGGCGCATTATGCGGAGTTCACCTACACTCGTCAACTGTTTTTTAATAAAAAAAGTGGATTTTATGCCGTTTGCTTATTTGTCAAACAAGTTGATCTTATTTCAAGCTTAAATTGCTAATTTACTAAGCTATTTTCTTTTAAATAAGTAAATACAGTTTTCCAATGATGGAGTTGTTAAACTACTGACTCAATTAATTGATGAGCGTATAGATGAAAATATTACACACCTCAGACTGGCATTTAGGCCAATACTTTATGATGAAGAGCCGTGAATCGGAACATTTGGCTTTTTTAAATTGGCTGGTCGGAACCGTTGTCGCACAATCAATCGATGCGTTAATTGTTGCGGGTGATATTTTTGATAGTGCGTCTCCTCCCTCTTACGCGCGTAAATTATACAGTGACTTCATTGTTAAGTTACAAAAATCTGGTTGCACACAACTGATAATTGTCTCGGGAAATCATGATAGTGTTGCGGTCTTAAATGAAAGTAAAATACTATTAAAGGCATTAAACGTGTCGGTACTTGCTGGCCTGAGTGACGATTTAAGTGAACACTTGGTTAAAGTAAGCAATAAACAGGGGGATGAAGCGATTATTTGTGCGTTGCCTTTTTTACGGGCAACGGATGTGATGTCCAGTGAAGCGGGAAGCTCTGCAGAGCAAAAACAGATGAACTTACAACAAGGCATAACAAAAACCTATCAAGATATTTATCAGTTAGCAAAATTACAAACAACAGATAAAAATAGCCCTATCATCGCAACGGGCCATTTAACGGCGGTGGGTTGCTCTGTTTCAGAGTCAGTGCGTGATATCTATATTGGGACACTGACCGCTTTTCCTGCTTCACTATTTCCAGCGTTTGATTATATCGCACTAGGGCATCTTCATCGTGCGCAAAAAGTGCAGAAAAGCGAACATATCCGTTATAGCGGTTCTCCGATAGCACTCAGCTTTGATGAGGCAAAACATGAAAAGAGTGTGGTCATCGTAGAGTTCAGCAACAATAGTGAGCTTAATACTTCTCAAACCCCTATTCCTAACTTTCAAAAAATGGTGGTTATTAAAGGAGATTTAAGTGCAGTAAAAAAAGAACTGAGCTCCTTAATAGAAGCTAAACAATCTGTTTGGGTAGAGGTTAAAATTGACGAAATATTTTATCGTGCAGATCTGCAAGTAGAATTAAATAGTTTAGTGGCATCCACACCTGTTGAGATATTAAAAATCAGTAGCCTTAAAATAGATGAAAATAGCCAGTGGCAATCTGAACATGTTGAGACATTAGAAACGCTAACACCCCTTGATCTATTTCAGTATCGCTTAGATTGTGAAGAGGTGTTAACAGAGCTTCAGAAAACAGAATTAAAAATGCTCTTTCAGCAAACAGTGGCTGAACTGGAACGAACATCATGAAAATATTATCGCTACAGTTTGAAAACTTAAATTCTTTAAAAGGCAGATGGAAAATTGATTTTCAGGATCAAGCCTTTATCGATAATGGTTTGTTTGTCATAACGGGGCATACGGGGGCAGGAAAAAGTACCCTGCTAGATGCTATCTGTTTGGCGCTTTATCAGCAAACACCACGTCTTGATAAACTGACACAGAGTAAAAATGAGTTGATGACGCGTGGCACAGCGAATTGTGCCGCCGAAGTTGAATTTAGTGTAAAAGGAAAAGGCTACCGTGTTTCATGGGCGCAAAAGCGTTCACGTAATAAAAACGACGGAAGATTGCAAGCGCCTATTTGTGAATTAGCGGAGATAGACGGGGATATTCTCTGCACTAAAAGTAGTGAAGTCTTAAAAACAGTGATCAGTTTGACGGGGCTGGATTTTTCACGTTTTACTAAATCGATGTTATTGGCACAGGGTGGCTTTGCTGCTTTTTTAAATGCCACGGCTAAAGATAGAGCTGAGCTTTTAGAGGAGTTAACAGGAACAGAAATATACGCACAAATTTCGCAACATATTTTTGAGCGTAATAAAGAGGTGCAAGCGCAACTTGCACTATTAACGAGCCAGTCAGATCTGTTAGATCTGTTAGATGAAGATCAACTAGAGCAGTTACACTCTCATATTGATGCTTTGCAAATAACAACTGACAGTGAACGCCTTGAGATAAAAAGTATTGAAAAAGCACTGTTATGGCAACATGAAGCATCACGCCTTAATAAACAGTGTCAGGATGCCATTTTACAATGGCAACAAGCAGAACAGCGTTTAATTGACTTTAAACTTGACGAAAATAAAATGCTGGCTGCGCAACAAGCGTTGCACATTCTTCCTGTTTTTTCCTCGCTTAATGAACAAAAAAAGCTATCTAAAAGTAATGACACTCAGATAATCGTGCGAGAAAAACAGGACGTGCAATTAAAAGAGCAGTTAACGGATTGCGAACAGCGCTCTGCGACACTGTTAGTCGCGCAACAAGAGGCGCAAAAGGTTTATTTGCAGCAGGTGACTCGGTTAACTGAGCAGTTAATTCCGATGGACAATGAAATCGCCAACTTTGAAAAACTATTAGCTGAAAAATCACCCACTTTTGAGTTGCAAAAAAATAGTCAACAGCAAGCATCTAAAACACTTACTCATACAAAAAAACAATTAAAACAGCAACAAACACAATTGATAACAGTTGAAAATCGACTACGTGAAAAGCAAATAACAATCATTGCAACTGAAAAGCTAACCGTGGTTGAACTCCACTTAAAAAGTTATAAAAATGACGCTGACAAGTCTCAACAATTAATGAAACAGCTCGCTGAGGTTAACAATAATACGCAACAAAAAGGGTTATTGCATCAACAGATTAAAATGGCGTTGTTCGGCTATCAACAACAGTTAACAGAGGTGGAGTCAAATTTAATTATTTATACAGAGCAAAAAGAGAAACTATTAACCACCCTAGGGGAAAACGCCAACGAACGGTTGACCATGCTTTATCAAAGCAAAGAATCGCTTATTAGTTTATTGGCATTAACGCAATCGTTAGATAAAACAATACTGGGTAACCGCGAGATTGAAACAGAGGTAACACAGAAAAATAGTCGCTTACAACAAGATAAGACGCAATTAATCGTGCTGGAAAAAGAGGGTAAACAGTTATCGACAGAGGAAGCAGACTTAAACACCTTAATCAAACAAGATAACCTATTGCGCAGTGTGCAAGATCTGCAGTTGCAGTTAAAGAAAGATAAACCCTGCCCACTTTGTGGATCGCTTGAGCACCCTGCAATTGCAGAGCATAAACCACTGGATCTCAAAAGCACAATGTTACGCTTACAAGAAAAAAGTGAACGGTTAATTAAAAAACGTGCAGAGTATGATCAGTTAAGAGGCAATATCAGTGCGTCAGTGTTAGTGATAAAGCAATTAACCGAGAAGCATTGTTTATCTCAAGATGAGATAGCATCACTTAAACAAAGTTGGTTGCAAAGTCGTTACGCTCAATCTCTACAATTAACCTATCTGCCTGACAGTTATGCGCAACTCACTGAGCACAATGAGTGCATAACACCAGAAATAGAACAGCTTGCTAAACAGATAAAATCGTTACAATTAATCACCACCCAAAGCCTGCCTTTACAGCTTCAAAAAGAGGGGCTCATAAAGCAATTAAATGAAACGTCTCAAGCTTTAAATCGTGCACAGGCAGAGCAAAAATCAAGCACTGTGCTCTGTGCACAGTTAACGGATCAGTTATCAATACTTGAGAATGAAATTGCACGATTAAAAACAGATATCGCAACAGAGATAGTTGACAATAGTTTGCTTGAATCACTCTTTGACTCACCACAACGCTGGTTAGATGCGCAAAAACAGGGAATTGAAAAGCTTATTCAGTTAACCTCTGAACAATCACAAATAACGGACTCTATCACCGAGCTTGCGCAGCAGGAGCGGTTAAAAACGCAGTCGCTTGCACACAATGAAGCACTGTTTAATGAGATAAAAAAAGAGTTGCAGCAGTTAAATGAAGCTAAAAACAGCTTGCAGGTACAACGGTTAAAATGCTTTTCAACACAAAGTAGTCAGCAGTTACAGCAAGGCTATGACCTACAATTACACGTTGCAAAAGAAAATCTTGAACAGGTTAAAGCACAAGTTGTTAGCATCAGTTTAGAACTTGAGGGAGGGCGAGGCGCCATTAAGAGTCTAAAAGAGGCTAAAAAAGTGATCTGTATTGCGTTAAATAGTGCCTCTGAGCAGTTTGATTTTCAGTTATCTGAGAGTATTTTCACTGATCAGAGTCAGTTTGAAAACGGTTGCTTGAGTAAAAGTGAGCTAGCCCTTTTACAATCCCAGCAAGCAGAGGTGAAAAAGGATGTTATTACTAAGGAAACTCAACTTTTAGGTATTAAAAAACAGCAAGTTGAGCATAAAAAAAGTGAGCAAAAAGAATCGTTATATCAATTAAATCAGCAACAACTAACAGATCAATTAATGCTTATCCAAGGCAAAGAAGCGGAAAGTAATGTGTTATTAATTGCTAAAAAAGCACTGCTACAAACTGATCAAAGTAATAAACAAAAACAGCAACAATTACAGAAGAAACAGCAAGATTTCAAACAGAGCGCTGATAATTGGGCATTATTAAATAAACTAATTGGTCAGGCCGATGGCAGTAAATTTAGAAAATTCGCGCAAGGGTTAACACTGGATAATCTGATCGTGCTTGCTAACCGCGAAATGGCAAACTTAGACCAACGTTATCAGCTAAAACGTAATATGGATGAGGAACTTGCATTACAAGTGATTGATTGCTGGCAAGCAAACAGTGTGCGTGATGTGAAAACCCTTTCTGGTGGGGAGAGCTTTTTGGTTAGTTTAGGGTTAGCATTGGCACTTTCTAATTTAGTGAGCCATAAAACACAAATAGAATCGCTATTTTTAGATGAAGGTTTTGGTACGTTAGATGAAAATACCCTATCGATGGCACTTGATGCGTTAGAGCGATTAAACTCAACGGGTAAGTTGATTGGTATTATTTCTCATGTTGAGGCATTAAAAGAGCGTATTAATCACCAAATCCATGTGCACAAAAACAGTGGCGCGGGTTATAGTGTGTTAGATAAACAATATAGGGTTGATGATGTTACAGCAAGAAAGGCATAATAAGATTTTAGACATACTCAGTGTGCAGGGTCGAGTCTATGCGGCAGAACTGAGCCAAACGTTAAATGTCTCTGAAGATACCATTCGACGTGACTTAAAACAGCTTGATGAAGAAGCGTTATTACGTCGTGTGCATGGTGGTGCGTTACCATTACAATTAGAGACTAGCGCGTATCGTGAACGCCAAGATGAAGTTGATCCACTTAAAAAACGCATCGCGTTAGCTGCCATTCAATTTATAAAACCGAATCAAACTATTTTAATCGATTCGGGCACTACCTGTTTACAGTTAGCGATGAACTTGCCCACGCACTTTAATTTTACTGTGGTGACGCCGAGTCCGTTGGTGGCGACAAAATTAATGTATCACGATAATATTGAGCTTATTTTATTAGGTGGAAAAATATTTAAACCTGCAGTGATGGCACTAGGTGCAACCACCAATGCGATGTTACAAAAAATACATTTTGATAGCTGTTTTTTAGGCGTGTGTGCATTACATCCCAACAAAGGGCTGAGCATTAATCACCTTGATGAAGCGGAAACATTAGCAACAATTATTGAACAATCTGAGCAAGTCATTGTCTTAGGATCATCGTTAAAATTGGGGAAAATGGGCACTTATAAAGTGTGTGACAGTAATAAACTCAATTTACTCGTGACAGATTCGCATTCAGAGAATAAAATATTGCAACGATTAAAAGAAAAAGGGGTGCAAGTTGAATTATGCACCGATTAATTTAACCTTATATACTCATGATACTTCAAGATGCAATTTGCCTTGCCCTACGGGGCGCAAGCTCGCCTTTTGTTAAACCATGGCAGCCCTGCGTTACAACACTCAAAAAGTGAATGACAATAAAGGGTTAAAGTTTTTTTAACCCGACCGCTAGAAGGTTAACGTAGTTAACCTTTCGATAGGTTACCTCATGTTGCGCCTTGTTCTGATTACCGAGCTTGTGCCTGACAAAGGATCTTGAGGTAACATGGGTATATTATCAAATGGAAGTGATAAAAAATGGCTAAAAGTACGCAAAAACAAGCGTTATTAACAGAGAAACGCATCCACCAAGCAATTGTAGATATCTTCATGGCAAAAGGATGGGAAGCAATAAGTTATGGCTCTATCGCTAAGCATACCGGACTTTCACGAGGTGGCGTGCAACGTATCGTACCCAGTAAAGAGGCAATGATGGGCGCTTTTCAGGGGCAGATTATAGCGTTTATTGATGAAGCGTTAGATTTTACCAATGATCAATCACTGACGGATAGTTGGATTGTTGCTTTAGATAATTTACAATTTAGAAACTGTATCACGTTTTTTATTGGTGCAATTTCTGGCGAAACATCAGGAAAAGTACTTGCTAAAAAAGGCTTTGAACGTTTTTATGAAAAAGTGGGCCAAGAGAAAATGCAATCTTTGATCGGCTTATCAGTTTGTCATTTATTAGATGCCTAAACTAACTTATTGTTTAGTAAGGCTGTAATTAATATTAAATAATAGTCTAAGCTTACTTTACATTAATAGGCTTAGGGCATTTTATGCAAAGTAACGTATTGAAGAGGCACTCTTTTTTATTAAAAGTGTGCTTTATTTTGATTTTTAGTTTTTCCCTCTCTTTCTCTGCTACGCTACACGCTAAACAACCCATTAAAGCATTATATATCCCACTTGCTGATCACTATGCCGCCTTAGTTGCCTATGAACGTTATAGAGAACAGATGAAATATGCTAATTTTGAAATTTTAAAGATGAAAAATTGGGATCTATTACGTGCTTATTTTCAATCTGGAAAAGCGGATATGGCTTATGTAATGAGCCCGCTTGCAATGGATATGTACAGTAAGCAACCTAACTTTAAATGGATAGGGTTGATGCATCGTGATGGTAATGCATTAGCAATAAATAAGCTGATTAAAGATAATATTGACCTACCTAAAAAACGAATTAATCGTAAACCAGATAAACAAGTTGCATACGCACTTCAGGCACTTCATCAATCAAGGAAAAAAAGCACCCAGATAGCAATGCCACACCTACTTTCTACCCACAGCGTTGTGCTTTATAAGTACCTTAAAAATTATGGCATAGAATTAACATTGACTAAAAATAATAAAATTCCCGTTGAAGCGATTGCCATTGCCCCCCCTAAAGCCCCCGCTTTTATTAAAGGTCAAAGTAATCGAGCAACCCCAGCTGCTTTTGAACAGTCACTGCCTTGGGCTGATGTCGTTGAAACAGGAGGATTTGGTTATATTGCTTGGTACTCAAAAGATGTGCTTCCTTGGGAGAATGGTCATGTTGAATGCATTGCTTTAGCAACAGATTTAGCCATTAAAAATAAATATTTAGCCACGAAAGAGGTAATGGATTTCATAAAAATTGCAGGAACAGATATTGAACAGGCACGAAAAATAGGAGGCAGAGCACTTGATGAGATTGTCATTATTGTGCAAAAACATATTCCTGAACATACTCGTGATGCCATCATTGCAAGTTTAGATCCTGACTTACGCGTTATTAATTACCAGTCTTTAAATATTGATGAAGCAGGTCTTAAATTAATTATGAATCTCGCTTTAGAGGCGGATATTTTAAAAAAGTCGATTGATATTGAACTGTTTTCTGACCATCGTTTTGACAACTAAGGATCGGCTTCAAAATTACTTGCGCTTTTGTTTTCAAAATAACCAGTCACTTCAGATTTTTTGACAACAATTTAGCGCAAGTTATTGTGTAACGATTCCTAATCAAGAGAGTGAATATGCAAAAAAATAGATTGAATATAGGAAAACAAAAATCGTTATTTAGTCATTTGATTTTTTGGTTTTTACTGCTTTCATTAGTACCGATGAGTATTACCTCATGGATTAATTATCAACAAGCAAAACAAAGCTTAGTGAGTGCTACCGCTGAAAAACTTTATCAAAGCTCAGAATCTAGCCATCAATTTATTAATAACTGGTTTGAGTATCGCTTTATGGATATTAATGTACAAGCGCGTGGACAGATTAATATTAAGTTATTAAATGAAATAAGCGAAGGATGGCATAACAGTAACAAACCGCTTAAAGAGTATATAAAAAGTTATGATTGGTTACTGAGAGTTGATGGTTTACAGGACGATCTGATTAATCTCAGTAATAACTATGATTATATTTATGATCTTTTTTTAATTGATATACAAGGTAATATTTTATTTACTGTAAAAAGTGAACTGGATTTAGGTGATAATTTAATAAGCGGTGTGTTGTCCCAAAGTAAATTTTCTAAGGCTGTTTTTAGTACACTTAAAGGGGGTAATACACTTTTTTCTGATATTGGACGTTATAGCCCCACCGAAAATCTGCTTTCTGGTTTTCTCACTGCACCGTTAATTGATGAGAATGGCGAAATTGTCGGGGTCTTTGCGATGCAATTGCGCCTTGATCGTATTTTTGAACGAATGATACACCGCGATAATGTTAATTCTTCACAAACACATTATTTAGTCGCGGATGATGCTTTACTAAGAACCCCAATATTGAATGATTTAGAGTCGGTATTGAAACGTAAAATAGATACCGAGCAATTTAAACTTTGGCAAACTGAGCATCGTCATGGGGCGCAACCAGATGATCAAAAGGAAGTGGTATTTGAATACTTAGGACCTGAAGGGAAAAATGTATTTGGTATCCATCAGTCAGTGGTGATTAATAATGTTCGTTGGGTATTGATCAGTGAAATAGACAGTGAAGAGGTCTTTAAAACAACCACTGAGATGGCAGAAACCGTCGCGATTGTCTTATTATTTTCTATTATCATCATCATTACGATTGTGATCATTCAAGTCAAGCGTATCACTACACCATTGCACAAGTTGGCGGTAGCGAGTCACAATGTTGCTTTAGGTAAGGATAACCAACAGGTTGATATTGATGTTAATAATGAGATAGGGCAACTTGCCAATGCTTTTAACAATATGCTTAATAAACAACGAGAAATAGAATGTTCGATCAATAAAAGTAATAAGCAACTACGTAATGCATTGACAGAGTTATCAAGTCAGCAATATGCACTTGATCAGCATGCGATTGTTGCAATCACAGACACTGCCGGCACTATTACCTTTGTGAATGATAAGTTTTGTGAAATTAGCGGTTATAACCATGATCAATTAATTGGTGAAAACCATCGTATTCTTAATTCTGGCACTCATCCCAAGCACTTTTTTACTGAAATGTATAAAACCATTGCTGCTGGCTCTGTTTGGCATGGGAAAATATGTAATCGCAATAAAAATGGGTCATTATACTGGGTAGAAACCACTATTACCCCCTATAAAAATGAACAGGGTATTGTGCAACAATATATCGCTATACGTACAGATATTACCAAGCAAAAAGCGTTTGAAAAACAACAACAAACTCGTTTCAAAACCGCTACGATTAAGTTAGCAATCACACATGCATTTTCCCATCAAAATGTATTAAAAAAACAACTTTCACTCGGGTTGTTACACCTCCTTGATTTACCCACGTTTAATTTAAAGCGTAAGGCTTGCCTCGCTATTTTTGATCGGGATAAGCAGAACTTTAAGCTTGTTGTTAAAGAGGGAAATTTTTTAGAGGGTAAGCAAGTCGATGAGCAGTTGCTCTCTTTATGTGAACAGGGGGCGCAAAATAGTGGCTTAGCAATTAATACTTTTTGTAATGAAAAAGTCTGTGCTGAGCAAAATGTACATGGCCATTATATTGTGCCATTAATCAATGAACTTGATGATAATGGAGCACAACATAATAGCTTAGTTGGTATCTTGCTCTTATTTTCCGAGGAAAATAGTGCTTTAGATAATGAAAAAGTTCAGTTATTAGAAGAGGTTGCGATGCTTTTTAGTCACGCTATTTTACGTGACCAAGCGAATAAATTATTAACCTCTGCCTCTGAAACTGCCCTGCAAAGTAGTCAACTTAAAGGTGAATTTCTTGCCAGTATGAGTCATGAGATCCGCACACCCATGAATGGTGTATTAGGCATGTTAGGGTTATTACTCAATAGTGAACTTAATGCTGATCAAAAACATAAAGCCAGATTAGCCAAGTCGAGTGCAGAATCATTACTGGTGTTAATTAATGATATTTTAGATTTCTCAAAAGTAGAAGCGGGTAAAATGGAGCTTGATATTATCGACTTTAACTTGCGTGATATGTTAGGTGATCTTTGTGAAACAATGGCGTTACGTGCCCAAGATAAAGGGGTAGAGATAATTTTAGATGTGACTGCGATTGATCACTCAATGGTAAAAGGTGATTCTGGCCGCTTACGGCAAATTACCACTAATTTAGTCAGTAATGCGATAAAATTTACTGATCAAGGCACGATAAAAATTAGCGTTGAGACCAGTGAGTTGCAGGGAGATAAGTTATTACTGCAATGCCATGTCAGTGATACGGGCATCGGTGTCCCAGATAATAAAATTGAGAATTTATTTGAAACGTTTACACAAGTAGATGCATCAACAACACGTAAATATGGTGGTACAGGGCTTGGCCTCGCTATTTGTAAGAAACTGTCTCGATTGATGGGGGGGGGTATAAAGGTATCTAGTACGCTAGGAGAGGGCAGTATTTTTAGTTTCACTGCAAAATTACAAATCAGCCAGCAATCACAACGTGTATTACCTGAAGTTGATATCAGTAAATTAAAACTGCTTATTGTGGATGATAACCCAACCAATTTAGAAGTATTACGTGGTCAGTTAGAACACTGGGGTGCGGAAGTGACGGAAGCCAATAATGGTCAGTTGGCACTTGAGCTTTGCAGGCAGCAAGTATCCCTCTACAAGAAAAATTTTGATGTTGCTTTACTTGATATGCAGATGCCAGAAATGGATGGTGCGGAGCTGGGTAAAATACTGCGCAGTGATAAGCAGTTTGATGATATGAAATTGGTGATGATGACCTCTATCGCCTCACAAAATGAAACCCAATTTTTCTCTGATCTGGGCTTTAATGCTTATTTCCCTAAACCTGCGACCACTTCTGATCTTTTTAAAGCATTAAGTGTGGTCATTGATAATGGTGATCAGGTGATGCCGCTTGTTACACACGACTATCTAGCTTCATTAACGCAAGAGACAAAACATAATAATATCAACTTTGATAAATCAGCCATCAAAATATTGCTGGTGGAGGACAATAAAGTTAATCAGATGGTGGCATTAGGTATATTACAAGAGTTTGGTTTTAGTGCTGATATTGCTGAAGATGGTTTGCAAGCCCTCAATATTTTAAAAAAGAACGAGGGACATGAATCCTATCAACTCATTTATATGGATTGCCAAATGCCTATTATGGATGGCTATCAAACCACTCAATGCATTCGTCAGGGTGATGCTGGAGAGCAGTATAAAACGATGCCTATTATTGCGATGACGGCAAATGCAATGGAGGGAGAGCGTAATAAATGCTTGCAGGCAGGGATGGATGATTATATTAGCAAGCCTATCGATCCACAGATTTTAGAGAGTAAGCTTTATCAGTGGCTTAACATTAAAACAGAAACAACAGTTAATCATTCAGCCCTGATCAATTCAAAATTGCCAGTAGAGTCTGAAGGCTCTCTATTAACGTGGCATCAAGAGAGTGCTTTGCAGCGTTTAGTTAATAAACAGTCTCTCTTGATTTCATTGATTAAAACTTTTATCGAAGAGATACCCCAAAAAATAGTGCAATTAGAGTGTGCAATAAAAGAGCAAAATAGAGAAGAGGTTGCTCTGTTAGCACATACCATTAAAGGTGCATCTGCTAATTTAAGTGCCTTGAAGCTTGCTCATTACTGCTTTGAACTTGAAAAATGTGCAAAAGCAGAGCAAAACTATTTATCTGCCTTTGATCCTCTCTATTCAAGTTACATGGCGCTTATTGATGAGTTTAATGCTTACATTGATAACTGTGAGTTAGAAAGTTGTTCTGAGTCTATACTTACAGAGAAGCAGATTGTTGATTTTCTCATGGATCTCAATAAACGTTTGCATGAGAGTGATTACATTGAAAGTGAAGAGTTAAATCCACTTATAGCAAGTAATGATAGCACTGAGGTTGGTGAGTTATTGAATGAGTTACAGCAAAAGATCACTCTTTTTGATTTGGACAATGCACAATATGTTACCGAAAAAATTATCACTTTGTTAAAAGAAACAGATAAAAAAGGAAAGCATTAAATGGCTGATAAAGCATTAGTACTTATTGTTGATGATTCACCAACAAACTTGCAGGTTTTAGCCGCCTGTATAAAAGATAATCATCGTGTAAAAGTCGCGACCAATGGTAAACAGTGTTTGAAAATCGCACAAACTGAGCCACATCCCGATCTTATTCTTTTAGATGTTGAGATGCCTGGGATGAACGGTTATGAAGTTTGCAAGCATTTGAAATCATCGCCAAAAACGGAAGGTATCCCCATTATTTTTGTGACTGGTTTACAAGGAGACGATGATGAAGAGAAAGGGCTCGCACTGGGGGCGGTTGATTATATTACTAAGCCTATTCGTCCTGCAATTGTGATTGCGCGCGTAAAAACCCATGTTACCCTGAAATTACAGCATGATAAATTAAATAAAATGGCCTTTTTTGACCAGTTAACGGGGCTTTATAATCGTCACTATCTTATTGATATGGCCACTAAAAAAGTAGCGAGAGCATTAAGACATAATTATGACTTATGGGTGTTGATGATAGATATAGACCATTTTAAAAAGGTTAATGATACTTATGGGCACCCGATGGGAGATGAGATACTAAAAGAGGTTTCAGCGTTATTAGTACTTGATAATCGTAGTGAAGATATTGCAGCACGTTTTGGCGGTGAAGAGTTTGTGGTGATGTTTGATCCATGTAATAAAGCGGATGCGGTGCTTAAAGCAAGACGAATTTTACACAAAATAGCAAAACTTAACCCTCATAACATAAACGTTACCGTGAGTATTGGTATGGCTAAACTGACCGCTGAAGATGCTAATTTTGAACGTTTATTAAAGCGTGCTGATGCTGCGTTGTATCATGCTAAAGAGAATGGTCGTAATAGGATTGAGCTTGCACCTTAATGAAAAAGGCAACCTTGAGGTTGCCTTTATATTTTCACTAAGGAATCGTTACACAATAACTTGCGTTAAATTGTTTTCAAAAAGCCTGAAGGAATCGTTACAAAATAACTTGCGCTAAATTGTTTCCAAAAAGCCTTAAGTGACTGGCTATGTTAAAAAAAATCGCAAGTAATGCTGAAGCCAATCCTAAATGACGGGTTATTTTGAAAACAAAAGCGCAAGTAATTTTGAAGCCGATCCTAAGTCGTTATTAAACGTTAAAACGGAAGTGGATAACATCACCATCTTGAGTGATATATTTCTTACCTTCTAAGCGCCATTTTCCTGCTTCTTTAGCACCTGCTTCACCGTTAAACTCGATAAAGTCGTCAAAGCTAATAAGCTCTGCACGGATAAAACCACGTTCAAAATCAGTATGGAT
>NZ_ATUO01000100.1 GCF_000420245.1 Psychromonas hadalis ATCC BAA-638 | reverse complement strand
CACTTGCTTCTAAATAAGTTTTCTTATTTTAAGACAGGAATTGACGTAACAAGGGTATCTTCGGATGCCTTTTTTTATGCCTTAAATTTGAATTATTGCTTTATATTGGCTTAATTATTGATGTTTTATCATGTTTTTACTTAACCATTTCATCTACAATTCGATTTTTTATAAATAGACACCATTATGTTATTAACCATTCTTTATATTATCGGTATCACAGCGGAAGCGATGACTGGCGCTTTATCGGCAGGAAGAAGAAACATGGATTGGTTTGGTGTCATGTTTGTTGCTAGCATTACTGCGATTGGTGGGGGAACAGTACGTGATATTATTCTAGGAAATCACCCCGTGGGTTGGATAAAACACCCTGAGTATATCGTTATTACTTGTGTTGCCGGGGTCTTTACCACTCTGATTGCGCCTTGGGTGGCACGTAATCATCGTTTGTTTATTACCTTAGATTCCATTGGTTTAATTGTCTTTAGTATTATCGGCACGCGTGTAGCGATAGACATGGGGCTACATCCTCTTATTTGTGTGATCGCCGCCATTGTAACAGGGGTTTTTGGGGGATTACTGAGAGATTTTATCTGCCGACAAACACCGTTGGTATTACACAAGGAGCTCTATGCATCGGTTGCTTTATTTGCATCATGCCTCTATCTCACACTACTGTATTTTGCTATTGATGACTCCCTCGCTATTATTATTACCCTCATTGCAGGCTTTTCTCTACGTATTGCAGCCTTGAAATTTTCTTGGTCGTTACCTGTGTTTAGCTTTGAAGTTGAGCAAAATCAGGATCTGAAAACAGGTGATAAGAGTAAGCAAAATAAACGCTAAGTATCACTTGGAACAGTGTTAAATTAATTTAATTTGTGTTTTTTAAGCTTGAACTATTAAGCCACATCAAGGTTTGTCAAAATAGTTCATCTTAAAATAGTTGTTCTTTCAACCTTCAATAGGAATATTAATGAGCAAGTCAACGATCGAAGGAAATGCGCAAGCTTCATCCAAAGGAATGGATCGTTTTTTAAATTTTATCGAAAAAACAGGTAATAAAATACCCGATCCCGCTTTGCTGTTTTTTTGGGGGTTATTATTAGTCTGGGCTTTATCGGCTCTCTTTTCACAATTTAACCTTGGGCTAATTCATCCCATCACACAAGAAAGTGTGGCGGTTAATAATCAGCTAACAGGTGATTCATTAGCGCATTTTCTCGCTAATATGGTGACAACCTTTACAGGGTTTGCACCCTTGGGTATTGTACTTGTTGCAATGTTAGGTGTCGGTGTAGCGGATTCTTCAGGTTTTATTAATACTGCGCTAAAGAAAATGTTACGTTTTACCCCCGCCAAATTACTTACCCCGATGTTAATTCTCGTGGCTATCATGTCACACACTGCCGCTGATGCAGGTTATGTCTTGGTTATTCCTCTTGGTGGTATTCTTTTTCATGCTGCTGGTCGTCATCCTTTAGTGGGAATTGCGGCTGCTTTTGCAGGTGTTTCAGGAGGTTTCTCCGCCAACTTTATCCCCTCTGGTATTGATCCATTGCTCGCAGGTTTTACACAATCTGCGGCACAAGTATTTGATCCTAGTTACATCGTTAACCCTTTAGCGAATATCTATTTTACAGGGTTATCGTCAATATTAATTGTTGCTGTGGGCTGGTGGGTTACTGAAAAAGTGATTGAACCTCGTTTAAGCAAAATTAAAATTGATGACGATGCAGAAAATGCCCCCAATTTAGGCGAGATTAGTGCGCTTGAAAACAGAGCCTTTAATCGTGCATTGCTTGCAATGGGCGCGGGTATCACCCTTTTAATTGTACTGATTATTCCTGAAAGCTCTGCGCTACGCTCTGCAACAGGTCAGCTGACCGCATTTGATGCACCACTCATGCAATCGATTGTACCGCTTATTTTTATCCTGTTTATTATTCCGGGTGTCGTTTATGGACGTATGGTGGGTAAATTTAAAAATAATGATGATGTGATAAAATCGATGTCGCAGACGATGGGCACGATGGGCTGTTATATTGTAATGTCTTTCTTTTGTGCGCAGTTTTTGGTGGCGTTTAGTCAATCAAATATTGGTGTTATTTTAGCACTTTATGGTGCGCAATTTTTGCAATATTTACAATTGCCCGGAGAGCTAACAATTGTTGGTCTGATTTTGCTCACCGCTTTTATAAACTTGCTGGTTGGTTCTGCTTCTGCGAAATGGGCGTTAATTGGTCCTGTTTTGGTGCCAATGTTGATGGCGGTGAATATCTCACCTGAACTGTCACAAGCGGCTTATCGCGTCGGAGATTCTGTCTCTAATATAATCTCACCGTTAATGGTGTTTTTCCCGTTAGTGGTTGTTTATTGTCAACGTTACGTGAAAAGCACGGGTATTGGTACGCTTGCTTCAATGATGATGCCATTTTCGATTGCGATGTTAGTCGCATGGACGTTGTTCCTGTTAGCGTATTGGGCATTGGGTATTCCACTGGGAATCCAAGCACCTTACACTTATCCTGCATAGGTGTTGCAATTATTAAAAGGTGTTTTATGAGCGCCTTTTTATATCTGCCATATTTACTATGTTAAAGTTTATCTACTCTCATGGATTGAGAGTAGTAATGCAATCATGGAGTGATAAAGATGTATCTAACTAATTCTGTTCTTAAAAACTTTCTCATATTAGAAAATAGTCTGCGTTTTACCGCCTACGTTGTTCTTTTATTTTCCATTATCTATCGTATTGATTATATCGTTGAATTTAATCCTATTCAGCCCTATATCGTAGCCCTTGCTAAATTAATCCTTTAAATCCCATAGTTAGTCACCTTTTATACCCTTCTACTGTGCGTGAGTACACCGTGGGTCTGGTATTGCTTTCTACAGTCAAGTAAAAATGTAGCCCTGGTCGGTTGGGCGCGACTCTCCATTATTCCGAGTTGGATCTGCATCTATGTATTTTATGCAGGAAACGCTATTTCTACCGCTACTAGGCGTAGCCCTTTTTCTTACTTGGCGTTGCAAACGTAAACAAACTATTGTCACTTTTATCACCATGATAGTGATTTGGATCACTGTAGGATTGACACATGGCATTGTTGGCTTGTACGTGGCTGTGGATAATACAAGCAGATAAAATTAAAAAGGCGATCTTATCGTTGCTGTTATTGGGGCTGATTTTAACGCCACTTACTTATCGATGTTATCAAATTATGCCTGTTTTCACGCCACATGGTATTGGTGATATGAATGCCCAATCAGGGGCTAATCGATAGAGGTACAATCTGACTGAGAGGGCGCGCGTTGGGCTTATATATGCTGTTGAGGCGAAACCTTTTGCGCCGTTTAATAGATTGTTAGCAAACAGAGAAAAAACAAAAAAGTTACCTGTTGTGCCAGCAATTATTTCTGTTTGGTTTAGTAGTGCAGAGTTTATTGCCCATTAGTGTCAATGAAGGGCGTTTATCACATGTATTTTAGTGGTTTTATTATCGCGCAATGGGTTATTTATATGGCACTAGAAAAAATCATCTACTTTGTGTCAAAAAGTAAACTACAGTATTAATTCACTTTAATTACAGGGGGCAATATGCGTTATATCATGTGGTTATTAGCGTTACTTTTCTCATCCTCTCTTTTTGCCTCCTGCCCACGTATTAGTTGGGATGAAACCGTTATCCTCAAAAAAATCAATGATGGCGATACGGTGACCTTGAAAAATGGACGTTTGGTGCGTTTTATCGGCATCAATACCCCTGAGATAAATTACCGTAATCTTAAAAAATCAGAGCCCTATGCACTTGAAGCGAAAGCATTATTAGAAAGATATATGCGTGTAGGTGATAAATTACACCTTGTTTATGACAAAACCAAACAAGATAAGTATGGGCGAAAGTTGGCCTATGTTTACAATAAAACAGGACGAAATTTAGCGCTGTTACAGCTACAATCTGGCTTTGCTCAACATTGGGTGATTGGTAGAAACGATAAATTTTGGCGCTGTTTTCAAGATACGGAGCGTCAAGCTCGACTACGCAGAAAAGCAATTTGGTCAGATTTTAAACCTTTATTAGCTAGTCGATTACAAAAGTCAGATAAGGGTTATGTTTATATTAAAGGTCGAATCACTGAGATTAAAAAAAATAAACAAGGGTTAAAGCTTAAAATTGATAAACAGCTAACGGTGTCAATCAGTAAGGCTAAACTTAAGATTTTCAAGAAAAGTGGCATTGATTTTTTACTGCATGAAAGGCTGTTACTTTCTGGAAAGTTAACCTTTTCCGGTAACAAAGCAAAATTAATCCTTTATCACCCGGCACAAATATTACCCTGAGATGAATAAACGCTGTAAATTCGTCCAAGATTTGACTATTATCACACTTTATTTGTGCGCCTACTAAATTGGAATCTAATCATGTCAGATCTACGTCAACAAGCTCTCGATTATCACGCTTTTCCGAAACCGGGTAAAATCAGTATCGAACTCACGACTTCTGCTGAAACGGCTGATGATCTCTCACTTGCGTATAGCCCAGGTGTTGCTGAGCCTGTTCGTGAAATTGCGGCTAATCCTGATGATGTTTATAAATATACTGCAAAAGGTAACCTTGTCGCGGTGATCACCAACGGTACTGCTATTTTAGGATTAGGTAATTTAGGACCATTGGCTTCAAAACCGGTGATGGAAGGCAAGGCATTATTATTTAAACGTTTTGCTAATATAGATGCGATTGATATTGAAGTAAAACATCGTACCCCAGAAGAGTTTATTAATACCGTTGCTAATATTGCTGATACTTTTGGTGGCATTAACCTTGAAGATATCAAAGCACCAGAGTGTTTTGTGATTGAAAAAGAGCTAAAGCAACGTTGTAGTATTCCTGTTTTCCATGATGACCAACACGGTACGGCCATTGTCACGGCTGCCGGCATGATCAACGCATTAGATATTCAAGGTAAAAAGATTGAAGAGGTTAAAATCGTTTGTATGGGCGCGGGTGCAGCCGCTATCGCGTGTATGGAACTACTGATTCAATGTGGTGCGCTACGTGAAAGAATTTACATGCTCGATCGTAAAGGCGTTATCCATACACGACGTGATGATATCAATGAATATAAGCAACGTTTTGCCAATAATACCGACCAACGTACATTGCGAGATGTTATTAATGGCGCAGATGTGTTTGTGGGGGTTTCTGGCCCTGATGTACTTTCGGGCGATGATGTGAAATTGATGGCGCCAAATCCAGTTATCTTTGCTTGTTCAAACCCTGATCCTGAAATCAAACCTGAAGTGGCACATGCAGTGCGTGATGATTTAATCATGGCAACAGGGCGCAGTGATTATCCGAACCAAGTCAATAATGTTTTATGCTTTCCCTTTATCTTCCGTGGCGCATTAGATGTACGTGCCACAGAAATTAACGAAGCGATGAAAGTGGCTGCCGTAAATGCGATTCGTGAAATTGCCAAAGAGCCCGTGCCTGAAGCGGTATTAAAAGCGAGTGGCGTTACCTCATTAACGTTTGGTAAAGGTTATATTATTCCTAAGCCGATGGATCCGCGTTTACTGAAAAAAGTGGCGGGTGCAGTCGCGCGTGCAGCAGTAGCAACAGGCGTTGCACAAGTTGAGTTACCTGATGACTATATGGCTTAGCGATATGGCTTAACTACATGGCTTAACTACATGACTTAACTACATGACTTAACTACATGGCTTAACTACATGGCTTAACTATTGAGCTAGAGCAAATGAGTTAGTTAAACCCTTTTGTATAAAGTGATTTAAAAAACCCCATTAATCAGTTAATGATTAATGGGGTTTCTGTTATTTACCACTCAGAAATAAGTTAATACTGATGCTTTTTATTAGATAGTAAAATCAGTACTGGAAACCTCTGTTAATAAGTTGTAAATTATGGGGATCTAATTTTTAATTTTCTATTACTATTTTTGTAAGGGTACTGTATGTCAGGAAAAATTTCCTCTTCTGGGTTTGAAACCAACAACATTGCTGATCCGTTGTTTATTCATGCCGAGCATATCGCAAAAGATTTTTCGTTATTTCCGGATAACTCGTTACCATCTAACACTGAGAATTTAGAGGGTTTGATTGAGCGTAAACGTATTAAATCAAACTTAACCGCCATTAAAAAACTGGGTGTAGATGCTTATATCGCACGTACAGTACAACCTGCTGAAGACAATAAACGGCCCGGTGTTAAGGCCATTGTTGAAGGTTTTAACGGTAAAATAGTGACTGAACAATTAAATGGTGCATTTTATTGTGCAGAGATGGAACTGGATTTTGGCGGTTATATGCGTCGAATCGGCATCATTGGTCAAGAGCGTAGTTCAAACAATGGCGCGTGGATGCCTGAACATCATTTAGCTGCCAGTAAAGCGATTCGTAAGTTTGCCGATTTATCGCTGCCTATTGTTTATCTGATTGATACGCCGGGAGCAGATGCAGGTGAAGAGGCAAATAGCCAAAACCAAGCACATTCTATCTCGCAAATGATCACTGAAAGTGCCAACGTTGATGTTCCTACGGTAGGTATTGTTGTTGGTGTGGGTTATTCTGGTGGTGCTATACCACTGGCAACCGCAAATATTCTTCTTTCAGTGCGTGATGGTATTTTTAATACTATTCAGCCTAAAGGGCTACAAAGCATTGCGCGTAAATATAACCTTTCTTGGCAGGAGTGTGCACAGTCTGTGGGTGTTTCACCTGAAGAGTTGTATACCAACGGTTGTATCGATGGCATCGTTGATTACTCACCTGTTGACCAAGATGAGCGCCAACATAATCTTCAAAAAGCGGTCATTTCAAGTATCTTATCTATTGAATCAACATCTGTTGAATTTGTACGTAAATACCCTGACATTTTAGAACATTACAATCGCAGTTTGTCGCGTTATTTAGAGCCTTCAAGTAAGCTTGTTGCCGTTGAAAATGCATCTGAAAGTGCGCATCTTTTAGCGAAAAACCCAACGGTACATAATAATGCCTTTGGTACTACTTATCGTTATATGCGTTATTTAACACTGCGCTCGCGTATTAAGGCGATTCAAAAAAATGAATATGGTCGTTTATCAAAACTAACGATTCCTGAAGGGGATCTGAAAGCGCGTATTGAAGAAGATCGTAAAAAAATATTTGTTAGCTGGTTAAATAACCCTGATAAGCTAATTTATGATGATATTTTGAATAAAAATTGGAAGTCATTCCTTGCTAAACGTGAAGATAAAAGTGTTGAACGTAATGTCTTTACTAAGCTGATTTTAGGTGAGCCTGTTGCTAACTACGACAATGCGCGTAGTGAGCTGTTAATTAACCTAACATGGTCTTTGTATAACCGATGGAAAAGCAGTGCTGAAGATAACTTCCGTGCATTAATTGCTTACCTTGAAGATCAAAATAAAGTGCCATTAACTGATTCTTGGCCTGAGCTTTCTGAACTGACTACCATTGATGTGGTAAGCCATACTGAAACACGTGAATGCTTTATTGTGCATTGTCGTCATATGTTGGTATTTAATGCGTTATACGACAATACCATGGGTAACTTAGCATCGATTGCCAAAGAGGCGATGGCGACTAAAAAGTTATCTCGTGACTCTGTTTCCTCCTTGGTGCGTAGTTCATTAAAAGCAGCGCTTAGTAAAGTAAGCGAAAATGATTACGAAGAGCTAAAAGAGAGCTTTAATACGTGGATTCAATATTTTACTGATCAAAGTGATCGTGGTGATATCCTTGCTAAAGTGGAAGAGTGGAAGAGTATTGGTGCTCCTCAGATGAACGCAAGTTTGTTTGTTATCATCACTTACTTTTTTGAAAAGATTTTGCCTTCATACTATGCAAGCCATGAAGATACAACGCAGTATAATGGTGCCATTAATCCAGTGCGTATCGGCCGTCGTAAAGATTTCTGGAACCGCTTAACAATGGGTTATCAAGATCTATTAATTCAAGCTGTTTTACGTACTGAAAAAAACAAAAAAAATAATTCATATACTGCAATCTTAGATAAGTTCTTTACTAACTTTAAAGAGTCTCGTGCAGACTTAATGACTGCAAACTTGTTAGAGTTTCCTGGTTTTCGTTTATCGGTTGAAGATGCCTTAGATAAAAATATCAAACCCTGCGGTTTAGTCTCTGGTATTGGTGAGTTTAAACTCGCTAATGGTGATATCCAACGTGTGGGTGTTGCTGTTTCTAATCTTGCATTCCAAGCGGGCGCGTTTGATATGGCCAGTGCAGAGAAGTTCTGTGCTTTATTAGTTAAATGTGCAAAACAACATTTGCCTGTTGTGGCGTTTATCAGCTCTGGTGGTATGCAAACCAAAGAGGGCGCTGCTGCGCTATTCTCTATGGCGGTTGTGAACGATCGTATTACCCGTTTTATCCGTGATAATGATTTACCTGTTGTGATGTTTGGTTATGGTGATTGTACCGGTGGCGCACAAGCAAGTTTTGTAACACACCCAATGGTACAAACTTATTATCTTTCAGGTACAAATATGCCATTTGCGGGTCAAATGGTGGTGCCTGCTTACTTGCCATCTACATCAACACTGTCTAACTACTTATCTCGCAACGCGGGTGCAATGGATGGTTTAGTTATCAATCCATTCTCTGATGATCTTAATGATAAGTTACGTGATATCGATGAAAACATGCCGATGCCAACCATCACCATTGAGGAGACGATTGAGCGTGCATTAACAGGGTTTGTACCTGTTTGTAATATTGATGAAGATAGTTTCTCGCAAGCGGATCCTCGTGCGCTGATGAAACAAGTGAAAAAAGTGTTGATACACGCACGTGGCTGTACTGCGGTTAAATTAATTCGCAAAGCAAAAGACAACGGTATTAATGTGGTCTTAGTGGCATCAGATCCAGATATGACTTCTGTTCCTGCAGATATGTTAGGTGAAGGTGATAAAGTTGTTTGTCTCGGTGGTAATACCTCCGATGAAAGTTACCTGAATGCAAATTCAGTATTAAAAGTGGCTGAGCATGAGGAGGTGGATGCCCTTCACCCCGGTATTGGTTTCTTATCAGAAAGCCCACAATTTGCTGACCTGTGTGTTAGTCACAACATTAACTTTGTTGGTCCAAGCATGACCAGCATGTTAACCATGGGTAACAAATCAAACGCAATCAAAACAGCGCAAGATAACGGTGTTCCCGTTGTACCTGGCTCTCACGGTATTTTAACAGGTGCTGAGCAAGCGCTTGATATTGCTAATAGCATGGGTTATCCCGTGTTACTAAAAGCGGTAAATGGCGGTGGTGGTAAAGGTATCTTGGTGATTGAGAAAGCCGATGATATGTTTGTTGGTTTCGCACAGGTTTCTGCTGAAGCACGTAGTGCATTTGGTAATGGCGATCTCTACTTAGAGAAATACATCACTTCTCTGCGTCATATCGAAGTGCAATTACTGCGTGACAAACATTGTAATACCAAAGTACTGGGTATTCGAGATTGTTCTGTGCAACGTAATAACCAAAAAGTAGTTGAAGAGTCTGCATCCACCATGCTTCCAGAAAAATTAGAAGCATTGGCGTTGCAATATACTGCAGCACTTGCTGACGCGGTTGATTACTTGGGTGCGGGTACGGTTGAGTTTATCTACGACCTTGACCAAGATGCCATCTACTTTATGGAGATGAATACACGTTTGCAAGTTGAGCATCCTGTGACAGAAGCAACATCGGGTATCGATATTGTTAGTGCACAATACAATATCGCCTCTGGTGCGAGCATTGCAGATATGAAACCTGCGAAAAAAGGTTATGCAATCGAAGTGCGTGTTACTGCAGAAAAAGCCGCACTTGATGCTGATGGCGTGATGCAACTATTGCCACATCCGGGTAAGGTGATTGAATATTTTGTACCTGAGCAAGACGATATTGAAGTTATCTCAATGATCGCAGAGGGTAAAGAGGTTTCACCTTATTACGATAGTTTAGTGGCACAGTTTATCTGTAGCGGTAAAGATCGTAACGATACGATTAAGAAACTGCTTAAATTTTTAGATAAAGTGGTGATTAAAGGGATTGCTACCAATATTCCATTATTGCAACGTATCTTAAAAGATGAAACCTTCTTGAACGGTGTTTATGATACCACTTATCTGCCTAAGTTTATGGCGCGGCTCGATCAACAAACCATGATAGATGAGATGGAAGCATCGGCATCAACAGGTGGAAGTGATGCTTCAATCACTGTTGACGGCAGTAACGAGTTAAAAGTATTAGCGCAAAGTGCGGGTATTTTCTATCGTGCATCATCACCGGCAGAGCCTGACTTTGTTCATGAAGGAGATATTGTTAATGTTGAACAAACGCTTGGTTTAATGGAAGCGATGAAGATGTTCTCACCGTTATCACTGTCTAGTTTTAACCGTCAAGATGCGGAGTTGTATGATGCAAAAACCAAGTTCCGTGTTGAACGCATCATCAATGAAAATGGTCAACAGGTATCAAGTGGTGATCTACTTTATATCATAACCCCGCTGTAGACGATTGCCTTGTCACAAAAAAGCCAGTCAATTGACTGGCTTTTTTTATGTCACTAGAAAAAAGAGTATAATAGACTCCATCTGTTAATCTGTTTTACGGGCAAACTACATTGCTGAATTTCTCTCTTTTTCACTCTCTGCGCTTCATCTTTCTCAGTTGCTTATTAGCAATCTCCTCACCACTATTTGCAAAAGTTGCTGAGGTACTTGTTTTGCACTCTGGTCACCAAGGTAATCAGTGGACACGCGATATTCAAAAAGGAATAGAAATACAGTTTGAAGATGAAAATATTGCTCTTTATGTAACCTATTTAGACAGTTATCAAGTATTGACAGAGCAATCCTTGGCACAATACGTTGATCATTTTGCGCGAAAATTTGAACAACGTGATTTTGATGCAGTGATTGTCAGTGGTGATAATGCGCTCAAATTAGTGCAGCGTTATGCAGATAGGCTGTTTCTAAATACGCCCATTATTTTTACAGGTATTAAACGTAATAAAAAATCCCTGCTCAATTTTACCCATAAAATATCAGGTGTTATCGAATCGGAAAATATACTCGGTACGGTGCTCTTAGCCCTTTCTCTTTTCCCTGAAACATACTCTGTTTATATTGTGACAGGCAATTCACGTGAAAGTAAAATTACCACTAAAAATATTGCTAAATTTTCTAAACAACTCTCACAAAATGTGATCACGTTTAATGATGAGACCAAGATATCACTAAAACAGAAAGTGAGTAAATTACCTGCTCATTCTGTGTTGGTATTTGATGATTTTTCGCGTGATAGAAATGGCCAATTTGTCAATCGAAGTACCATGTTGAAGTCACTTATTGGTGTTGCTAAATCGCCTATCTTTGTGGTTAATCGCCATGATCTCGCTGAAGGGGTTTTAGGTGGTTTAGTGATCAGTGGTTTTACACAGGGTAAAACCGCCGCCATTAAAGTATTAGATTTGCTACAAGGTGTGCCTATTGAAGCACTACCTATCGAAGTAAATGTGAGTGATAAATATTTTTTTCAATATGACGAGATGTTACGTTGGCAGATAAAAGAGTCTGATATCCCAAGTGGTAGTGTGATCTTAAATGAGCCTGTGACGCAATTTTACTTTACTAACTCTTTTACAATTGCCCTTATATCCACACTATTAGTGATCTTTTTTGCACTGCTACAGTGGTGGAAAGTACATAATATTAACTTAGACAGGTTAGAAATTAAACGTAAAAGCGATCGAATTGAACATATTTTTAATATCTCTTATGATTTTGTTTTTGTTTTGGATCTATTAGGTAATATAAAAAATGTTAACCAAACTGCACTTGATTTTGTTGAACAAGATCTTAGTAAACTAAAAGGCAAGCCTCTGTGGGATGCAATTTGGTGGCAGAATGACCAAGAGAGTCAACAGCGTTTAAAGTCCGCGATGGGCGTGGCTCGCTTAGGCGATCAGATCCGTTTTGAATGTTTGCTGGTTGATAAGAATAAAAAACGTCATGATTTTGATCTCTCTATTCAGCCGATTAAAGAGGGAAAAAATGATGATGAGATCACCTCTATTATTGTTGAAGCGCGTAACATTAATGAGATAAAAAGTGTTGAGGAGGAGGTGCGTAAAGCCAATAAACGCTCTAATTTATTACTCGATGAAAGTCCTTCTATGCTCTTAATGTTAAACGCACAAGGGCTAATTTTGTCGTGTAATAAATACGGTTGTAATTTACTCGGTTACGATGATGGTGAGCTCATTGGACGTAATTTAGTGACCCTTTATTCTCAACTGGTTAATATTAGTGATCTAAAAAAGTACTTGGAGCACTGCACACATGCGGATGCAATGTTGCTCTCACGGGAAATTTCTTATACTACCAAAGAGGGGAGAAAGATTTGGATCAATGAGCGTGTTAGAAAATTAGCTGAGCATGACCAATACTTCCTTGTTTGCGAAAATATTACCGAACGTTATGAGCTTTCTAAAGAGCTTAATTACCGTGCATCACATGACTATTTAACGGGTTTAAAAAATCGCCTGTTTTTTGAAACTCAGTTGGATAAACACCTCAAAGATCTCGCTTATCAAAGTGTCCCTTACAGCTTAATGTATCTGGATATGGATAAATTTAAGATCATCAATGATACCTGTGGGCATCAAGCGGGTGATGAAGTCTTAAGGCAGATAGCAACAATACTAACGGAAAGTGTTTCAGCGCATTCTGTTGTTGCTCGCTTAGGTGGCGACGAGTTTGCGATTATTATGCCACAAACAGAGTTGGTGGAAGCGCAAGAAGCCGCACAACGTATTATTAATACTATTGGTAAACACAATTTTTTATGGGAAGGGCAACACTTCTCCTTAGGTATTAGTATTGGTTTGGCCGAGCTTACTGATGCTGGTCGTGGTGGTGTACATGCCCTGAGTTGTGTTGATAGCGCTTGTTATACAGCGAAAGAATCAGGCCGAAATCGTATTCATGTTTATGAAGAGGATAAACAGGAGGAGCTACGCCGTGAAGAGGTGGTTTGGGTTAATAAAGTGCAAGATGCTCTGCGTGATGAATCACGTTTCTGCCTTTACGCACAACTGATTAAATCTGTTGATGGTGATAGTGATTACTTACACTATGAAATTTTAACACGCATGATTGATGAAGCAGGTAATTTAGCATCACCTGATAAATTTATCCCCATTGCTGAAAGTTATAACCTTGCTGATAAAATCGATATGATCATCATTACCAAAACATTGTCATGGTTACGCAATCATCCTGAGCATGTTTTAAAGTTAGATATGTGCTCAATTAATCTATCCGGGCAATCCATTGGTGATCCTCAATTTATTGATAATTTAGTTGAACTGTTAAATAATTCAGCTCTGCCACTGGAAAAACTCTGTTTTGAAATAACAGAAACCGTCGCAATTAGTAGTTTTAGTAATGCCTCAAAATTGATTCGTGCCTTGAAAAAATTAGGCTGTAAATTAGCCTTGGATGATTTTGGAACTGGGCTTTCATCTTTTGGTTACCTGAAACGTTTGGATGTTGATTATTTAAAAATAGATGGTGTATTTGTGAAAGATATGGCCAATGATGAGAAAGATTTTGGCATTGTAAAAAGCATTAATGAATTGAGTCATCTGTTTGGTAAAAAAACCATTGCAGAATATGTAGAGGATGAACAGATCATTGAAAAATTAAAAGAGATTGGCGTAGATTACGCACAGGGGTATCATCTTGGAAAACCTGTGCCCATTGACATGATGGCACTACTTTCTGATAGTATGGATTAATAATGGTAACTACTCAGGCCGTTGCTATTTAAGTCTACTTCTTCGTTGAAAATACTCACAAATTCATCGAGAATGAATTTGAGCACCGATAGGGTGACCCGTAGGGCGCAGTACAGGATGTAATACCGATTACATTAAGTATGTGATCTAAATTTTGCGCAGGAAAAATAGCTAAATTTAAGGCGTAAGTTGACGTAAATGGTTGTTCCCTTTGCAAAACTTACAAC
>NZ_ATUO01000099.1 GCF_000420245.1 Psychromonas hadalis ATCC BAA-638 | reverse complement strand
ATACCATTCCGCTTAATATAATGATCAGGTTTTACGCAGGGTAAATGACTAAGGTCAAGGCGCATGATTGAGTAATAGCCGGCTATTGCGATTGAATGCAACGCAGATATTAGTAATTTAAACCAGTAAAAACGATCAGTTACTTAGGCGGATTGGTATAAAAGCATGATCAGGTGAAAATTTCTGGAATAACGCAGTACAAGAGCGGTTTTTTAGAAGCTTGCAAAGTGAATATTTGAATAGACGGATATTCATTAATCAGTGATCGATGCAGTCATATTTTATGTTCATTATTATAGCAATAAACGACTCAATTCGGTTATTGATTATATACCCATGTTACCTCACTAAGCGTTGTCAGGCCAAGCTCGGTAATCAACTCCAGGCGCCACATGAAGTAATCATTCCCTTTCCGATTGTTGCAACACAGAACTGTTTTTCGAGCTTGTCCCCCGTAGGGCAAGACAACTTGCACCAATCTACGTTGTTATGAAATTTCGACTTAGAACAGCTAGGCTTCCATTTTATGACGAGTATCTCGGCTGACTTTGCATTTTGAAATATCATGGCTATATAGCCGTTGCTCAGAAACAATAGAAATGTTAAATGTGGCTTAATACCATTACAGATCAGGTTTTACGCAGGGTAAATTACTAAGGTCAAGGTGCATGATTGAGTAATAAGCAAAATGGTAATTTATTTTGTACTGTGTACTGTTTGACGAAGTCAAATAGAGCAGCCGGCTATTGCGATTGAATGCAACACAGATATTAGTCATTTAAACCAGTAAAAACGATCAGTTACTTAGGCGGATTGGTATAATAACCCTCCCAAAAGACTCGAGCATTACAGCGACTCATTTGATGATAACAACAATAAATCACGTTTTTTCATTTTTACTTGTTCTAAATTTGAATATGCTTTTCTGAAGTATCGTGGAGATAGATCAATCGCTTTTTGAAAAAAGTATTGCGCTTCATCCAAACGACCATCAAGCATAATAAAATAACCTAAGTCGTTATAGGCTTCATACTCAGTCATTACCTGTTTGAAGGTTTTTATCGCGCGCGCATATTGATTTTTACGCACATAAACTAAGCCTAAATTAGTCCAAGCACGGTTAAAGCTTGGATCGGCATTAATTGCCCGTTTATAGTAACGCTCAGCTAATTTTAATTCGCCTGTTAAATAATAGGAATAACCAAAGTTCGATAAAATATTAGCGGATTGTGTATTTTGATTTAATGCTAACTGGTAATAAACTCTGGCTAAAGCAAAACTCCTTTGCATATCCTCAATAACAGCCGATGTTACGTAAGATATGATAGGGGAGTCATTATCTAATCGATAATAATCATCTTGTTTGTTTGCGCCTTGCTCTTGCAGGCGTTTTTGGTCTAACAAAATGGCGCGTTGTAAGTGGATTTTAGCCTGCTTATAGTTACGATTATCCATTTCTATGCGCCCCAAACCTTGATACGCTAAGGTTAGGCTGGGATCCAGTTCAACCGCTTGTAAATAAGCGTGCGTCGCTATCGAATCATTACCTAATAACACATGAATATCTGCAATTTTCACTAATGCAGGCGCATTATTTGGCGCATGCTGTAACGCTTCAATATAATAGTACAGTGCTTTTTTTATGGCTCCTTGTTGCTGTAACTGAAAAGCGCGATTAAATGCCTCTGAGTAACTTGTAGTCGTCAATTTATCATCTGCTAATCCAGATTTATTATCGGTCATACTACAACCATAAAGGGTAGCGGATAACAGTAAGATAAATATCTTAGTGTAGCTATTAAACGTGAGTTTATGCCTATTCATGAGTTCTCCTAGAAAGCTTGATCCCAAACCGCCATTACTTTTAGTACAGCAGGTCCGATCGCAACAATAAAAAACGAAGGCCAGATACAAAACATCATTGGGAAAACCATTTTCACGCCCAATTTAGCGGCCATCTCTTCGGCTTCTTGCAATCTTTTCTCTCGATATTCATCGGCATATAATCGTAAAGTATCAGCAATGCCCGTACCCAATTTTAAACTTTGCACAATCACTGAGTTTAGGCCTCGAATGTCTTCAAGGCCAGTACGTTCAGAAAACTCATGAAGCGCATCTTGCATCGAATAACCGGCACGTACTTTACTGCAGACTAGACCTAATTCATGGGATAACGGCGGGTGAGCATATGCCAGTTCATTAGCAACACGTTGAAAAGCTTCCAATAAACCTAAACCAGACTCACAACATACGACCAATAAATCGAGTGCATCAGGAAAGAATTTTCGTAACGCTTTCATCCTTGCATTAGCAATATAGGTTAACGCCAAACCCGGTAATAAATAAGCGAAACCTACAATCATGACAAAAATATAAGCGCTTAATATGGGAGAAAGTTCAGGAAGATACTTAATGGTAATACTGCCTAGCACAGTAGCTAATAAAAGTAATAATAATTTTAACGCATTGTATATTTTTAATGAATTTTCATTATGAAATCCGGCATGAATTAATAAACGCCGAGTTTTTTTATCACTCATAAATTGTCGTTTTGCAAAAGGAAGGTTGGTTAATGTATGCTCTAAAGACTTATTAAAAGTGCTACTGGCATCCGGGCTAGTTCCCTTGGTCACTTTATTTAATTGCTTTTTTAATGGTGAATAAACACCACTAAAAAACAAACTTAAGGACATCGCCAGTGTAACCCCTGCTACGCCAGCGACGATATAAAATACCCATTGTGCATTTTGTGGGTTTTTAATAAAAGTGTTAATTAAACTGAGTATATATTCCATAATTTCACTCTTTCTTATAGGTCAATTTTAATTAATTTACTTATCCAGTAAATTCCAAAGATCATGCCTAAACCACCCCACTTTAATAATTTAATACCTTCCGGTGTCCCAGTTAATGTAGCGATATAATCGGGAGAGTTTATGTATAACACCGCAAATAAAGCAAAGGGTGTTAATACCAGTACCCAGCCAGAAAGACGTCCTTCAGCAGAAAGGGTTCTTACCCGACGTTTAAAAGCAAAGCGCTGGCGAATAACTCTAGAAAGGGTTTCAATTTTTTCAGCGAGATTACCACCCGTTTCCTTTTGGATGCTCACAGCACTGGCAAACGCCATTGCCGAAGTAATCGGTACTCTTTGCACAAACAATAAAAGGGAGTTGCGAATATCTGTTCCAAAGTTTATTTGGCTAAATAAAATATAAAACTCGTTGGATAATTCACCTTGAGTTTCTTCATAAACAAGTTTTAACGCTTCAGAAAAGGCATAACCCGCTTGCAGTCCTCTTTTTAATACATCAAGCGCTTCGGGAAACTGCTGTTCAATTTTCTCAAGACGCTTATTGATATCTCGGTTTAATTTCAAATGAAACAGAAAAAATACAATGATAAAAGTAAAAGCGACAAACAGCGCATCAAGTGTAAAATACCAAATAAATGGCGCCATCAGAAAAGACGTTAACAAAGCCAAAAAAAGATATTGATGACCAAAAAGTTTACGCCCGCCTAATTGTAATTTGTAAGTCAGATTGTTTATAAACCCTATCTCTTCCAATGTTCTGAGAAAACGAGGTAAACTCTCCAACTTTTTATTTAAGACTAAATCGACTTGTTGAACATTCTGCTGATCAGATATATTTTTAAGGTGTTTTTTTAACACCCGTGTTTTGGTTCTTTGTGGGCTGTAAACCGAAACCATTAAAGATTGAAATAAAAAGACCACAGCAACAAATATTAAGATTAAAAACCAATATTCATTTGTCATATACCCTCCTAAAATTTAGCTATATTAAAATCCACACCATAAATTTCATTGCTTAAATGAATGCCTTTTAATTTAAGTTGCTGATTGAAATTAGGAATAATTCCCGTTGCAGCATAGCCACCTTGAATATTACCATCAGCATCTTTGCCCGTTCTGGTGAATTTAAAAATTTCCGACATGGTAATAATATCGCCTTCCATGCCATTAACTTCCTGTACACTGGTGATACGTCGGCAACCATCTTCTTGGCGTTGTAATTGAATAACCACATCAATTGCCGATGCAATTTGAGTGCGAATATTATGCATTGGCATATCAAAACCCGCCATGCACACCATATTTTCCATTCGCCCTAATGCATCCCTTGCTGTATTAGCATGAATGGTTGTTAAGGAGCCCTCGTGCCCAGTATTCATGGCAGCTAGCATATCTATGGCTTCTGCTCCCCTTACTTCGCCAATGATGATGCGATCAGGGCGCATACGTAAACAATTTTTCACTAAATCGCGCTGTAATACTTCACCTTTCCCTTCAATATTTGCGATGCGCGTTTCCAGCCTGACGGTATGGGGTTGTTGCAGTTGTAATTCAGCAGAATCTTCAATGGTAATAATGCGTTCATTTTCGGGAATATAAGAGGATAAGATATTAAGTAGGGTTGTTTTACCGCTGCCGGTGCCACCTGATATCAATATATTTAATTTACCTAATACAATGGCATTAATGAATTCACCTATTTCTGGACTCATCGTGCCGTAATCAATAAGCTGTTGCGGGGTTAATTTTTCAACCGCAAAACGACGTATCGATAAACATGGACCATCTAAAGCGAGAGGCGGAATAATTGCGTTAATACGAGAGCCATCTTGCAGGCGCGCATCAACCATGGGTGAAGACTCATCAATACGTCGGCCGACACGTGAAACAATACGGTCAATAATGGTAAGCAAATGGCGGTTATCATAAAAAGTAACCGGCACCTTTTCTAATTTACCAAAGCGCTCCACATATACACTGTCAAATCTATTCACTAAAATATCTGAAATAGTGGCATCGGCTAACAGGATTTCTAATGGCCCTAAACCGAGTATTTCATCAATGATTAATTTGATGATATTTTGTCGCGATACTAAGTTTAAGGGCCGAGGTACCTCATTAAGCAATTGCTGGCATATTTCAGTTATCTGTTCGCTGGCATTTTCTTTATCTAAGGTTTCTAACACAGATAAATCTAACATTTTTAATAATTTTGAAAATGTTTCTTGTTTAATTTGCAACTCTTCTGGGCTAATTACGCCATATTTTAGTTGCTCATCATTTTGCAAGGATTCCATTATATTATTCCTTATTAATTACCCATAAAACGAGACCAAAAACCGCTAGAATGTTTGCCTTTTTTAAGAGAAATAGGCATTAGATCAACGACGATTTTGCCAATATCTGTTTTTATCTGCTTGGCATCGTGAACTTGTCCAATACGCTTTCCAAGATCCGTGCAAGCACTAGCAAGTTCATAATTATTATGAATAATAAATGCAGATTTGATACCAATTGCATCTTTGATATCATTAATGCTAAGGGTGTTTTGTTTTTTTGAAAATCGATTGATGATTAAATGTATGCGTTGTGGCTCTATGCCTAATCTCGCTCGCATGTAGGTAATTAATGCTTTTGCTTCACGTATGCTGACGATATTTTGTTGCACAACAACAAAAATAATCTCTGATATATCAATAATTGGCAGACTATAGTGGTCTAATCCCCGAGAGAAATCAGCAATCACCAACTGAAAGTTGGAACGAATTTTATTCATTAAAAGACTCAGTTCAGGAATGTTAATTTGCACGGAATCTGACAGATGCGAATAGGGTTTTACTGGTAATAAGCTTAAGTTATTATTTGAGCACATCATAGATTGAATCGACAGCGCATCTAATTTCTCTACCTCTTTTAATGCATCACTCAAATAATATTGAGGCTCAACCCCTAATATATCGGCGAGCGATCCATGTTGAAAATCGCCATCAAATAAAACAATTTTATCATCGCTTTTTTGCGCGCAAATCTGCCCTAAACAATCAGTAATAAAACTTGCCCCAGAGCCTCCTTTACCATTAATAATACTCACCACGGGGGCCATTTTCATGTTGACTGAAATCTCATTCACTAAGGTTATTAATACCGGACCTATTTCATCATTAAAAGGTGTTAAAGGAACAATATCTTTGATGTGATATTGCACCGCTTTACGCATAATGAGCGCAGGTATATTATCGCCAATTAATATCGTTGGAATGTTTTTGAGCGCACACTTTTCTATGTCTGTTGCAGTGGTGTTTTCATCTCCGCAAAAAACCAGCAATATAATGTTCACTTCGGTATTAACAAAAGTGATTTTATGCTCTGTTTTTAATAATAAATGTTTAACACCTTTTAAAACATTGGACAATTGAGCACTTAAATTAGGATCTGCACAGACCAATAAACTATTAATCAAAATGGGTAAAGAAATCTGTAGCTCATTCTTGAGCTGCAAACTTAGAGATGTCTCTGCTTGAACATTCGCTAGTGATGGTATTTTAAAAATATTTTTTTCCATAATACACAGTCCTAAAGTTAAAAAAGACTACAAACAATCTGTATATTTATACCTTGTTACACCTAAGCTTTCTGCTGGTAAGGTGGTTGAAAAACTGGGTGAATTTAAGGTGATATCAAAAAATGGAATTAACAGTTGATGCTGATAATCCACCACTTTAGCTCTAACTAAACGAATATTACTAAAGCTAGTCGCAGTGGAGCCATTTAGATTTAAATAACTAATATTAAGATTTGCCGAGCTTAAATTGGGGAGCAGATTAATATCTGCAAAGGTAGCCGCATTTAATACTGCGGGTGATTGATAAAGCGATTGCTGATCATCAGTATCTTCTAATACATTACACACAGTCGCCAATCGGGCACCACGTCGAGAAATTTCTGTTAGCACATTCCATGTATACATTAATCGAGAAAACTCTAAAACAGCAAAAAAGAGAATAAAAAATATCGATGCCACAATAGCAAACTCAATGGTATAAACGCCCTTTTGTTTTTTTTTATACATCATTGCATCACCCTCATAGTGTAGGTAGTAACCAGAGGAAAACTTAAATCAAAACTTTTACTGCTTACAAAAGAGGGCAGTGTTGTTGCTATTATCGGCTGCCACGGGTAGCTGGCAGTTACTGTAACGAACTCCCCAACATATGAAATATTAAAATCAGTGGCAGCTAAATTTGGTAATATTGGGGTACTGCTATTCAAATCACCATAAGTATAAAGAGCGAAAGCATTAGCAGTCATTTGTATATTTCCAGTATTACTCACAATATATCGTGATGCATTTCTGACTACTTTGGTTAAGGCATTATATTGATATAACAGCCGAGAAAATTCAACCACCGGAAATAACAGCAATAGCAATACAGGTAATACTAAAGTCATCTCGATTGCCGCTAACCCTTGTTGTTTTTGTTTTAGTTTATGCATAAAAACTCCTAAGAATCTTTGCTATCAGGCACATGATAAAGCACTATTTTGTAAGGACCTGGATTGTCTTCTGCTATGCCACTGAGCTTACCTTCCAATGGGCAACCCTCAATAATCTCAGCTATAATATGAGCATCACCGCTATGTTCCATTGATTGCGTTAAAAAAACGCAACCCAACCCAAGATAATCAAGTGTGGATGTCCCATTATTGTTTCCATCTCCACAATCTGCAATTACGATATTAAAGATTCTTCGACCATATTCTTCTTTAGCGGTACTTGAGGTGTCCTCAGCACACATACTATTATCACCTCCCTCCTTATAATCAGAAAAGCGATAAGCTTTATAATAGGATTCTGGCTTCACTACCCCCATTGCGTAATCAATATCCTCAGCTTCTATCCTTTCTTCTCCTTGACATATATTGCTATCTCTTGAAAACTGATCTTCGTATTGTTTCATGTTTCCGAAAAATATACCTAAGCGAGTATTGATACCATCTGCGAGTCCCACTTTATTCCCTGTTGCAGTTTCTACACCATCGGTAATATCAGCAATCAAATCACAGCTATCATTCCTAACCGCCCCCGCCATTTGAAATTTTATGTCACTTGCATTACCACCCAGATCAACTAATTGAAAGTTACCAGGTCCGACTAAGGAGGTCTCTCCAGACCCTATCTTAGTCGCATACAAAGTGTCAAAATCTAACCCCCAATGACCAAGATTATAGTCATCTGTTGTGTCCGGTTTTAAACTTCCTGTCTCAGGCGTTGAAGGATCACCACAAACGAGCATGGGTACTACCGTAGATGGACAAAAGGTAATTTCTGTACTCTTTCCAGCCAAAGCCGTCGCGGTTACCCGTTTATCAAAATTAAAAATATCCGCTAAAAAGTTGTTTAATTGCAGGTTGCTAATTTCAACTTTGACATAATGGGCGGCTTGATCCATTGAACTTTCGAACGGATCCGGGCGCATGGAAAAATCGACCTGCAGTGCTGCTGTGATATCAATGCTATTCGCGACATCAGCAAGCGCAGGAAGCAATAAAGCATCACTAATTTCAAATTTATCACGATGGGCAAGATTCAATGCGATGATTTCCACGGTCGCTTTTCGAGCATCTAAGTGAGAGCCTCCTTCATCCATCACTTTCGCCGCATGTAAAGCGGCTGCATCGGCGATATTCTGCAGGCGACTTTTATTCAACAGAAGATGCCCACCATCAAGCGCCAGAGCAGCCATGACAATTAATGCAAACAGTCCAATAGTAAACATCACTAGGATATTACCTCGCTGCTTTTTAAGTGCTTGGCGCTGGTGATGGCGCATTAAACTCATCATATTAACCTCCTCGAATTACTTTCAGTCCCCTTGAAAATTTCTACTCTATCGCTGAAAACGTGACCACTGCACGCCCCTCCTTAGGAGAGTAAGTCGTTGCTTGGTAGCCTTGCATTACTTTCTGACCCACAACGCCATTTAAAGCGTTAACCACACCTGCATTGTTCTCGGGCGCCATCGGGTCGAGTATCTGCATCTCCTTGATATCGGCATAAGTACCCGATATTTCATGGTTTTGATCGATGCTACAAGCCGTCATTACCATCGTTAACGTGATCATGCTTAGTGAACTTATTTGTGTTTTCATATGTTAGCCCTCCGCTTCATCTGTACTTAACGCATGCCCATATTTTTCTTGGGTGCCACCATTATCAGGGATAGCCTGATCATGAAGCTGCTCGGTTTTATTCGGTGAATTGTTAGCGCCGTTTTTAAGCGTACGTTCGCTCATTTTTCCGAGCAGATAAAAGTCTAAATCAGAGGATTCAACAAAACCATCCGTGGGTAATGCGACTCCTTTTTTATTGAAGGGACGCACCAATCTTGGTGTGACCATAATCACTAGCTCGGTTTGCCCTTTAATAAATTGTTGACTGCGAAATAGTTGACCCAGTATCGGTATGTCACCTAAACCGGGTAACTTATCAACACTCTCTCTTACGTTATCGCTGATCAGACCACCAATCGCAATGGTTTGCCCATCACCTAACTCCACTGTGGTTGAGGTACTACGTTTAACTAATGAAGGCACAATAAAACTAGAATTGCTGTCACCATTTGGCAGTAGCAGTGTATTAGCATTGCTTATTTCACTGACCACAACATTAAGGCTTAAATTTATTTTCCCAGAATCTAATACCGTGGGAACAAAGGTGACCGCGACACCAAAGTCTCGATATTCAATAGTGATACCATCCTCATTCGGGACTGGAATGGGAAACTCTCCACCCGATAAAAATGTTGCCTGTTGGCCACTTAGTGCAGTAATATTTGGCTCCGCTAATACTCTTGCTAAACCATGTTGTTTGGCAATATCAAAAGCAAAACCGAATAAGATATTATTGCCCAAATAAGTACCAAATAGGCCATTAGTGAGCCCCTGACTTAACACCGGATCGATGATCGCTAACAGATCTCCTCCGCTGATAATACCGCCACCACCGTTACTACCATCTCCCTTGAGTATCATTCGCGAATCTAAACCTCGCGCCACTTCTGTTTGCACTTCTGCCACCGTGACTTCAAGCATCACTTGGTGGCCACCACCAACAGACATCATATTTAATACTTCACTTTTACGGTTACCGACGGTTGCCAAGTCTGAATAGCCTCTCGCCAACTCCAGTGCCAAATTTAATTTCGCGAGAGAGGATGCTTCACCACTTAACACTAATTGCCCCTGCGACGACTCAATACCTATCTTCTCTTCGGGCAGGTAATGATAAAATCGCTCGCGTAAACTATTTAAATCATGGGTAACTTCTATATTAATGATATCGATAATGTTGTTGTTTTTATCCCAGACCATCACATTAGTTGTGCCTAACGCTTTGCCTACGACATAGAGTTCATCGGATCTTAATATAAGGATATCTGCCACTTCCTCCGTGCCGATAGAAACGCGATGAATGTCCGCTTTCATTTTTAGATTGCGTGATTTAAAAATGGGTATTTTTTCTGTGATCGTTTCTTGCATCGCCGGGCCACCAGCGTTAGCGGTTATCACCGTCAAGCACAGTGGCATAACAAATATTATACAAATCAAAAAGGGTGCGACTAATGGTTTAATTTTCATTTTTTTAGTCCTTTATCATTGCTCAGTAATGAGTACTGATTGTTGTTTAATTCCACGAATGATCTCTATTTTAGTGCGTATTTTATAGCGCCTTGGTGGTGATATTTTTACCGACGAACTGGCTAATATAATATCGGTACTACTGGAATTTTTATCTTCGGAGATAACTCGCTCAGCATTTTCAGTTTTCACCTTAGTATCGAGTAAATAACCAGCGGGATTGGAATGATCATTGGGGTTTCTCAGTGCTAAATTTATGCTGCCTTTATTTCTGGCACTCAAGAGTATTGCAGCTTCCCTAAGATCCACTTCCAAGGTGACCGCCCTCACTAACTGTGGTTTATTTTCATCGTCTGATGCTTTTTGATCAATTGCGATGATTTTTATATTTGAAAGAATGACATCCGTGATCACTTTCTTACTGCTATTGTGATAGGTATTTAATACATCAACCCGATTACCCGGCAACAAAAATCCCGAGACCCCCACCACATCATTTACGCGAATAGAGATGGCGCGTTTATTTTTGCCCAATAAACTGGCAAAAGAATTGCCTTCGCCTTTTTTAACCAGGCGTTGCAACTTAAGAATATCGCCTTCAAAAAGTTTCTGTTTAACCACCATATTTTCTAATTGACTTCGCTCGGTGATAACCCCTTTGGCGAGCATCTCTTCTGGCACCAATTTAGCAACAATATATTTAGCGTCTAGCAGTGTGCCTCTTGGTAAATCTACATTGACCGAAAAAACAGTTACTTTCCCGGCAACAACGACCTCAGGCAGGCTTGCTTGTAACCAATTATTGGCGATGAATACCGCGCCGAGTCCAAAAGTTATCGATAGCACGATAAAAAACAACGTATTTTTATTCATAACTCCTCCACTATAATCGATGCTCTATAAGCGCTGCTAAGTAGCCTGCGCGTAACTTATAAAATGCAATTATTAAACAAGGTTGCTTTTTAAACAAAATAACTTTGCCAAGCAAAATTGAGTAAATCTTTAGTAACAATTTCTGGTAAATCTTTGAAAACAACTTGATCACGAATAATTGAAAGCAGATCTCTGGGGTAACAGGGCAGAAAATCTTTGTCATTTATTATCAGAAAATCATTGATTAAATGTTCAAATATTTCATTTTCACAGTGCAACCCTTGGGCGCGACATTCTTGCTCCCATATATCTTTAAACTGTTGTTTATCTAAGCCCAAAAAAAGGATTTTGTAACCCAGTCGGCGTAAAAAGGCATCATCAATCAATTCGTTGGGTGATAAGTTTGTAGAAAAAAGCATTAAAAGTTCAAATGGCACCTCAAAATGCAACCCAGATTGTAAAGATAAAAAGTCTCTTCTTTCTTCTAAGGGCACAATCCAGCGATTAAACAGGGCTTTAGGGCTCACTTTTTGGCGTCCTAGATCATCGAGTAACAAAATACCGTTATTCGCTTTTAGCTGTATAGGTGCTTTATACACTTTAGTATTGCGGTCAAAGCTAATCTCTAACATATCTAAGGTTAACTCTCCGCCGGTAATAATCAGCGGTCTTTTACAGAGCTGCCAACGCCCATCAAAACGACTGTTTAATTTTAATGAATCACGATGGTCTGTTTGAAGACTTGTATGGTGCACCTCAGGATCAAATATTTGAATGATTTCATTATTGACCTCTATTGCGTAAGGGATCAAAACTTGATCACCAAAAACCAGATTCAGATGACGGCAAAAATAACTTTTCCCGGTGCCTGCTTTACCATAAATTAAGATAGGTTTTGTTGAGTTTAAAGCAGGTCCTATTTTTTCAATGAGCTCTTCGGGAAAGGTTAAATGTTCAAATGCCGCATCTAATTCAGGTTTAGACAAAGGGGCTGCACGACTCGATTGAATTTTAGCCACGCGAATATATTCCGCTAAAGGCAGTGGCGCACACCCTAAGTAACCATTTTTCATAAACGCTTTGTCGGCTTGTAAATTGCCTAAATGGCTGAGGCAATAACGCATCTGCCCGTCATTAGTACTTTGTCTATTTTCAATCCAAGCTAAGGTTTTCGCTTTCTCGATTAATATTTGCACTATGCTACCGGTTAGTGCTAATTTTTCGGACAACTCGCGCAAGGTATACACCCCCGCTATTTGCAGATGTTTGACCACTAAATCTAATAACAAACTTGCCGATAAACCGCTTTCTTTAATCGTGGTTGGTGTGGGTGCCAACAATACTAACTTGGCATTATTTTCATTAGCAGTCACAGCAACAAGGCTCTCAGTTGATACTTGCTTGGCAGCGGATGCGGGTGATAACGGTTGCAAAAGTGGCGACGGTTCATCTTTTTCACTGTACTTTACTTGCAACTCATTCAGCACGGATACCGTAGTGATTATATTGACAGGCGATTTTTTAGTTTGTTTTGTAAAATTAAACATACTTAGTTACCCACCTACTTGCGTGTTAAGGTTATACATCAGTGCCAGCACTTCGCTATTTTGACTGCAGGCCCATAACCAACCGATTGCCAGTGCAGGGGCATAGGGTACTTTTAACTTTAAAAACGTCTGGTCACTGGCTCTGATAAATTGGCGCAGATATAAACAGCGCAGATAATGAAATAAAACATCTGAAAATCTTTGCCAGCCTAATTTGTATAAGGCTAAAAAAATACTGGTAATAGCGCCTGCTATAATTGCGTAAATTAACGACCAAAGTAACAGTTGCACCGTTAAAAAAGAGCCGATAGCCACCATCAATTTGACATCGCCCGCGCCAAGTAATTTCAGGGCAAAAGCGGGAAAAAGAATAACCAGAGCAAGGCCTGCACCGATAAAAGCGTTGAACAGCCCAGCCCAGCCGGAAAAGTAATACTGCACCATAAATCCAAGCAGTAACGTAACAAAACACAAAAGGTTAGGGATGCGCTGGTAACGCAAATCAAAATACAAAGCGATTAAAAATACCAGAAAAATAATAGACAACTTGAAGATTAACCCTAAATTTTCCATTACCATCCCTTTTATCAACTATACACAAAGAGCACCTTTAGGACTTTTCACACAATCCGCAAGTTTCAGGATTTGAGTTTCTGCTCCGTCGCCTAATGATATAAATGCAGTGACCATGCCACCAACAACCAGTCCGCCAGCAATGGCATACTCCACCGCTGTTAAACCACTTTCATCTTTAATAAACTCGATTAATAGATTTTTAATATTCATGATGTTAATACCTCTTTTAATATTGAAATTAAACAAGCAAACTATGCCTATTCATGAATCCATACAATTTTTTTGTTGAGAGGTTAAATTAATTAATCGACCAACGTGTTTAATATTAGAATGTGTTTATCGAAATACATATCACCAAATTGCTAATGCCTGTCTGAAATTGCGTGATCTAAATCACACGTTTTTCTTATCAATATCATGGGATTGCGAATTGTTATATGAGGTTTCGTTGTGTCATATTATTGCATTTTGCATCATGCAATGGTCTACGCAAGGCGATATCTAGTTGTTTGTAAAGTGAATAAATAGCAGAAATGTGTGTTGTAACAGACATTGATCAGAGCCCTAGCTGACTTTTTCTATTTTATACAAATATTCAGCATGCCCACCGATAAGATGAATGATTTTTCTCCTTAACT
>NZ_ATUO01000098.1 GCF_000420245.1 Psychromonas hadalis ATCC BAA-638 | reverse complement strand
GTAATTTTGAAGCCGATCCTGAATCGTTACAAATTAACTTACTCTAAATTGATTTCAAAAAATCTTAACTAACTGATTATTTTGAAATCAAAAGAGTAAGTAATTTTATAGCCGATTCTTATTCACCAAAATCAACTGCGTTTAGTAAGTCTGCTAAGTTTTGCTCAGCAGCATCAATATCTACAACCGGCTCAGCAGGTTGTGGCTCAAGTGCTTTCGCTTTGGCAGCTGCACGTGCTTTATGATGTGCAAAACCCGTACCCGCAGGGATCAAGCGACCAACAATAACGTTCTCTTTAAGACCGTGTAGTTTGTCACATTTACCCGCAACAGCAGCTTCCGTAAGAACACGTGTTGTTTCTTGGAAAGAGGCTGCAGAGATAAATGATTCTGTCGCAAGTGATGCTTTAGTGATACCCAATAACTGGTAATCATAAGTTGCAAGCGTTTTACCTTCCGCTTTTAGCTTACGGTTTGCAATCGTTACACGTACAAGTTCAGCTTGCTCACCCGCGAGGAAGTTAGAATCTCCCGCATGAGTGATCATACATTTACGTAGCATTTGGTTAACGATAACTTCGATATGTTTATCATTAATTTTTACGCCTTGTAAGCGGTAAACTTCTTGTACTTCGTTAGTGATGTAGTTAGCTACTGGGCTAATACCACGTAAACGTAAGATATCATGCGGAGACTCAGGACCATCCGAGATAACCTCACCTTTTTCAATCTTCTCACCTTCGAAGATGTTTAGGTGACGCCATTTAGGGATCATCTCTTCGTACGGCGTACCATCAGCTTGAGTGATAACTAAACGAATTTTACCTTTCGTCTCTTTACCAAATGCCAATGTACCTGATACTTCAGCAAGAATGGCAGCATCTTTTGGAATACGCGCTTCAAACAAGTCAGCTACGCGAGGTAGACCACCGGTAATATCACGTGTTTTCGAGCTTTCCTGTGGAATACGTGCAACCGCATCACCAACCTGTACTTGCGCGCCATCTTCAAGATTAACAATCGCATTAGCAGGAAGCGTGTATTGTGCTGCCACCGTTGTACCCGGAATGAACAGATCATTACCATCGGCATCAAGCAGTTTCGCCGTTGGACGCAACTCTTTACCCGCGGTAGGACGCTGTGCAGGGTCGATAATCACAATACTTGATAAACCAGTGAGTTCATCCGTTTGTTTAGTGATGGTGATCCCTTCAACAAAATCAAGGAACTCAATCTTACCCGCTACTTCGGTGATAATTGGATGTGTATGCGGGTCCCAGTTAGCGATAATTTCGCCAGCTGTGATTGCAGCGCCATCTTTCTTATCAAGTACACAACCGTAAGGCAGTTTATGGTTCTCTTTAGTACGACCTAACTCATCGATAATCGTTAGCACGGTTGAACGTGACGTTACAACCACTTTATTATCAGAGTTAATTACAAACTTAGCGTTATGTAATTTAATCTTACCTGTGTTTTTAACTTGGATATTGTTCTCAGAAGCGGCACGCGATGCAGCACCACCGATATGGAACGTACGCATTGTGAGCTGTGTACCCGGCTCACCGATTGATTGCGCAGCCATAACACCAATTGCTTCACCTTGACCAACAACATGTCCACGCGCCAAATCACGACCATAACAAGCAGCACAAGCACCAAAGTCTGTTTTACAAGTAATAACAGAGCGAACCCAAATTTGGTCAACGGATGATGCTTCGATAAGATCACACAGTTTTTCGTCAAGCAGTGTATTACGTGCAAGCAATACCACTGTTTTAGTACCCGGTTTAATCACATCTTTTGCAACAACACGACCTAGTACACGCTCACGTAACGGCTCAACAATATCACCACCTTGGATAAGCGGTGTGACTAATAGCCCTTCTGTGCTACCACAATCTTCTTCTGTGATAACTAAATCTTGTGCAATATCAACAAGACGACGCGTTAGGTAACCCGAGTTTGCCGTTTTAAGTGCGGTATCAGCTAGACCTTTACGTGCTCCATGCGTTGAGATGAAGTACTGAAGTACGTTTAGACCTTCACGGAAGTTCGCTACGATAGGTGTTTCAATGATAGAACCATCTGGTTTTGCCATTAGACCACGCATACCAGCAAGCTGACGAATCTGCGCTGGACTACCACGTGCACCCGAATCGGCCATCATGTAAACACTGTTAAACGATTTCTGTTCAACCATTTCACCGGCAGCATTTTCAACTTGAGTAACAGATAAGTTATCCATCATCGCTTTTGCAACTTGATCATTGGTACTTGCCCAAATATCGATCACTTTGTTGTAGCGCTCACCCGCTGTTACTAGACCTGCTTGGAACTGCTCATAAATTTCAGCAACTTGCTCTTCCGCTTCTTCAACTAACGCTTTCTTAGCATCTGGAATCACCATGTCATCAATACCTACAGAGGCACCTGACAATGTTGCATACTCAAAACCGGTGTACATAAGCTGATCAGCAAAGATAACCGTGTCTTTAATGCCTAATAGACGGTAACAAGCATTCAATACATTAGAGATTGCTTTTTTACCCATGTCTAAATCAATATGTTTAAACGGTAAACCTGTTGGCATGATTAACGAAAGAATCGCACGACCGACTGTTGTATCAACAATTTCTGTTGTTTCAGTGCGTGATTTATCTTCAGCAATATGCACTTGTGTCATACGTACTTTAACGATTGCTTGCATGTCCACAACACGTGCGCGATAAGCTTTTTCAGCCTCTTTTGCATTCATGAACCACATGCCTTCGCCTTTCGCATTGATTTTTGAACGCGTCATGTAATACAGACCCAATACAACATCTTGCGAAGGAACAATAATCGGCTCACCGTTTGCAGGCGATAAGATATTGTTGGTAGACATCATCAATGTACGTGCTTCAAGCTGTGCTTCGATTGTTAACGGTACGTGTACCGCCATTTGGTCACCATCGAAATCGGCGTTGTAAGCCGCACATACTAACGGATGAAGCTGAATCGCTTTACCTTCAATAAGAACAGGTTCAAATGCTTGGATACCCAACCTGTGAAGTGTTGGTGCACGATTAAGTAGCACAGGATGTTCACGGATAACACCTTCTAGGATATCCCAAACTTCACCACCTTCACGATCAACTAATTTCTTAGCTGCTTTAATCGTTGTCGCAAGACCTAATGCTTCTAATTTTCCGTAAACAAAGGGTTTGAATAATTCAAGTGCCATTTTCTTAGGAAGACCACACTGGTGTAAACGCAGTGTTGGACCAACAGTGATTACAGAACGACCCGAGTAATCTACACGTTTACCGAGTAGATTTTGACGGAAACGACCTTGCTTACCTTTGATCATATCTGCAAGCGATTTAAGAGGACGCTTGTTCGAACCAGTAATAGCACGGCCACGACGACCATTATCTAACAGCGCATCAACAGACTCTTGTAACATACGTTTTTCGTTACGTACGATAATGTCAGGTGCAGATAAGTCTAAAAGACGTTTTAGACGGTTATTACGGTTAATAACACGACGGTATAAGTCATTTAGATCCGACGTAGCGAAACGTCCGCCATCGAGTGGTACTAGAGGGCGTAAATCAGGTGGAAGTACTGGAAGTACGGTTAAAATCATCCACTCTGGTTTGTTAGTCGATTGATGGAAAGACTCAACCAATTTCAAACGTTTAGTTAATTTCTTACGTTTCGTTTCAGAGTTAGTTGTGCCTAGCTCTTCACGCATTTCAGCAATTTCGTGCTCAAGGTCAAGTTGTTTAAGCAAAGAGAATACAGCTTCTGCACCCATTAATGCTTCAAACTCATCGCCCCACTGCTCAAGCATGTCTAAGTATTCTTCTTCAAGAAGAATTTGACGACGCTCAAGATCAGTCATGCCCGGCTCGGTCACCACGAAAGATTCAAAGTAAAGAATACGTTCGATATCACGCAGTGTCATATCAAGCATTAAGCCGATACGAGACGGAAGTGATTTAAGGAACCAAATGTGCGCAACAGGTGATGCTAGTTCGATATGACCCATACGATCACGACGAACTTTAGATTGTGTTACTTCAACGCCACATTTTTCACAAATTACACCACGATGTTTCAGACGCTTGTATTTACCACAAAGACATTCGTAATCTTTGATTGGTCCAAAAATACGTGCACAGAAAAGACCTTCACGCTCAGGTTTGAATGTACGGTAGTTGATGGTTTCAGGTTTTTTAACTTCACCAAACGACCAAGAGCGGATCTGTTCAGGTGATGCTAAACCAATTTTAATACCATCAAATTCTTTGGTTTTATTTTGCTGTTTTAAAAACTTTAGTAAGTCTTTCACGCTATTCTCCCATAGGAGTTAAAACTAAGTGCCTTAGTAACAAGGCACTACATATTTTTAACTAGAAGTAGATTCTAGTTTGATTCATCTAGCTCGATGTTGATGCTTAATGAACGGATCTCTTTCAACAATACGTTGAACGACTCAGGCATGCCTGGTTCCATTGTATGGTCGCCATCAACGATGCTTTTATACATCTTAGTACGACCGTTAACATCATCAGACTTAACCGTAAGCATCTCTTGAAGCGTGTACGCCGCACCAAATGCTTGCAGTGCCCATACTTCCATCTCACCGAAACGCTGTCCACCGAACTGCGCTTTACCACCAAGTGGTTGCTGCGTTACCAGCGAGTAAGAACCCGTAGAACGTGCATGCATTTTATCATCAACTAAGTGATTCAGTTTCAGCATGTACATGTAACCAACGGTAACAGGACGTTCAAAATCAAGACCCGTACGACCATCTGTTAAGGTGATCTGACCAGACTCTGGTAAGTCAGCCATTCTGAGTAGTTCACGAATCTCAGACTCGTAAGCACCATCAAATGCAGGTGTTGCAACTGGTAAACCTTTATAAAGGTTTTTAGCTAGACGCATTACTGCTTCATCATCAAATTCACTAATGTCTACGTGACACGGAGCATCACCAAACGAGTACATTTTCTGAATGAAAGCACGTACTTTAGTCATTTCAACGACGCGCTGATCTTTGATCATACGTTCAAGTTTCTCACCCACACCTTTACAAGCAAAGCCTAAATGTGTTTCGAGAATCTGACCGATGTTCATACGTGATGGTACACCCAACGGGTTAAGTACGATATCAACAGGAACACCAAACTCATCGTAAGGCATATCTTCAACCGGTACGATGTTGGAGATAACACCCTTGTTACCGTGACGACCCGCCATTTTATCACCTGGTTGTAGGCGACGACGTACCGCTAAGTAAACTTTAACAATTTTCTGAACACCCGGCGCTAAATCATCACCTTGGGTAATTTTACGACGTTTAACATCAAACTCTTTATCGTAATCTGTTTTAACTTCATCGTATTGTGCAATGATTTGATCCAGATACGTTTGTTTCTCTTCATCATCAACAACAACTTCTAACCACTGTGCACGAGGCATCTGTAGTAAACGTTGCTCATCTTGGCCTGCGCCAATTAAGATGTTTAATGCTTTTTCAAAGATAGCGTTTTCAAGGATCTTGAATTTCTCATTAAGATCTTTCTTAGCCGCTTTTAACTGCATCTCTTCAATTTCAAGTGCACGTTTATCTTTCTCAACGCCATCACGAGTAAAGACTTGAACGTCGATAACCGTTGCGTAAGTTGAGTTAGCAACACGTAGCGAGCTGTCTTTAACGTCAGACGCTTTTTCACCGAAGATAGCACGTAATAGCTTCTCTTCTGGGGTAAGTTGTGTTTCACCTTTAGGGGTTACTTTACCCACTAAAATGTCGCCCGGTTTAACTTCAGCACCCACATAAACAATACCAGACTCGTCTAGTTTGCTCAGTGCAGCTTCGCCAACGTTAGGAATATCGGCAGAAATCTCTTCCGCACCCAATTTCGTTTCACGTGCAACACATGAAAACTCTTGGATATGAATCGTAGTAAAACGATCTTCTTGCGAAACACGCTCAGAGATAAGGATTGAATCTTCGAAGTTGTAACCATTCCAAGGCATGAAGGCAATCTTCATGTTTTGACCTAGTGCTAACTCACCCATATCTGTCGATGGACCATCTGCTAACACGTCACCCTTAACGATTGGCTCGCCAGGTTTACAGGTTGGTTTTTGGTTAATACAGGTATTCTGGTTTGAACGTGTGTATTTAGTTAAGTTGTAGATGTCGATGCCCGCTTCACCAGGAAGTAGCTCTTCATCATTCACTTTAATCACGATACGTGATGCATCAACATAATCGATAACACCGCTACGTTTTGCAATCACCGTTACACCCGAGTCAACCGCGATACGGTGCTCGATACCAGTCCCTACAAGCGGTTTGTCCGCACGTAATGTTGGTACCGCTTGACGTTGCATGTTTGCACCCATTAAGGCACGGTTAGCATCATCATGTTCTAAGAACGGGATAAGTGACGCAGCGATAGAGATGATCTGTTGTGGCGATACATCCATATAATCAATATCTGCAGGTGCCATAAAGGTAGTTTCACCTTCGTGACGACATGGAATTGACTCTTCATTCAATAGACCATTTTCATCGATACGCGCTGACGCCTGTGCGATGACAAATGAACCTTCTTCGATTGCAGAAAGGTACTCAACTTGATCTGTTGGTTTACCGTCTACTACTTTACGGTACGGTGTTTCTAAGAAACCGTAACTGTTAGTACGAGCAAACGTTGCCAATGAGTTAATTAGACCAATGTTTGGTCCCTCTGGCGTTTCAATTGGACATAAACGACCGTAATGCGTTGGATGTACGTCACGTACTTCAAAGCCCGCACGTTCACGTGTTAAACCACCTGGGCCTAACGCAGAAATACGACGTTTGTGTGTCACTTCTGAAAGCGGATTATTTTGATCCATAAACTGAGACAGTTGTGAAGAACCAAAGAATTCTTTAACAGCAGCAGAGATAGGTTTTGCATTGATCAAATCTTGAGGCATGGTTGCATCAAGATCGCCGAGTGATAAACGTTCTTTAACGGCACGTTCAACACGGACGAGACCAACACGGAATTGGTTTTCAGCCATCTCACCAACACAACGAATACGACGGTTACCAAGATGATCAATATCATCCACAATACCTTTACCGTTACGAATGCTGATCAGTGTTTTCATGACACTTAAAATATCTTCTTTCGATAAGATACCTGAGCCTTCATCACCTTCATTGCCAACACGACGGTTGAACTTCATACGACCTACTTTAGAAAGATCGTAACGTTCTTCAGCGAAGAATAGGTTTTGGAACAGACCTTCAGCTGCATCTTTTGTTGGTGGCTCACCTGGACGCATCATGCGGTAAACTTCAACTAACGCTTCAAGCTTATTGGTTGATGAATCAACACGTAATGTATCTGAGATAAACGATCCACAATCTAACTCGTTGGTATAGATAGTTTCGAATTTTTTAATACCAGACTGTGCAAGTTCTGCAAGTAACTCAAGTGTGAAGATGTCATTTGCGTTAACAATGATCTCACCTGTTTCTTTGCTGATGTAATCTTTTGCAGAAACTTTACCTTCAAGATACTCAAGTGGTACTTCGATAGTATCAATATTATCTTTTTGTAGCTGACGGATATGACGTGCAGTAACACGTTTGCCAATCTCAACGTAGGTTTTACCGTTACCAATAATATCAAAGTTAAATTGCTCGCCACGTAGACGATCAGCAATCAATGCCATTGAGATAGCACCATCTTTAATTTCAAAGTGGGTGTTATCAAAGAACATCTCTAGAATCTGTTCCGTTGTGTATTCAAGTGCACGCAACATAATAGTTGCAGGTAGTTTACGACGACGGTCAATACGAACAAACAGGTTATCTTTCGGGTCAAATTCAAAATCTAACCAAGAACCACGGTAAGGGATAACACGTGCGTTATATAACACTTTACCCGAACTGTGTGTTTTACCTTTATCGTGATCGAAGAAAACACCCGGAGAACGATGCAATTGAGAAACGATAACACGCTCAGTACCATTGATAACAAACGTACCATTTTGAGTCATGAGTGGCATTTCACCCATGTACACTTCTTGTTCGCGGATATCTTTAACCGTACCTGCTGGCGCATCACGATCGTAAATAACTAAACGTAATTTAACACGTAAAGAAGCTGAATATGTGATACCACGTACTTGGCATTCTTTTACCGTAAATACTGGCTCACCTAAACGGTAGCTTACATATTGCAGTTCTGATGTACCAGAGTAACTAGCGATTGGGAAGATGCTGTTAAACGCAGCTTCTAGACCCACTTCGCCTGTTGGATCGACTTCAATGAATCGTTTAAATGAATCTAGTTGAATTGACAACAAGTATGGTTTTTCCATTACTTGTGGACGCTTCCCAAAATCCTTACGAATACGTTTTTTCTCAGTATAAGAGTAACCCATGTGGTTCCTTTAGTTCGCTGATTAAGTGTTCATAGCTGCCTGGCCTAATCTGTTTTAGGCATTAATTTGCTCGACAACGGCGCACATTGTTTAGTCTTAATAGTGCGTTATATAACACTACCTTTAATGTCCGATGACCGTAAAAAACAATGGAAAATCACGGTATCCTATAGCGCAAAAAGGCCGGTGATTAAAAAATCACCAGCCAATGCCATTTTCATGGCAAATAAATTAGAAAATCTAACTTATTTAAGTTCGACTGTAGCGCCGATCTCTTCTAGAGTCGCTTTAAGTGTTTCAGCTTCTTCTTTCGAAAGCGCTTCTTTGATCACTACAGGACAAGATTCAACAGTCGATTTAGCTTCTTTCAGGCCAAGACCTGTAGCAGCACGTACCGCTTTGATTGCTTTAACTTTGTTCTCACCGAACGCAGTCATAACAACGTCAAATTCAGTTTGTTCAGCTTCAGCTTCGCCAGCACCAGCTGGACCTGCTGCAACAGCAGCTGCTGCAGATACGCCGAATTTTTCTTCCATTGCTTCAATTAGTTCAACAACTTCCATAACTGTTAGTTCAGCAACAGCGTCAATGATTTGGTCTTTAGTAATAGACATGAGTCAATTCCTATTTTAAAAAATTAATTAAATGACAGCTTAATTTAAGCTGCAGATTCTTCTTTCTGGTCGCGTAATGCAGCCAGAGTACGTACAAGTTTGCCAGCGGCAGCTTCTTTAATCGTAGCCATCAGTCTTGCAATTGCTTCATCGTATGTTGGTAATGTCGCTAGACGGTCGATATCAGATGGTTCAATGAACTCACCTTCAAATGCTAACCCTTTTATTTCAAACGATTCATTTGCTTTAGCGAAGTCTTTTAAAAGACGTGCTGCTGCACCTGGATGTTCGTTTGAGAATGCAAGGATAGTAGGACCGGTAAACGTGTCTGCTAGACATGCAAAGTCTGTACCTTCAACTGCACGGCGTGCCAATGTATTACGTACTACACGTAAATAAACATTGTTTTCACGCGCTTTAGCACGAAGTTCAGTCATTGCACCAACTGTTACGCCACGTGAATTGGCAACAACAGCAGACAAAGCAACTTTTGCAGCCGCATTAACTTCAACGACAATAGCTTGCTTGTCTTCGAGTTTTAATGTCATTTGGTTTTACTCCTGGATTCCACTGGTTATTACACCAGTAAACACCCTCACTATAAAAGTGAGGCACTATTTCGGTAATCGGATCCAGTAGAATAATTCTTTCTGGGGTCCGGCACCATCTACGTAGGGGATTAAGCAAAAGTAAGTTAAAACAAATTTTTGCACCTACGGTCTAAGAAGGGACCTAAGGCCCTCCAAAGTAAGGCGACAAATTATACAGATAACTTGCCGTCTTGTATACCCGTTATCTCAATTAGAGATAACGGGGTTAGCAACAGCTTAACAATAAAATTGTGAACTGATGCTATATAAAATTACGCTACCGTAGTATCGAGAGTTGCTTGGTCAACTTTAATGCCAGCACCCATCGTTGTAGATAGAGAAATTTTCTTCAAGAAAACACCTTTCGCGCCTGATGGTTTTGCTTTTTTAAGCGCAATTAACAGTGCTTCTAGGTTTTCTTTGATTTGATCAGCAGAAAACGATGTTTTACCGATGGTAGAATGGATAATACCATTCTTATCAGTACGGTAACGTACTTGACCTGCTTTAGCGTTTTTAACCGCTGTTGCTACGTCAGGTGTTACAGTACCTACTTTCGGGTTAGGCATTAGACCACGAGGACCTAAGATTTGACCTAGTTGACCAACAACACGCATTGCGTCTGGTGATGCAATAACCACGTCAAAGTTCATTTCGCCTTTCTTAACCAATGCAGCAAGATCGTCCATACCAACAATGTCAGCACCCGCTTCTTTTGCTTTCTCAACGTTAGCGCCCTGTGTAAATACAGCAACACGAACGTTACGACCCGTACCGTGTGGTAACACAGTCGCGCCACGTACGTTTTGATCACTACGACGAGAATCAATACCGAGGTTAATTGAAACATCAACACTTTCGTTGAACTTCACAGTCGCTAGTTTTTGAAGAAGCGTTACTGCTTCATTGATTTCATATTCTTTAGTCACATCAACGTTAGCGCGGATGTTTTTCATGCGTTTAGATAATTTAGCCATAGTATTAACCCTCTACTTCCACACCCATTGAACGAGCAGAACCCGCTATACAACGTACCATCGCATCAAGATCAGCACCCGTTAGATCAACTTCTTTCGTTTTAGCGATCTCTTCAAGTTGAGCGCGTGTTACTGTGCCCACTTTGTCTTTATTAGGAACGCCAGAACCAGATTTGATACCAGCAGCTTTCTTAAGCAAGTAAGATGCAGGTGGAGTCTTAGTTTCGAAAGTGAAAGAACGATCGTTGTATACTGTAATTACTACAGGTACTGGAGCGCCTTTTTCCATTGAATCTGTTTTCGCATTGAATGCTTTACAAAATTCCATGATGTTTACACCATGTTGACCAAGTGCTGGACCAACTGGTGGTGACGGGTTAGCCATACCAGCTGAAACTTGCAGCTTGATATATGCTTGTACTTTTTTAGCCATGATAATACTACCTATGTTTGGGTGTAACGCTAACGTTTTAAGGGCTAGCTTCCCGTTAAATTTATACTCTTTATCTATTTATTGAATGAATCAACAAATAAAAAAGGCGGCGAATTATACCTATAATTCACCGCCTTTCACAAGCTTTTTTGTACTTTTTTTAACCTTTATTGTTTAGAGGTTAAAATTAGGATTAATCTTTTTCTACCTGAGAGAACTCAAGATCAACTGGCGTTGCACGCCCGAAGATAGAAACAGATACTTTCAAGCGACTCTTATCGTAGTCCACTTCTTCTACTGTTCCGTTGAAATCAGCAAATGGACCATCAACAACACGTACAATCTGACCCGCTTCAAACAAGGTACGAGGACGCGGAGAATCAACAGACTCTTTCAAGCGGTCAAGAATATTATCGACTTCTTTTTGTGAAATAGGGGCTGGACGCTCTTTTGTGCCGCCAATAAAACCCATGACACGATCAATGCTCTTTACTAAATGCCAACTTGCATCGTTCATCGCCATTTCAACTAACACATAACCTGGGAAGAATTTACGTGAACTTGCTCGCTTTTGACCCGCGCGCATCTCAACCACTTCTTCTGTTGGCACTAAAATTTCACCGAAATGCTCTTCCATTTCGTTTAATCTAATATGCTCGATTAACGTTTTTTGTACACGACCTTCATATCCTGAGAAAGCTTGCACTACGTACCATCTTTTCTTTTGCACTTCTTCTGCTTCTGACATATTAAACCCTTAAACTTAAATAGAGGTGGTGATAAACGCAACAACACGAACAAAAATACCATCAAGGCCCCACAGCACTAAACCAACAATAGTTGATACTGCAAGAATGATAAGTGTTGTTTGTACTGTTTCTTGGCGTGTTGGCCAAACCACTTTACGTACTTCTAAACGTGAATCTTTTGCAAAACCAACAAATGTTTTGCCTTTTTCGGTCATCGATGCAGATAACACTGCAAGGCCGGCCATGATCACTAAAACAAGAACGCGAGCAACGACATGTACGCTTTCTCCGTACAAGTAATTACCAGCGATAATAGCGACTAATAAAATAATGGTCACAGCCCACTTTAGTCCATCCATTGAACTATTGCTGTTTTCGGTATTTGTTGCGTTCATAACTCATCTATCCGTTAAATAAAATATTGAATAATACTTATCAGCAGTTGTTGCCAATAAGTACAGCGAAAGCTTTAAAGGTATTGTTTAAATCTTTCACCTGAAAATAAAGCACGTAAGTATAAGGAATTTTCCTCCTTTTGTAACGTGATAATATTGTGTTTTTATTAAAAAGACTGTTTTTTAACCGTTAGACGTGTGCATTTATCACTAAATCAGTGAAATATGACAACTTGTCTAGCGAGCGTTAATTCACCCCACCAGCAATTTCATGTTCGCCAACGGCTAAATTGTGCTTCAGTCATGTCTGGGCTGACACTTGCTTCACAAAATAATATTTTATGTCAAACACCCAAAAGCATGAGCAAAGCTCGAGGGGCAAAAGGAAAGCGCCCATTTATTGCGGCTATATCAGCAAATGATGAGAGGCATCCAGTAGCTATGCGCTTCAGCGTAGTTAAAGGCTTTTAAAAACAAGAGATAACGGATTGGGTAAAACGATATATAAAAGCTAAATCAGTAACCGTTTCAGATGGGCTTGCATGTTTTAATGGTCTTGTGATGCTGATGTATTTCATTTTTCAATTGTAACCAGCGGAGGCGCAGAGTGTGTTTAAATCCCTTATTTCAAATGGGTAAACACCATGATTAGCAATGTAAAAAACGCCATGCATGGTACCTTTCCTGCAATAAACGTGAAGCATCTACCTCGGTATCTTGCAGAGTTTAGCGATAAGTTTAATCGTCGTTATAACTTAGAAAGCATGATTGAACGACTTGCTTTTGCAAGCTTAATAACGCCACCGATACCAGAACGCCTGTTGAAGCTGGCTGAGCAAAGATGCTAATCAAATAACAATACCTTCGCCAAAATGGAAACTAACCCATTTTGGCGAACTTTTTACTTGTAAGTGGTTGATTTTTACTGGTATGGAATTCCATTTCCAACTTAAATCAAAATTAGCGAAGGTATTGAATAAATGTTTAAATTAAAATGCGCACCTACTTCAGCACCTACCGAAAAAGTTGATCCATTAAACTAAAATGACTTTTCAATTACCTTACGACTGCCATTACGAATGTTGTAATAGGAAAACTCTAACTTATGAAGATCATTAAAATGATAGTGGCTATCGATGTGGAAACTGTTGCGATGACCATCCATGCCTACATCGTCTTGTAAATTAATTTTGCTTCCAACAAGATAAGGCGTCGTTGCACTTAACACCGTATCGTTGCGTGCAATCAAATAACCACCCATACGAATTGTAAACGTATCAGAAAAAGAGTCATCAATTCTGTCCGCGGTGTCAGCTTGCACTAACCCAGAAAACAAGAGTGCAAAAAGTGAAAATCCATTTTTAATATTAGTAGTGTCACTACGGTGACTATCAATTATCTAACAAATCAAAAGCGACATGCATAACATTTTCCATTACCCTATTGCCTGATAGAGAGGAAAATTTCGGAGTCGGTTACCCTCTTTTACCACTAAGTCACAAGGCTAATGATATATACCCATGATCTTTGAAAAGACTTCTCATTTAGGAAAATTAAGTTGAAATTTAAATTTAAAAGATCAAACTGTCTATACCCATGATCTTTGAAAAGACTTCTCATTTAGGAAAATTAAGTTGAAATTTAAATTTAAAAGATCAAACTGTCTATATGCAAATATCATTATCCTATCAGCAAAAAAAGATTTTAGAATCTCGCCATAAAATGAGCAGGGATAAGCGCGAGTGCGATAGAATAAAAGCGATTTTATTATCTGCTGAAGGTTGGTCTGAGGAGTTAATATCTCAGGCGCTACGAAAACACAAAACAAGTATTACTCGACATTTAAATGATTATGTCACCAGTCAAAAAATAACATCGGATAATGGT
>NZ_ATUO01000097.1 GCF_000420245.1 Psychromonas hadalis ATCC BAA-638 | reverse complement strand
TAAAACAACCAGTTCCTTAAGGCTTTTTGAAAACAATTTAGCGCAAGTTATTTTGTAACGATCTAAGGATTGGCTTCAACATTACTTGCGATTTTTTTTAAAATAGCCAGTTCCTTAAGGCTTTTGGAAACAATTTAGCGCAAGTTATTGTGTAACGATTCCCAAGAATACTTGATGTTACAAGTCATCCCAAACACTTATGCATTTAACAAAGTCAACATAGGCTAATACCTCGCCCCCAATGCCAACATTGCCAACATTGCCCCCATAACTCACGCTTATATGGAAAGAATTGTACCTACAATAGATTTAACATTTGAAAGGCAATCAGAATTTACAGTGTCAACCTTATGAAGATTTCTCGCAGACCAATCAAGAGATTTCAATTGGTCTGTTAAGATTACCCCTGTCGTTTTTTTACTACCCTCTACAGTTACTTCAAAAGGGTAGCCTTTTGCTTGATTTGTAATAGGACATAACCAAGCAAAACCCGTTATTTTATTGAAGTTTTTTGGGCTCAATACTAAAGCGGGTCGCTTTCCTGCTTGCTCATGACCCGCCTGTGGATTGAAATCTACAATGACAACATCACCTACGTCCGGCACAAAACTCATAAAAGCTCATTACCCTTTTGATCGTTGAACACTAGGTCATGTTTATTACCATCAGTTACTTTCGCTAGTAATTCTTCTAGAGAAGGTTTACAAGGCTCAATAATAACAGTGTGTCCTTTTTGGACTAAGTTAACTTTATCGCCAATATGAAGCGCTAATACTTCTAATATATTTTTAGGTAAGCGAAGCGCCGCGCTATTCCCCCACTTTGATATTGCTACAGACATATTATTCTCCAAGAAACCAAATGTAGATACATTGTATACACGGGAAAGAGTTAAATCAAGACTCATTGCTAAACATCATGATTGATAAAGAGCCTTGCGATGTACCTACAACTCTATGGGCAAATCAGAGACAAAGTCAAAATTATTAGGCGACAATTAACTTGACCGGTCGCATTGATTCACTAAAATTCATACTACCTATATATCGTTGCCTCATCTAAAATCACACTAGTTGTGATTCATTTAATATGAGGTAATTAAATATGATTAAGTCTATGAGTCTAAGTGCCAGAAAGGAATTTTTGGCTAGCATTAAACAAAAATATCATGGCGCAAACTGGATAGAAAAAGGGAAAATACTTGATGGAATAGTAGCTGCTACGGGCTATGAACGAAAATATACCATTCTGTTATTGAATAAAATCGATCTGAATGTTTCACCGAAAAATCGACAGAGAACCCATAGCTACGACGAACAGGTGCGACAAGCTCTACTCTCAGTTTGGTATGCAGCCAATCAGATATGTTCTAAACGTCTAGTGCCATTTTTACCTCACCTAGTAGAAGCGATGGAGCGACATAGTCACCTACGCTTACCGTCTGATGTACGTGAACGTTTACTCAAAATTAGTCCCTCTACTGTTGACCGAATGCTAAAGCCTGAACGAGAAACAATCAAACAATCGATAAGCACTACTCGTAGAGGAAATTTATTAAAGCACCAAATTCAAGTCAGAACATTTGCCGATTGGGATGACGTTATTCCGGGATTTCTGGAAGCTGACCTCGTCGCTCATTGTGGAGGAAATACCAATGGATCTTTTTTGAATACGCTAACATTAGTTGATATTGCCACTGGTTGGTTAGAGTGCATGCCTTTGCTACGAAAAAGTGCCAGAGACGTGATTGATGGCTTACAAGTAGCTAGTGACTTACTTCCATTCCCTATTCAGGGGGTAGACACAGATTGTGGCAGTGAGTTTATAAATTATGAATTATTAGACTACTGCGAAGAAAATAATATCACCTTTACACGGGCAAGAACTCACCGAAAAAATGATCAGGCGCATGTGGAAGAAAAAAACGGCTCTGTTGTACGTCGACTGGTTGGGTATGATCGCTTTGAAGGTTGGAAAGCCTGGGAAGCTTTAGCTAGGCTTTATCGCGTAGTCAGGATGTACGTTAATTTCTACCAACCATCGCTTAAGTTAATTGAAAAAGAACGTGTTGGAGCTAAAGTATCAAAGAAATATGATGGTGCAAAAACACCCTATCAACGCGTTTTACTTTCTGAGCATATTAATCAGTCCACAAAAGAGTCACTTAGGTTAGAATATGAAAAATTAGATCCCGTTTATTTGTTAGCTCAATTAGAATCATTACAAGATGAATTGTGGAAATACTCATGGGATAAAAGAGGTCATGCTCAAGAGAATTATACCGTAACTGATGACGTTATTAAAAAGACATTATCTAAAGAAATACCGGTGATTATTACAGATAGAGTGAATCGTCATTACCATAAGAATGATAAAGTTGACTTCAGAAAACCTCCTAGGACATGGCGAACTCGAAAAGATCCATTTGAGGATGTTTGGGACGAAATACGATTAAGAATGGAGTTAGCACCTGAAAACAATGCTAAAAAAATAATTTTGTGGCTCATGGATAAATATCCTGATGAATTTTCAACAGGGCAAACCCGTACACTTCAACGAAGAATTGCTCAATGGCGTCAAAATCAAGCGAGTCTGGAAGAAAAACTACGAGATTTGATGATCAATGAATCTGAGCCCGCTCTATATTTTAACACTACCCAGGAAAGTGAACTGAATCAGTAGAAGACATCATACTGCTAAAGGAATTTGTAGCCTATTAGGTAGTTTAATTATTACTTACATAATAAGGTAACAAATATTTAGATGTAGTATGATTTTTTAATGAGGCAATACGATCGGTCAAAGTAATTGACGTCTGATAAAATAGATAACCTTTCGCTCATTACCGCGTGAAGTAATATGGTAAAGCGCACCTGCAAACTCTAAACGTAAAGGACGACTCATCACAGCAACCTAAAATAGATATTGATATAACAAACCTAGTTTAGATTGAGTCAATATGCAAAATGCAAGACCTGACCCTCGACCCTCGAAACCGTTGTTTGTAAGATGAAAAGAAAAGGCTCTCGCCGACCAGAATGAAACCAGCTTGGGACACGGGCTTATAGTTCGCTTGGTTGTATTTTTTATCATTGGTAGTCTGGTTCGCAACTCATCAGGAGCATGGGATTTAGTCCATAGCTCGAATATATGTCAGAACGGTTTACTTCAGTAAACCAATGAGTCAAGTAATCGCAAACAGGTTAGTACGGGGATTTTAGAGTTAATGTCATTACGAATATAAGATTGTTTTTATGTTCTAGATTTGTTTGTCTTGACAACGAGTGAGCGTCCATATATGTCCAGATATTTTGGTATGAATTAACCTTTTTGTTTCCATAAAGCTTCAGCAAAAGAGAAATCATCAGGCCAATCAATATCAACTGATTTTATTTTTTCTTGCTCCAACAAAAATGGTTTAATACCGATCCTATCATCAAGTTTTTTGTAGTTATCAATAGATGAAAGAAAAACACCACTATCGACTTCATAAAATGGTTTGATGTTTTGCGTCATTGGCCACTTCAAATCACTCCTGTTATAACTAAGAGGATTAGACTCATCCCAAATAAAACCTTGAAGTTTGAGCACGGTCATTAACGAATCATAATCTAGTTTTAACTTATCAGAATAAACCTCAATAATATGACTATAATCATTTTCATTAATAAATGGTGAGGTCACATGGGTCCACAAGACATGCCCTTCAGAAATAAGAGAAGGGACATATTTGATAAGTTCATCCGTTGTAGTTGAGCTACTCCCTAAATGATCGGGTCTATTATCAACAATAATTCTTGAATCGGCAAACTGATTTGCGAAATCTAAAACGCGCTCATCATTAGATGAAACAACAATAGAATCAATTTTTGAACAAGCTAATAGTTGTTTAAGCTTAATACTTAACAGCCCTCCTTTTATACCAGCGAACAATTTTACATTCTTATCGGGGATGCGTTGACTACCTTTTCTACAAGGTAAAAAGGCGGTTATCATAATACTTCACTCCAAGTTTCTATCATTTTATATCCGTTCACTATCGACAAATCAGAAAGCTCTTTTTTCACATTTGAAAATGGTATATAAGCTATAAAATCAATGTCATTATTTTTTGCAGCTTGTAAGTCAGATATTGCATCACCAAACATTACAGCCTTAGCCTCTTTCTGATTACTAAGTATATTCGCGACTAAATCCTCTTTTTTTGTTGGAGAACCAAAAACATCGACAAAGTATTTATCTAAGCCACGCATCTTAAATACTTCTCTAAGCTCTGCTTGTTCAGAGCCACTTGCAACAAATTTACGACCATTTAACGATGTTATAAACTCAATGAAATAAGGCGTTATTTCTGCCTTTATATATAATTTTTTACATTCTGCAGAAAAAGATTTCAAAATAGATTCTTTTACACTTTCAACCTGACTTTCTTTTAAACTTAAAAAATTATCTATAAAATATTCAACATGATAAAAACGAGACATTCCGAAATTTTCACTGAAATAAGTAACACATTGACTAACTTTGTCCTGATCAAATGAAAGAGATTGAAGCGCTCTTTCCATCGCATCAATTTTTAACTGATTAGAGTCTAGTATCACCCCATCACAATCGAAAATATAAAGATCATAATCAGATATTGGGCGCATAAATAGACCCTTTAGTCATAGGATAAGTGGAGGGAGTAAGCGAAACCACATCACAACTATTTTGATCTTGGTTATACAGATCTAATATAGAAAGCATTTCTTGCTGACGAGGATCATTTTTATCATAGCCATCAAATCCTACAGAGCGAATAGATTTTACCGTAGAGCCTAATAAAACAGCTAGAAGATAGCCGGTTGTAATATCAAAAGGAATTGTTGCATGGGAAGTATTAGATAAAAACGCCCCTTCTTTGATAGCTAAACCATAATCAAGTAACTCGCACTCATTGAATGTAGCCAATTCTTTTTCTGAAAATCGATGTTTAGGTAAAATTATCGGCTTATCTAATTGCTGATATCTATTAGCGTCAGATAAAAATTTTGAGTTGTGTGAAATAACATAATAATCAACTAAATCTGTTGGAATTGATTCGGTGATATTAATTGAAATAACAACGGGATTATTTTCTTTTATATACAATTCAATCGCTGAAGCATACTTATCAACGCTTGGCCCATTTGTCACGATTAAAACATGTTTGTTATCAAATAATGATTGAATAGCATCAGTGCCCGTAACAACAACGTTATTAGTATTAAATGACAACGCGGTATTTAAAATGGCACCATTATATGATGTGGTGCTATCAAGTTTACTTAAATAGTCAATGGCGCCAATAATTTCATCGGTACCATAATGGGTATTCGATAATAGATTTTGGATATAAGTAGGATGAACATCATTTTGTGCACCAAGAAAATAAAGTAAGTTACTGCCCCATCCATATTGCTTTTGCATTGATTCAAAGTGACGAATAACTAACTCATAAATAGGTTTTGGTTGATATTTAGAATCACCTTCTGCGTCTAAAACAGCCAGTAAACTCTCTGTTTGTGTATTACCCGCACCACGCCCCATACCTGTAATAGTTGAGTCTAACCAAGTTACACCAAAGCTTTTTGCTGCTAAGGTATTGTCTAACCCTTTACCCATATTGTTATGGGTATGAATCCCTAATGGACCACTCCACTCAGTTCGCAGCGCTTTAACGATACGCTCAACTTCATCACTATCCATATTTCCTAGAGAGTCGGCAAAATAAAGTACATCTAAAGTACCCCATTCTGTTGCTTGACGCGCTTTATCAGCAATAACCGCTGCCGACTTACCGCCCGCTTGCATTAAATTATAACCGACAATATAGCCCATTTCTTTGAGCTGATTGACTATAGGCCCTGATGCTTCTACTTCGCCAAAATGAGCCGCGATTCTAACTAGGCCAATTTTACTTTGTGAGGCGGGGACAAAAAGTGCATTAACTGCATCTTTAATACTCAATTCTGAAGATAAAATTGTTTTTGCATCAACCATTACTCCGTAAGTCGGCCCTTCATGCAACTCAAGGGTATTAATAAAGGCTTCTGTTGTATAAGCAAATGCACCTAAGAATCCCGTTTTTGGAAAACTACGTAAACCTAATTCAACATATTCAATCCTTGCTTCAGCAACACTTTTTAAATACGCGATTACGACTTCAGGTGAGAAATCCCAATTATTGTAATAACCACCATCTCGAAGTGTACAATCTAAAATATTCATATTACTTGACACCTTCTAAGTATAGATCAGAAAAATCAGGATCAATCTCGGCCATTTTGTGTAATACTGGAGAAAGCTTTTGATTAATTAACTCGATAGTCTCGCGCCTCAATTCAGATTTATATCTACCTGGGTACACGTCAGACCCTTGCCACTTATTACCAATCCACTGATCATTTTCAGCTAAATTATCGACTCTTTCATTGCTGAGTAACGCTAAAAGCTCATCTGTAACTTTTATTTCCATGAAGTCACAAAATTTATTAATAAATGAGTCAAAATCTAAACAAAGCCGAGCATAAGATAACACCTCAATATCAGCGGATGTCGATATATCAAAAGCTTGAAATAAATTATCAAAATACGTAGTTCCAAGTTGACTTAAAACCCAACTATCGATACCTTTGTCAATCATTAACTGTCTACGGTTTAACGTTTCCTCTTCTGTTTCTTTTCCAGAAGTGGGATGAATTAATGCCCAATGGTAGCCATTACAAATTTTATCTCTAGGGTCTCTTATATTGAGGATAAATCTAAATTTTGATTTATCGACATTGGGATTAAATAGAGCAGGGTCATTAAACTGCAAAAAGTGATCAAACTCAGGTAAATCAGCAGAAATCACTTCTGACAACCTATTGTTCATGAAATATTCATGCAAAAAATGCTTCAACTTTAGGTTTGAATTGGAATACTTCAAGCATTTGCTAAATATCCGCCACATTGACGCTGTAGCACTTGTTTGCATAGTAAAAAAAATTGTTGTTCTCATAATATACCCTATTTAAAAGAATTATCTGTATTCGTCGATTTCCGTAAAAATGCAATAAGGACTTATTAACTAAACCATGGTCTCAAATTAATGTATTACAATGATCTATTTAATTTATTAATAGCGATAAACAACGTTATAAACCTTGGCAGTATTCATTCTATTAGAATAAAGGAAAATAAATCATCAAGCCAAAAATTACATATAAATAACTTTAAGCATTTACAAACATTACTAAGTTAGGAAAACTTATCCTATAAATATTATCTACATATAACCTGAAAATAATAATTTATTATCACACATTATTGTCAATATATCTTTTTCACACAGTTCCGTATCAAAGAAATAAGAATAGCCGACGTATCCTCTTTCCTTAGTTTCGGTAAGGTCGGCGCGATATTTATCAGCGATAGCATCACCAATATGTCTTCCATTTATTGATACTTCCAATAATTTTTCCTTTGTCGCCTCAAAAGAGCACCACCCACCGATAGATGAAGGACCAGTTCTCCGAACGTAAAATTTTAAATCACTAAAATGTGATAACTGCATATTGATTAACTTACGAATACTCATTCCAGTCTCTGCTAGAATATAGTTATTGAATTCCTGACTTTCCGTTAGTGATAATATTAATTTTTTCTCATCCTCGCTAAAACCACCATAAACAGTACCTGCTCCACCATCCGTGTAAGTGACCTGAAATTTACAACCTCCTTTTTTAAAACGTGACGCCATCCAACTAAAATCTTTCTTATTAGCTTCGGTTAACTTATTAATGTCTTTAGCAGGTAATAATAATTTATAATTTGGTAAACGTGACAGGTACCTTTCTAACATATTTAGATCCGGCTGGTGCACGTTTATATTTATACGTGAATGCTGAAAGCGATACAAAAACTTTACTGCCAGTGCGCCTAATGAAATATTTACATTATTAAATTGGTGTAACGACAAACCTAACCAATTACAGAAATCTTTTACTACGTCCCCCTCAACTAGATCTTCTTTTGAAAACATCCGATAGTTTACTTTACCAAAAACCAGTTCAAACTTAGAAAGTTTTGACTCGTAGTTAGGGCAGATATTTTGATTGTTAGGTTCCATTGGGCCTGTTTTAATTATCTGTTGAAATGCACTTACCATGAAGGGGATTGGTTCACGCACATAACAATAAACCCTAACTTCACCCACAAACTGTAATAGTTGGGCTTTAAAAGCTTTTAACTCTTCAATTGTTAACTTAACCAATGCTTCGCTTGAAAAAATAATCTCTGTGAAGTCTTCATTTAGCGAGTCATACAGTTTGTCTTTAAAGTAACATACGTTTTTTTTTAACTCACTTTCCAGCAATCCAAATTGAGAAATTTCTGAGTCTACCGCAGGGTCAAAAAGTAAAGCATAAAGCAACGGCCCAGAATGATTCGCAGGTCCTAACTTAGCATAATAAACACCTTCACCTACTTCCCCTCTATTCACCTCTAAATATTCTTGTATACTTGAGCTTCCTGTTTTATGCATACCTATATGTAAATGGCATATTTTATTATTAACTTTAGCTCTTTTCATGTTATTCCCGATAAAACTATGATTATTACCTACAAAATTACCAACTAATACCTTGAGTAAAAACACCTGAGCATTTATACCCACTTTCTGTCACTACATGAGAGATTAGTCTTTCAGTAGCATGCATATAACTACCATCATAAGGTAATGGTTCATCCTCAATAAATTCGTCCCATTTCATTTGAAACAATGGGAGTATTGCTTCGGTTCGTGCCCAGAACATGGTACCTACAGGAAATATATTGGAAAATTGCATTTTTTTTATTTTCATAGCATCACACATTTTATCGGTAAAAAACTTATTCTCCCCCATATCTACACAATGCCGATCTTCTGCTATAACCAATCCGGTTGCATTCTCATTGAATAAAGCGAGTACTTGAGATGCACTGTTTTTATCACCAATCAATGTCTCAAGTAAAAATATTCGCCATGCATCACCAGAGAAATCATCTGTTTCATTAGATACCGCGGCAGACTTTTTACTATGAAAGTGTCCGATCACCTCATAGTTACCCTGCGTCATTTCATCACATAGCTCTTTAAATAGGGGGATAACATCCCTGCCTACATTATCAACTTTTTTAAGTGTTACTTTATTTGCCCCACATGTTGCAAAACTATTTGCAATAATCTCATCATCATCAACTCCAACATGGGTTATGTATAAATCAAACTGTCCTGGTAGATTAGTGAAGTAGCTTGAAAACTCTTCTGCCAAATCAATATAATATAGATGTAAATGAACAGCATACTTAAAATCAATGTTACTTGGATTTATGCTGATATCTTTAATTTTTAAACAATTATGTGTTGTAGGTACTCTGCATATTTTTAATTCTTCATATAAAGGTATTTGATAAATATCATCTGTTCTATTTACTGACAGCCAATGTTTCTCATTAAAGCCAACCTTAGGATTGAATAAATGTACCCCCTTCAATGCTAGTTGAGTATACAAATTCAAGGCGATCTCTTCTGTTTCGCCCATACCAAAGAATTTATAGTCAAATTGTTGAGATGCCCTTATTACCTTTTTAGCTTCTACTATTTCTTTTCTGAACGCACAAGCTTCATCGATAGTCTTTTCTAAAAACTGTAAATACTTATCAAAACAAAGATGTTTTTTCACAATGTCGCGATTCACTTTTATCGTACTTTTCTTTTTTAATTGTACAGTAATAGCCTCTGCTAACTTGAAGGTATCGAGATAGTCTACAATGCTACAATCTGCTTGGTGTTCCTTCATAAATTCAGCACATCCCGTGCTGCCTTCGAAACAAGCCACATGAACATTTTTCTGTAAAGCATCTATAACTACATTTGGAAAGGGATCTAACCTTGATGTCAGGGCAAAAACATCGGTGATTGCCAGAATGTTATCAAGGTTTTTTTGGTGGTCTAAAAATATAACATCATTAATTAACCCTGATTTCTCTATTTGAGTTTGCAGCCAATTTGAATAAGCAAAGTCTGTATCAGGTTCATACCCGGCACCAATCCAGACAAATTTACAGTTGCTTTGGTAACACTCTTTTACTTGTTTTGCCATAGAGATAAATAAATCAACTCCCTTTCTAATTTGTACATACCCGGCACCCAGAATTATTTTTGTGTTATCTTTGTTTTTTATGCCAAGTTTTTTATATAAAGTGTCTATAGAGTCTATCTCACCATGACCTTCAGGAATAAAAGGAAGCTTACCCTGAGGCTTTATTCTAATATGGTTTGGCTCCTCTTTTATTTTATCTAACTCCTTAAATTCTTTAAGCATTGAATCTCTAATAATAGCAGCTGGTACGACAACCCTGTCCGCGAAGTAAGATGTATGAAGTATTCGGCCTTTCCAGTAGTATTCAGAAAACTCGTGAACTAATGATACAGTAGGGATATCCAGTTCATTCGCAGCTTGTAATAGTGGAAACGTTTCAGCTGAGTTACAGATAATCACCTTAACCGGGTATTTACGTATTAGCCAGTTTAATACAATCCGCGCTATATTCGGACCAGTGCCTTGCAAATCACTAATTATCAAAAAACATGATTGTTCAAACGCAGAGTGTAGTTGGCGCTCTTTAAGAACAATATTGACAACATTATATTTTTTTTTCCATTGCTCACTTATATTGTACCCAACTAAAGGGGCGCCTGTAGCAGAAGACTCATGGCAAACCACAATTAAAGTTTCGAAGTTTTCATTATATTCCTCCCCACCTACTTTGATATGTTCAGCAAGGTCAAAATAACCAATCCGTCCTTCTTGCTCGCCGTGCAGGGCATAATGAAATAAAGGGTTAATTTCACTGTCTTTAATATCGGGATATTGCCCGAGGTATAGAGAAGTAATAAAGAACCTAGGTATTTCCAAATCGGAAGATTTCCAATTCATCAAATAATGCATCAGAGGAGAACTAAGCTGATCTTTTAATTGAACATTATTATGCGAATAATATAAGGACCAATCAATCGTATGCTTACTCAATGAATCAAATTCATGTTGCTGAGTAGTGGACAATAAGTTAAATTCATGTTGTTGGCTGGTAGCCAACAAGTCAATAACTTCTTCACTTTTTTGTATGCCCATACGCCCTTCCCCCTTCCCAATTGAAAGGTAATGCATCAATGGGTTAGTTTGTGATTCTGCGATATCTTCATACTTAGAAAGATAGAATTCAGTAGAAAACTGCCCATTAACTACAGGCCTCATAGTTTCCCAATTATTTATATAATGAGAAATTGCATCTTCAGTACTAACCAGTTCATTATCGACAATATATTCTGACCAATCAAGTTGTTCAGAATTCAACACAAAATACTCATGCTGAAGAAGCTTATCATCACATACTTTGTCTTGCTTTATACTCACGACCTCATCATTTTTTATCAGTAAGTTATCCTCTTGGATGGGACTTGTTTTGGTTAGTTTAGTAGACGATATTGGGGTGGTTTTACTCACACCTATTAATAGGTCTACAACTCTTTCATAGTCAGAGCCAGCCTGTTGTATAAGCTGATTAGAGTCAAAAATAAAATATTCACCAGGGTCCTCAATATTAACTCTTGTATTCCTATTCCCCAAATTTAAATGATGCAGATTAGTGTGTTTTACTTTAGCTTTCATTGTAAAACCATAGCATTCAGGAAAGGAGCTTGGGGCAAAAGCTTTTGCTAGATCATTTCTCTTATAGGTGACGATATCAAAGCCTGATTTTTCACCATTAATACTTAGCTCATAATCTTCACTGGCAGTTTCAATATGCCTCTTAGATTTTTTTTCATAATACCAGCCGGAAAGAACTATTGTTTCATTAGCAAAGTAAATATGATCAACGTGTATAGATGACTTTCTTTTTAAACGGTTTAAAATATTACGTATCATTTTCGAGTATTTTCCATTAATTGGTTATCGATATAGCTAAAAACATCCATAGATACCCTTTGTGCTTTATGAATAATAAGCTTTTCGACATTAACTTTATTATTTAATACATCGTAAGAAGGTTTGTTTGTTACACGATCAATGAAAACCTCCCCTTTAAACTTATCCCTGACAAAGTTTACTATTTCCTCTAAAGAGTGACTATCCCCACTACCAATATTAAATATCCCACTGCAATTTTGTTCAATTAACTCCACGATTGAAAATGCCATATCGTCGGCATAAATAAAATCTCGAATAGGGTTACAATCTTGGTAATAGGAAAATTTTTTCCCTGAAATTGTTGAATGTATCAATACGTCAATAAAACCATGCATGGTCTTTTTCTCATTTCCATAAGGGTTTGTCACCCTACAGCACAAATAATCAAACTGATTCGATTCACTTGCTTTTTCAAGGTACAGTTCTTCAATTACTTTTGCTTTACCATACCAAGAAATCGGCAGTAAATTACTTTCTTCTGTATGAGGAGCATCGACCTCCTCCCCATATACAGTACCCGCTGAAGATATTTGAACTAGTTTTGATATATTCCCGGCTTTTAGCAAAGATGACAGTGTTACTGCATTTTCCCAAATCGTATTTAATGTTAATTGAGGATTTTCTTCAAAGTCTTTCGGTTTGGCCGAACCCAATGCATTAATTACAACATCAGAGCGTTTAAAAATATTAATCATTTCATCACGATCTGACAAGTTAAGCTTCTTAATTCTGATATCATCACTAATATTCCTTGAAATACCAATCCACGAAATATTTCTTGCTTCTAACTCTTTCGCAATTGCACTTCCTAAAAATCCAGTTGCGCCCAAAAGACAAACTGAAAGATTATTGTTTGTCATTATAATAACTCCTTCCACCAATCTTCATTCCCCAAATACCATTCAACCGTCTTTCTAATCCCAGTCTCAAAGGACTCTACAGGCTTATACCCCAACTCCTTATTAGTCTTAGTCGCATCAATCGCATAGCGCCAATCGTGACCGGCTCTATCTTCTACAAAAGTGATTAGGGACTCAGCTTTGCCGTTAATTGCAGAGATAGCCTGCGGATATTTGGCCTGCAAAGCTTCAGAGGAAAGGTTCAAGGTACAAGGTGCAAGGGAAGAAACGTCAAGAGCAGTACCATTGAAATATTCATTCATCAGCTTACAAACCACTTTCACAATATCAATATTTGCCCACTCATTATGGCCACCGATGTTATAGGTTTCGCCAACTTTGCCTTTATTTAGCACTAACTCAATACCACGCGCGTGATCTTCTACATATAACCAATCACGAATCTGCTGACCATCGCCATAAACAGGCAATGGTTTATCAAAAAGAATATTAGTAATAATTAACGGAATTAACTTTTCAGGAAAATGATAAGGACCATAATTGTTTGAACAATTTGAGGTAGTAACATTTAAACCATAAGTATGATGATAGGCACGTACTAAGTGATCACTGGCTGCTTTACTTGCTGAATAAGGCGAGTTAGGTGCATAGGCAGTTTCTTCAGTAAAAGCGGGGTCGTTCGGCCCCAGCTCACCGTACACTTCATCAGTAGAAACATGATGGAAGCGATGCTTAAGTGGCGCTTCACCCTTCGCTTTTGGCTCATCAATCCAGATTTTTTTAGTCGCTTTCAATAAGCTGTAAGTACCGATGATATTGGTTTCAATAAACGCATCGGGACCAGTGATTGAACGGTCAACATGCGACTCTGCAGCAAAATGTACTAATGTATCTATTTTGTGTTCTTTTAATAACGATTCTACTAATGCTGTATCGCAAATATCACCGCGAGCGAATACATAATTAGGATTGTCTTCTACAGACGCTAAACTGGCACGGTTACCCGCGTAGGTTAATGCATCCAAAACGACTACTTTGTCTTGTGGGTTGTTTTCTAGCCAATATAAAACATAGTTTGCGCCAATAAATCCTGCGCCACCTGTTACTAACAAATTTCTCATTTCGTTCCTCAATGAAGCTATCAGTTCTTAGCTGTTAGCTTTCAGTAAAAATATTTTCAAGTTCAAAAGCAATTAACCACGAAGGCACGAAGTTTTGGAAGAAAAACCTAAACCTAAGTTCTTGGCTTTTCTTCGTGTTCTCTGTGTAGCTCAAGCGGCTTCGTGGTTATGCTGTTTTTTATTTACTTGTTGTGTCTCTTTGCACTCTTTGTTTCGCACAATCAAAATCTTTAACCACGAAGGCACGAA
>NZ_ATUO01000096.1 GCF_000420245.1 Psychromonas hadalis ATCC BAA-638 | reverse complement strand
TTGTGTAGTGATGGCTCATGGTCATATGTGACGATAGCCAAGCAAACAAATTGTGACCATAAGCGACTAATAAACGGTAAAGTGAGAGTAATAGATAAGGTTTACCACATCCAGACCGTGAACGGTGCAATAGCGCATTTTAAGGGTTGGGTTAACGGAAAAATGAAAGGCGTAGCAACAAAGTATTTATCGAATTATCTTGCTTGGTTTAGGGAAAGCAACGCGAAGCTCAATAAACAAGAAATATTAGTCGCTGCCTATGGGTGACAACAGTGTTCTACAACAGAGCCTAAAACTTATACTCTACACCCGCCATTAACTCTGTTTGTACGTATACTTCACCATCTAGGTTTACCAAACATTGGTTGTTGCCACAAAACAGTGAGCTATCATTTTGCAACACAGTCCCAAATACACGCAAATCCGCTTTTAGCGCCCATTGGTCGCTTAACTCATAACGCATGCCACCCGTGATATTTCCCGAAAGTGCCATATCATTATCGTATTGGCTTTCATCAGGAACAAAAAAAGTCGCACCGATGCCTAAACCAATACTGGTTGAAAAAGGGCTCTCATTGACAAAATTAACGCGTCCACCAAAATGCAAGTAACTGATGTATATCTTGGTGGAAATGTTTTTATCTGACATCGTAAAATCTTGTTTAGAGTTACTGTAAAGTAGTTCACCTTCGGTATTACGCCCGTAATACCAAGAAAGGGCGAGTGCTTGTGCGAAATTATTACTGATTTCAGCGCTTTGACCTGTATCACTGTCTGTTAGGTCTTCACTGTAACGTCCACCTAAATAAACACTAATAGCAACAAAATCATCAACTGGAACGGGGGTTGCAAAGCTAGAAAGCGGTAGTGATGAAAGGGTAATGATAGCAAGTATTTTTTTCATTTTTTTCATCAATTAATCCATTAAAGTTGATAAGAAAAGTGATCGTAATTTAAAAGAGGACAAATTACGATCTGTTGAGTGTTAAATTTAGAGGGGGTTAACAAATTTAACGTTTGTTACGACGTTGCCATTTTTTGGCGACATTTAAACGCCACAGCAGACGTAATGAAAAATAACCAATGATAGAGCTGAGCACCGCTAAGATAAAACTGCCTAAAAGCAGTGCGGGTGCAATGGTTTCTAACATGCTTGCAAGCCAGTGAAAGGAAAGCTCAAAGTTAAACTCAATAAGTGGCTCATTAAGGATATAAGCCCCTAACCGATAAGCACCGTAAAAAAGAGGGGGCATTGTGAGTGGATTTGACAACCAGACTAATGCGACAGAAAGAGGCAGGTTAACAGAAAAAAACATCGCAATAACAGCGGCTAATAACATTTGAAAAGGGATCGGCATCCAAGCACAAAAAAGTCCAATTGCTACTGCACCAGCAGCGCTACGTCGATTAAGATGCCACAAATTTGGATTTTGCAGTGCCTCACCAAAATGCTTTAAGTGTGGATGGGCTTTTAACGTTTCTGGTTTCGGTGAAAAACGCTGAATAAATTTTTTAGGCATATAATTAAGTTGGCTCTTGTAAATTTCAACAGGTTAGGTGAATTTGGATGATAACGTGAGATGAGATTAATACGCACCGCTTTGTGGTTATCCATAGTTGTTTTTATTTCGACTCTTTTTTGGCCGATGTTATTAGACAAGCAATTATTACTATTGAGCTTGATATTTGCCTCTGCACTATTGTTAATACCTCAATCTCGTATTTTAGCAGTGATCCCCATTGTTGCGATCTATTTTACACTTTATACAAATTTAACATTAACAGGACAATTTTATCCATCATCGACACGGGTCAATCATAGTAGCTTACAAGCGGTTGTTGATGGGCAAGACCATAACATAGTTGTACAAATTAATTCATTAATAAGTGATAGCAATAAGAGCTATTTTAAGGCTAATTTAATCGAACTTGATGGTGATCACTTAAATTACAGTCCAATCGTTGAAATGCGTTGGTATAAAGCAAATGTCAGCTTACAGGCAGGGCAGTTACATCGTTTTATAGTACGTTTTAAACCCGTTTATGGGCGCGCTAATCCTGCTGGATTTGACCGTCAAAAATGGTCCTATTCTGAGCATGTTGCTTATCAAGTAACGATAAAAAAATATCTTGAATCTATAAATAAAGAGATTACTTTACGTGCTGGTTTTTATCAGAAAGTGAAGAACATCACTCAGGACTTAGTGCATCAAGGGTTATTATTGGCGCTTTCATTTGCCGATAAATCGTTGATCTCTTATCAAGTCAAAGAGCGGATTAGAAATTTAGGTATCTCACATCTGTTTGCGATTTCAGGTTTGCATATCGGCTTGTTATTCTCTTTTGTTTATCTATTTTCACAAACTATTTTTAACCATCTATTACCCGTTTCAAAAATGGGCTGGTTTTCACTGCGATTGATTAATTTTAGTGCTTTATTGGGTGCGTGGTTTTATGCGTATTTAGCGGGGTTTTCACTGCCAACACAACGTGCTTTTTTGATGTTATTCATTGCGGTGTTTATCTTCTCGATGAAACGCAAATGTGCGAAAAGTGATCTGTTGCTGTTGGTGCTGTTTGTGGTATTGATTTGGGATCCTCTTGCTATATTGAGCCTGAGCTTGTGGTTATCATTTAGTGCCGTGGCGATTATTATGCTGTTATTTTGGTCTTTTCCCGTTGCTTCGTCTCCGCCTAATAAAATAGCTAAAATACCGATGATTAACAAAGTAAAAAAGTACCTTACATTGCTACTTTTTTTACAGTTAGGATTGACGCTACTGATGTTACCTGTGCAACTAATAAGTTTTTCAGGGTTAAGTTTTGTGGCTATATTTATCAACCTGATTGCTGTGCCTTTTTTTTCACTGCTAATTATTCCAATGGTGCTTATTGCTGCCATTTTTACTCTTTTCTGCCCAGCATTGGCGTTATTATTGTTTAGTTTTTGTGACCAATTGCTCTCACTGTTTTTCCAGTTCACCTCCTTTGCTACGCATAGTTATCAATTTTATTCATTAGCTGATGAAAGATTATTACTGTTCTTGTTTACACTGTTTATTTTTGTATTTATTGCCCATTTTAAAAGTGTTCAAACGCGTAAAATGAGTTATCTATTGAGTGTTGTTGTCTTGTGTTTATGGTTAGTCAATCAGTTTCAAAAAAGTGAAGATAAAGCAATATGGTTTGTTGATGTCATTGATGTAGGGCAAGGGTTGTCAGTGCTTATCCGCAGTGAAGGGAAAACGCTTCTATATGATACGGGAGCACGATACGCCTCTGGTTTTAATATGGTAGACAGTGAAGTTGCGCCTTATCTCACTTCATTGGGTATTAAACAGTTGGATCATTTAGTGATTAGCCACAGTGATAATGATCATGCTGGTGGCGCAGATATTATCTCCTCACATATGCATGTTAAAGCGCGTTATTCGGGTGAACCTTTAAAAAGTAAACATCAATTTACACCGTGTAAAGTTGGCCATACATGGCCGTTAGGAGGATTAAATGTTGAAATACTTTCACCTGATATCATCGGTAAAAATAACAACAATAACTCTTGTGTATTACGCATCAGTGATGGAAATTCCTCTGTGTTATTAACCGGTGACATTGAGAAACGACAAGAAAAAATATTAGTGGTAGAGCTGGGCAATAAACTCAATAGTGACATTCTTTTTGCCCCTCATCATGGTAGTCGGCACTCTTCAACAGCGGGTTTTATTAAAGCAGTTTCGCCACAATGGGTAGTGTTTAGCGCAGGGTTTATGAATCATTGGGGCTTTCCTGCAAAGGAGGTGGTACAGCGTTATCAAAAACAGTCGGTTAAAATGGTTAATAGTGGCTTAAGTGGCCTGATCCGCTTTCAAATAACACCCCAAGCTATTAATATGAAAACATTTAGAGAAGATCTTGCCCCTTATTGGTATCATCATTCTTTTTTCCCTTAAAATTTTTATTAAAAACCTACTGGAAGCACAGATGACAGATAACGAAAACGATGGCATGCAAATATTTAAACGCCTTATCGGTTATGTTAAAGATTATAAGCTCGCATTGGTTGTGGGTATTATTGGTATGGTTGGTTATGCGTCTGTTGATCTACTTTTGATCTGGTCATTGCAACCGCTTATTGATAATGGTTTCACGGGACAAGATCCCACCATTTTAAAAATGATGCCCTATTTTGTGGTGATTGTGATCGCCTTTCGTGGCCTCTTCGCTTTTATTAGTTCTTATTGTATGGCGTGGGTGGGTAACCATGTGGTAATGAAATTACAGCGTCAGTTATTTAGTCAACTAATGGCATTACCCATTAGCTTTTTTGATAAAACCAATACTGGCGATCTTATCTCCAAAATTACCTATGATGCGAGCCAAGTTTCCAATGCGGCGAGTAATGCGCTGGTTAAAATATTTCGAGAAGGTGCGCTGTTAATTGGCTTGGTGGCGATGATGTTCTATCAAAGTTGGCAGCTGTCTATGGTGTTTTTTGTGGTTGCCCCTGTTGTTGGTATTGCGATTAGCATTGTCAGTAAACGTTTTCGTAAAATTGGTAAAAACCTGCAAAATGCGATGGGTTTGGTCACTACCTCTTCTGAGCAGATGTTAAAAGGCCACAAAGAGGTGTTAATGTTTGGCGGTCAGAAAGTCGAAAGTGAAAAATTTGACCGTGTCAGTAATACCGTGCGTAGCCAAAATATGAAGATGGCCAGTGCGAATGCGATCAGTGTGCCGATCATTCAAACCATCGCCTCTTTTGCCCTTGCATTTGTACTGTTTTTAGCAACTTTCCCTGAGATCATGGATACCCTTTCTGCGGGTAAATTTGTGGTGATTATTAGCGCCATGATGGGATTAATGAAACCGATTAAAAATATTACTCAAGTGAATAATGAGATTCAAAAAGGGATAGCAGCTGCTAAAAGTCTATTTATCATGCTTGATAAAAGCGTTGCTAAAGATGAAGGTACTATCGATGCCAAACGAGTGAAGGGTGATATTGAACTCAGCAGCGTTATATTTACCTACCCAAGTGCACAAAAATCAGCGTTAAATAATATCAGTTTTAACCTTAAAGCAGGACAGACGTTTGCGTTAGTGGGACGCTCAGGTTCCGGTAAATCCACCATCGCTAATCTGTTGACGCGTTTTTATGATATTGATTCGGGTAGCATAAAAATTGATGGCGTGAATATCAATGACTACACGTTAAGCTCTCTGCGCAATCAAGTGGCCGTTGTCTCTCAAAATGTACACCTATTTAACGATACCATTGCTAATAATATCGCTTATGCAGCAACGGATAAATACAGCCGTGATGATATTATAAAAGCGGCTGAAACTGCACATGCGATGGAGTTTATTAATGGTTTTCCTGATGGCTTAGATACCATTATTGGTGAAAATGGAGCGCTACTTTCTGGTGGACAACGCCAACGTTTAGCGATTGCGCGTGCCTTATTGCGCGATGCACCAATATTGATTTTAGATGAAGCCACCTCGGCGCTTGACACTGAATCTGAACGTCATATTCAAGCTGCCCTTGATGAACTGCAAAAAAATCGCACCTCCATTATAATTGCACATCGTCTCTCAACCATTGAACATGCAGACAAAATATTAGTGATTGATGCTGGCGAAGTGGTGGAATCAGGCACACATGCACAACTATTAGAGAAAAAAGCGATCTACCATACTTTAAGTAAACTGCAAGTATCGGGTGATCTGTAATGAAATTTTGGTATCAACCTCTTAAATGGTGGGGCTGGTTTTTATACCCTTTTTCATTGTTACTGCTTGGTATCAGTAAGCTACGTCGTTTTTATTTACAAAAGTCTGCACGTAAAAATCGTTTACCTGTGATTGTAGTGGGTAATATTTCTGTGGGGGGTAATGGAAAAACACCGTTTGTTATCTGGCTCTGCGAAATGCTGATTAGTGCGGGTTATAAACCGGGTATTATCAGTCGTGGTTATGGTGGGAAAAGTAAACATTATCCCCTGTTATTAAACAGCGAAACAGAGGGAAGCGAAGCAGGTGATGAGCCTGTGATGCTGTTTAAACGCTTAGGATTACCCATTGTGGTTGATCCTAAACGTGTCAATGCAGCGAATTATCTCGCGGAACAATGCGCTGTAGATATTATTATCACCGATGATGGTTTACAGCATTATGCACTGGCGCGTGATATTGAAATTGCAGTGGTAGATGGAAAACGTCGTTTTGGTAATCAAAAATTAATGCCAATGGGGCCACTTCGTGAACCATTATCACGTTTAAAAGAGGTTGATTTCATTATTAATAATGGTGAACAGGTGGATAATGAAATTACCATGTTATTAAAACCTCAGGTTTGCAAAGCTGTGGATGGTCGCGCTGCATGTTTACCAATGTTAGGTAAAGTGAATACCTGCGCTGCCATTGGTTATCCTCAACGCTTTTTTGATAGCCTTAAAAATCAACATTATCAACTGTGTAAACAAGTCCCTTTTACTGACCATCACGCTTTTAACGCGCATGACTTTGAACAATTTGAAACCAACATACCGTTATTGATGACAGAAAAAGATGCGGTAAAATGCCAGACGTTTGCAAAACCTAACTGGTGGTATCTGCCTATTGACGCGCAGTTACCAGACACTTTTCAAGAACAACTATTACAAAAAATTAAGGATTTAACATGATCGATGTGAAACTGCTTGATATTATCGCTTGCCCCGTGTGCAAAGGAAAACTCGGTTTCAAAAAAGAGAGCAATGAACTTATCTGTAAATTTGATCACCTTGCTTACCCTATTGTCGATGGTATTCCTGCACTACTTGCGGTACGCGCACGCACCATCACGGCTGATGAGGAGATCTAAAGCATGTCGTTTATTGCCGTTATTCCAGCGCGCTATCAATCAACCCGTCTACCAGCAAAACCCTTAGCTGATATTTTGGGCAAAACCATGGTTGAGCGCGTGGCGTTGCAAGCGTTAAAAAGTGGGGCTTCACGAGTGATTGTTGCAACCGATGATCAACGTATTGCTGATGCACTTGTATCGGTCAATAATATTGAGATTTGTATGACCTCTGCTGATCATCAATCAGGTACTGATCGATTGGCAGAAGTCTGTGAGATCTATCAGTTTTCTGATAGTGAAATTGTGGTTAATGTTCAAGGTGATGAACCCTTGATTCCACCTGCTGTTATTAGCCAAGTAGCAACAAATTTACAGAACAATAACGATGCAAGTATGGCAACATTGAGTGCACCTATCACTGAATTTGATGAGGTTTTTAATGTTAATGCTGTTAAAGTAGTGACGGATAAAAAAGGTTTCGCACTGTACTTTAGTCGTGCCACTATTCCGTGGGATAGAGAAAATTTCACTGCTGAAAACCGATGTGATAGCACGGTTAACTGCGCTAATTTACAACGTCATATCGGAATTTATGCGTACCGTGTTAGTTTTTTAAAGCAGTATGCGCAACTTAGCATATCTCCACTGGAGTCGATTGAAAAACTTGAGCAGTTACGTGTGTTATGGCATGGTTTTAACATTCATGTAGAGCAAGCTATCGAGGTTCCACCTGCTGGTGTGGATACTGCAGATGATTTGCAACGTGTGATCGATTATTTAAAAGCAAAGAGTTAAAGGAAGATAATGAAAATTAAACTGATATTAATAGTCTGTTTTAGTCTATTGCTCAGCGCCTGTGGTGATGAGCGGCAAGATCGCATCAACAGTAATATTCAAAGTGCCGATTACCTGCTTGATAATTTAGGTAATAATTTAGACAATAATAACATTCGTAATGCGATGTTATTAAAAGAGTACGCACGTTTACTGGGTGGGGATAAACCGGAGTTAAAACCGTTACTTGCACAGCTAAGTCGTGATGCAACCCGCGAAGGGCCAACTTATCAAGGACTTTTACAACGTCTGAAAACAGTGCGTGAACAGCCACAAGTATTAGGTGATATTGAAGCACAACTGTTTGAAACAGAGAACTTGATTGAAGCCTCTGATCCTAACCTATTCAATGATGCACTTTCTGATCCGCTTAATGTGATTGCAGATATGTCCGATGGGAAATTGGCACGTGTTAACGCAATCAGCAAACAGCAAAGCTTAAACGCTAATGGCGCGGAAGATAATGGTGCAGGTAGCCAGTTGGTTGGCAACCCAGGTTACGGACAGTGGCAAAGCAACAGCAGTGGTATGTCATTTTGGCATTGGTATGGCATGTACTCCATGTTTTCAGCCATTACTAATCCTGTGCGTTATGACAGATGGTCATCACGTCGTGATTACAGCTATTATAATGACGTAGGTCGCAATCGTTACACGTCACCACAGCAGGCAAAATCACAAAATGATCTAGCGAAAAAAACTAAAAAACAGTTTGGTAATAATAGAGGCTTTCAAAGCCCCTATGCAAAATCAAAAACAGGTGCCAGTGCGATGTCGAGTTCCAGTCGTCAAGCACAAAAATCGACACCGTTTGCAGGGCGCTCAAGTTACTCCAAAGCGCGCGCAAAGTCGAAAGCATCAAGTAGTTTCAGAAGCAGTAAATCAACCACCTCTCGTGGCGTAAGACGCGGAAAATAGGGATTTAAAATATGAATGAATTAATAACAACATTAGGACAAAGTGGTGATATCGCCATTTATCTTTTAATTGATATGGCGGTAGCGATAGCGCTGTTAGGTGGCATTCGTCTTACCATGGGCTTAATTGGTAATGTTAATACTAACGATGAGTTAGCTAAAAAAGACAACTTTGCTTACGGCATTAGCATGGCGGGTGCAGTTGCCGCGATGGGCATTGCGCTCAGTGGTGCAATCACCGGTGAGCTTGCAGGTTCATATGGTGTTGAGCTACTGGGTATGCTTGCTTATGGACTTATCGGGCTTATCTTAATTAAAGCGGGGCGTTTTATTCATGATAAATTTGCGCTACCTGCTTTTAACAAACATGAGCTTATCTTAAATCGTAATATCTCAGTGGGGTTGGTTGATGCCGCGTCGGTGATCGCCACTGCGATTGTGGTACGAGCTTCGCTTATCTGGGTAGAGGGGTTAGATATCAACACCTTCATTGCCATTGCTGCTGCCTGGATCGTTTCTCAGGTGATGTTAGTCTTAATTACGCGTATTTTTGAGTGGAAATTTAATAAAAATAATGGCGTTGGATTCCAAGCTACATTAGAGAGTGGCCAAATTGCCTTAGCAATTCGTTATGCAGGTTACCTTATCTCAACGGCAATGTCGGTAACCGCCGCCAGTTACTTTATTCATTATGATGCAACTAATTTATGGTTAGGCATTAGCCAGTGGGCGGTGATGAGTCTTATTCTGATGATCTGTTTAACATTGCTTACCACCATTGCAAAATTTATTGTATTGTGGGGCATTAATCGCCGTGAAGAGGTGGAAGACCAAGAAAATATTGGCATTGCAACCATTGAGTTTGCAACCTCATTTTCAATTGCATTGCTATTAATGGCATTAATGACCTGATTTAGATAATTATTTTTTGATTTTTTAAAAGGCTATCAATGATAGCCTTTTCTTTTGGAATAAATTTAAGTGATAAAAATAGACGACCCTAAAAAATTAAAACTGCTTATTGATGACAGTTTGCTTATCTTGATAATGGCAACACTTGCTTGTTGTGGACTTATCTACGAATACCTACTGTCGCATTACTCTGCACGTATTTTAGGCAGTGTCGAAACGGTTATCTACGCCATTATTGGTATTATGATTGTGTCGATGGGGCTAGGTGCATTTGCCGCTAAAAAAGTGAAAGATGCCTTTCAAGGGTTTGTGCTATTAGAGCTAGCAGTGGCCTTTATTGGCTGTAGTGCCACCCTGTTTATCGCCTCAATTATCGGTTTTAGTCAAACATTACCGCAAGTGATTGCTGATACGTATCAGATGCCGATGGACTTATTACCACAAGGTGGTTTGCTCGCTAAAATTAGTTGGATAAGTCTACAACTACCTTATATTTTTGCTTTCATTCTGGGTTTCTTAATCGGCATGGAGATACCACTGATTGCACGTATTCGTGAAACTATTTATGGGCATCATCTTGCCCATAATGCAGGCACTATCTATGGTGCTGATTATTTAGGCGCGGGTGTCGGTGCTGCGATTTGGGTGTTGTTTATGCTTAAGATTGAGATAAGCCAAGCCGCTGCATTAACTGCAACACTTAATTTAGTCGCAGGTTTTATCTTCTTAATGCGCTTTAAAAAATACCTGCATAATATTAAATGGCTATTAGTTGGGCATGGTTTTTTAGCGCTGTTGATTGTCGCTGTTTTTCACTATGGTGGCGTGTGGCAAAAACAGATGCAAAATATGCTCTATCTCGATAAAGTCGTTTATCAAACGCAAACACCTTACCAGAACTTAGTGTTTACCGAACGCCAATTAGGGGGCGGATTGGAGCCTATTTATAACTTCTATATAAATGGTCGCTTACAATTTTCTAGTTTAGATGAGCATATCTACCATGAATTTTTAGTACACCCCGCGATGCAAGCCTCTAATCAGCACGATAATATCCTTATTATCGGTGGTGGAGATGGTTTAGCGCTACGTGAAGTACTGAAATGGCATCCTAAGGCGGTCACGTTAGTGGATTTAGACCCCAACCTTGTTGCACTGTTTAAAGATCCTAAAAAAGTATTGCCCCCTCACCTTGCCACTAAAGTTGAGCGGTTAACGGCGGACAGTTTTAACGATCCACGTGTCACCGTCATTAATGATGATGCATTTATTGCCATTGATAAACTGTTACAAAATAAAATGGTGTTTGATACCATTATTGTGGATCTACCTGATCCGAGCCATCCAGACTTAAACAAACTTTACAGCGTGAATTTCTATTATCGCCTCAATAACCTATTAAACGCAGATGGTGTGATGGTGGTGCAATCAACCTCGCCGTTTCATGCTCAAAATGCGTTTATCTCAATCGCTAAAACAGTCAACAAAGCAAACTTTACTCACGTAGAACAGTACCATCAAAACGTCCCCTCTTTTGGGGAGTGGGGCTGGACAATTGCAACCAAAATGGGCGCCAGTGTTAGTGAACGTTTAACACGTAACAAGCCGTTATCGGTAGATACTTTCTGGTTAACGTCTGAACTATTACAGGGATCTTTTGTATTTAATAAAGGGTTTTATGATAATAAAGAGGCGGTAAAAATTAACTATTTAGGCTCTAATCAGTTATATCAATATCACCAAAACGCATGGGAAAGAGAGACAGAGTTATCACCTTAATGTAAGTTGCTGACTTTAATTCTACTGAAAGAGGGTTAACGAAGTTAATCTCTCGAGATTACGCCTTGAATTAAGCTGTTTTTCCTGCGTGAAATTTAGATTATATACTTACGTGCAATGGGCATAAAAAAGAATGAACCACAGAGAACACAGAGTTAACGAAGGAAAAGTTAAATACCCGCCATCGCAGGTTTTAGTCTTTTCTTCGTGTAGTATATCGCGCCTCTGTGTTCTTTTTTGTGATGTTTTTTTTGTTTTTATGAAAAACCGAATCTGCTTTATTTAAAAAAACGTTTTTTGAGTAGATGATCCGTTGAAAGTACACCCGCTCCCCACACGACATTGAGTAATATCATTAATCCCCAGAGCTTGTGATCATAAAATCCACCTTCCCATAAAACAGGGTAAGAGATAACCGCGGTGACATTAACCATAAACAGAGCAGCCGCCATTGGTCTTGTGAATAAACCTAATACCATGAAAATAGGTAAAATAAGTTCGGCTGCCGTGCCCATGTAAGCGGCCAACTCCCAAGGAACAAGTGGTACTTGGTATTCCTCTTCAAAAAGGTACAGCGTGCTGTCCCATGTGGTTATTTTAAGGTAACCCGATTTAAAAAAAATGCTGGCGACCCATAAGCGGGTAAATAGTAATAATATTGGGGTAAAATAGCAGAGCATTTTATCCACTGCCTGCTGGTATAATTCAAGTAATTTATCCATAATTTAATTCCTTGTTATATCAATTACATTAAGTATGTGATCTAAATTTCACGCAGGAAAAACAGCTAAATTCAAGGCGTAAGTTGACGTAAATGGTTGTTCTCTTTACGAAACTTACAACACAGAAGTGAGTTGTTTTAACCAGTAAAATAGACCAGCTATTTACTGTCATTGGTATTAATTTAACTTCTTGATGGCGTGCTAAAATCATTAATGAGTCTCTTTTCTAAAAGGTGTGGCAGTTGTTGATGCAATGTAATGGGTGTTATTTGCCCTAGACATTTCCCTGCCTTTATCTGATCTAATAATAAAAACTGATCTTTATTTAACGTTATCAGCTCAATACGAAAATCGGGTTGTTTTTTTAGGGCGAGATAACAAGGAATATTAAGATTGCTTTCTATGACTGCGTTATTAATTATCATCTTATAGAGTTGGTTAATATTTTGCTCACTTTGAAATAACGTTATCTGCTTGGGTATAGAAAATTGTAGTTGCTCTAATTGTTCATCATCAACCTCTGCTAGTCGCGCTACATCTAGACTTTTATTCTCTACCTCAATATTACTGGTTTGCTCTAACAGCCATTCAAAGCGGGCCATTTCGCTGATGTAGGGCATCTTTTTTAACTGCGGTAATCTATCAAGGTAATCGCTGAATCCATCCCCATAAACGATGATATTATTTTCAATCGGAGGCTGGTTTAGTATAAATTGACGACTGACCGCATTAAAAAAGTCTTCACCTACTAAGGCAACGGTATGTTGGTAAGTGGTTGCTAACGCTTCTGTCACGCCCATAATAAAACTGTTGCGATAAACCTGTAAACGCTGCTCTGAATTGATCGATTTCCTCTCTTTTATCTGCTCAAGAATATTCTCATGCTGATATAAAAGTGATTCAGAGAACTGTTTTTGTAACTGTCGTAGTTTCATTTTAAGCGCTCTCTGATCTGCTTTGCTTTGCTGGCTTCTGCTAATAAAGTATCCAGTGTGGGTATCTCTAGATCCCATTCAATCAGGGTGATTGCTTCTGTTTTTGTTGTTTCTATATAATCTGTATAGATATTCCAAACTGCTTGACTAACAAAAGTACTGTGGGTGTCTATTAATAAGTGACTGTTATCTATCTGTTTTTCAGTAAATCCCGCTAAATGGATCTCCTGTACCGCGTTATGGTCAATCACATCAAGGTACGCTTGTACTGAAAATTGGTGGTTAGTGGCACTCACATAGATATTATTGAGATCAAGCAGTAAACCACAGCCAGTTTGTTTGCTAATTTCGTTGATAAACTCAGGCTCACTCATCTCGAACTCTTTATACTCTAAATAGGATGAGGGGTTTTCCACTAAAATTTGTCGCTGCAGGTGATCTTGTACTTGATTGACATTATCTACAAAACAGCACAGCGCCTCTTTGGTGTAAGGCACGGGCAACAAATCATTAAAAAAGTTTCCTTGCAATGAACACCAGCTTAAATGGTCAGACACTAATGCGGGTTGAAATCGGTCAATTAATGTTTTTAACTGCTTAAGATGCTGTTTACTGATAGGTTCGCTACTGCCCAATGATAAACCGATGCCATGGAAACTCATGGGGTAAAGAGGCGCTATCTGTTCAAGATAAAAATGGTTTTTACTGTGTGCATTAAAATAGTTTTCACTGTGAATTTCTAAAAATCCGAGATCAGGCTGTGCATCTACTATGTTTTGATAATGCGCACTACGCAGGCCAATACCAACGGCCTTTTTTGCTATTTTTTTCACACTTTTTTCCTTTATTAGAAAAGGGAAGCGCAAGGCTCCCCCTGTTTTATAGCAATGGTATTACGATTCTTTAGGCTCTAAGCTACCGCCAGAAATTTTTCCACACAAGCCTTTTGGCACGGCAATAAAGGCATCACTTTGATTATCAACTTTAGAAGTGCCTGCACATGAGCTTGTTTTTGTTGCACAATCATTTTGTCCTGCAAGCGCAATGCCGTAACATTTTTCTTTGCTTGCTGCCATTGCTGGCGCTGAAATTAGCGTGCTACCCACTGCAATAAGAGTAGAAACGGTTGCTGCTAATGCTAAGTTAGATTTTTTCATGAGATATTCCTTTAAATAGTTAATTAAGGATCGGCTTCAAAATTACTTGCGCTTTTGTTTTCAAAATAACCAGTCATTTCAGGCTTTTTGAAAACAATTTAGCGCAAGTTATTGTGTAACGATTCCTAAGATGTACACTTTGTTGTGGTATCAATAATATATACCGTGTTAATGCAAAAAAAATTTCACATTAATTTAAATATTTATTAACATTTATTTAAATTAAAAATAGTTGACGTATAGGAAG
>NZ_ATUO01000095.1 GCF_000420245.1 Psychromonas hadalis ATCC BAA-638 | reverse complement strand
AAAATAATAAATAGCGACGTTGCATTCAATCGCAATAGCTAGCTATTACTCAATCATGCGCCTTGCTCTTCATCATTTTTCCTCAACAAGCCCTGTTCACAATATTATGCGGAATGGTATTACTATTTTAGCCGATCATTAAGCAATGTATGGATACATTATGCCACTGGCCTAGCAAGGGGTTATTTAAGGAGTGTAAAGTTGTCCATTGAGGTAATAGCTAGTGCCGTTGGTATTGTAGAGGAGTTCAAGAGTATTATTATCTGCTCCCTCGATAACAATGCTACCAATCAGGGTATCGTTATTTTCATCCCAAATAAGAGTTGGGTTGGTATATACAATAAATTCACCCGCTATCTGCTTTTTATCGGAGACAAAATCAAAGCGGTAATCTACTTGATATAACGCTTTGCTACCGTAAATACTCACATCCATCTGCATCATGGTGGCAAACGCATTGAACTTATTTTCAAGCTTACCTTGTGTGGTGATTGAAATGGTACTGAGATCTTCCTCAAAACTACTCACCGTTGTATAACTGCCATTGAGTGAGTGACCATCAATATAACTACAGTGATCATAATCAAAGGTGCTAATAGAAGAGTTACTATCTGATTGTGTATCTACATTGAGACTACCAGAGACGATGCATTGGCTAGAGGTATTGGACGCTTTACGTGATATCTGATTGTAAGAGAGTGTCGCGGGTAGTTGGGTATAAACACTGAGTTCATTTAACAGGCTAATAATTACTTTGGCGTTATTCTCATCAATCGTGATGCCATTTTTTTCTCGTTGCGTAACAGGTGTTGCAGTGATCGAGGACTCTTCTGCATTACAGGAAAATAAAACGGTTGTGCAGATTGCTATTATCAGTGATTTTTTCATATCGTTTCTGCTTACTATTTAAAACTGTTGTCTGGTATATACCCATGATACTTCAAGATGCAAAGTCAGCAAGGCAAATTGTGCCGATATACTAGGCATAAAATTGAAGCCTAGTTATTCTAAGTCGAAATTTTATAACGACGTAGATTGGTGCAAGTTGCCTTGCGCTGCGGGGCGCAAGCTCGAAAACCAGCTCTGCGTTGCAACACTCAAAAAGTGAATGACAATTACCTCGTGTTGCGCCTTGTTCTGATTGTCGAGCTTGTGCCTGACCAAGCATCTTGAGGTAACATGGGTATACAAGCCAGTATTACCTCTTTCAAGGTCAACCCCTTTGAGTTGTCACAATGCTCACGACTATTTTACTAATGGCGCAAGCATCTTTTCTAAACCATTTAATTTAACTTCATACATGAGTGCCAGTTGTTTACCCAGTTTCCCTTCTGGAAAACCTTTGCTGTAAAACCAAACTAAATAGGGCTCTGGCAGGTAGATCAATTTTCGACCTGCATATTTACCAAAAGGCATCACTTGGTTAATCGCTTCACTGAGTGCTTTAGGATCATCTAACAATGGTATTACCTTTTTATTCATATTATAAAGAGGGATATTAACAAAATAATGAGGTTCTATGACAATTAAAATTACCCTTTGCCAACCTAAGCAGTTAACGCTATTGCGTGAAATATCAATGCAAACCTATCGGGATACTTTTTCTGACAATAATAGTGAAGCATTGATGCAACAGTATTTTAATGACGCAATGACATCTGAAAAGCTGTTACAAGAGATCAATACACAAGGTAGTTACTTCTATTTTATCTATTTAAACAATGAAGTGGCTGGTTTTTTGAAAGTGAATGAAGGGCAAGCGCAAACTGATAAAGTAACAGAGAATAGCTTGGAGATTGAACGCTTCTATATTGGTAAACAATATTTACGCAATGGCTTAGGTAAACAGCTTATGGAATTTGTTTGTGAGCTTGCCAAAAAATCAAATTACGCTTCACTCTGGTTGGATGTGTGGGAGGGAAACTGTGCCGCATTAGCCTTTTATAAAAAACAGGGTTTCTACCAGATTGGTGAACATCCCTTTGATATGGGTGGTGATATTCAAACAGACCTCTTGTTCAAGAGAGATCTTTAAAATAATTCTACACTGTAGTTTTATTTTTATTGGAAGTTATTCTACGCTGTAGATTATATTTTTTTATTACAGGAAGTCATCATGAAAACAGCGAAGAAGCGTGGGCGACCAAATAATAAAGATGCTCAGTTAAATCAAGAGCTGATTATCTATATGGCTAAAACATTAATGCGTGAGCAGGGGGAAATGCCGAGCATACGCGGTTTAGCACGTGCTTTAGATGTTGATGCAATGGCAATTTATCATTATTTTGAAAATAAAAATAGCCTGTTAGAAGCTATTTTGGTGTCATTAATGGATAGCCTTTATTTCCCGCCCAAGCAGCAACCGTGGCAAGATGCACTGTTATTGTTATCAGAGAGTTACCTTACTCTGCTAAATCATTATGCTGGATTATTAACAACATTAATTAGCATGCCAAGTGATGGGCCAAAAACGGTTTTTACTGAGCGATTTAATAAAATTATTGACCCGTTAAACTTACCTCCTCAAAAACAAAAAGAGGCTTTGTTTTTGCTCATTAATTTTTTACATGGGCAAGCGCTATTAGTGACAGTTCGAGCGGATTCAGAAACTGTTCAGCGTGCTTTTAAAAGTACTTTTGTACTTTACTGCTCGCTATTAACCCCGTCTTAAATAACTGTTTTTTAATATTATGAAATATTTTTATCACTGATCAGGTCTAATGTTAAAGAGTTGTTAAGCTAATGGTGGTAAAAGTATGAATATTTTAAATAAAAAGATAAAAATTCGTTTTGTAAAAATAGCGTTTGTAAAAGTATTAATGTTATTCGCTATTTTTGCTACTGCCTCGGCACAGGCAACAGAGCAGATTCACACGGGGTATTTTAGTAATAAAGCGGTCGACGGTTATGACGTGACTGCCTATTTTGAGCTGCAAAAACCGCTTCAGGGCTCTTCTAAATATACGCTGGAATACCAAGGTGCAGACTGGTATTTTGCATCACAAAAAAATCTTGATAAATTTAAAGCCAACCCAACAAAGTATGCACCACAATATGGTGGTTATTGTGCATGGGCGATGTCTAATGATAAAGCCGCACCGGGTAATCCACCCTATTGGACTATCTATAAAAACAAGCTGTACCTTAATTATGATCAAAAAATATTAGATACATGGCGTGCAGATAAAGACGGTTTTATTAAAAAAGCGGATGCTCGTTGGGCAAGCATGGACAAGGAATAATCATGAAAGTAAGTAAAACATCAATTGTAAGCTGGGTTATTGTCCTGTGGATCTGTAAAGTATTCCTTTTTTCATTGCCTTATAAATTTACCTTACACCCAGATACACAACATATTTTTGGCACCATTGGGCAATGGATGAAAGTCTTCATTGGTGAGTCTGGTGGTCGCTTATTTATGAATTATGGCGCTTATGCTGTGGGCAGTGTTGAATTATTCACTGCTGTTATTCTACTTGCCCCTGCGATCTTTTTTGCTTTAAAAAAGGTGGGCATATTAAGTTGTACGCCAAATAGTCACCTAGTACATGCTGTTGGTGGCGCACTGGCTTCTGCGGTAATGGCTGGCGCAGTGTTTTTTCATCTCTTTACACCTTTGGGTGTGGAAGTAATACATGAGGGAAAAGGGGATGGCGGTTCGTTATTTTATGCGGCGTTTTCTATTCTTATTTTAGGCGCATTGATGGCTGTTATTAACTTCATGAAATACAGAAAAGGATAAAATATGCTGATTCGATTATCACTTGTATTTACCTATATATTTTACTGTATTCGCTTGCGAGTCGCACCGTGGTGCTACTTTCAGTTAAACGCCCCTTATTTTAATGAGCAACGCGATCTATTTTCTAAGTTAGATATGGATAAACGTATCCCGGAACAGTGGTTGCTTGAACAGTATATGGATTTAGGAACGCATGATCCTAGTATTTATCCGGTATTTGTAAAGCCTGAATGGGGGCAGAACTCCCAAGGGGTCGTACGTGTTGATAATCTATTGCAGCTAAATGTTTTGCGTCAGCAACGCACTTCACGTCACCCTTTTTATTTGATTCAACAAGCCGCGTCAGAGAGTCGTGAATTTGAACTATTTATGATCCCAGCTACGCATGATTTGCAGCAATTTTCCACCTTGTCGGTGACAGAAACCTGTAATCGTAGTGGTGAAAAATTACCTGTTAATGGGATTTATAACCAAGATAGCTATTATAAAAACTGTGCGTCACAACTCACAGAATCACAATTACAGAAAATTTGGGATCATCTTAAACAGATGGGCAATTATCGTATTGCACGTTACGGTGTGCGCGCAAATAGTTTAGATGATTTGATCGCCGGACATTTTCATGTGGTAGAGATTAATCTCTATGTGCCGATGCCACTGCTATTATTGGTCGAAAATGTCACCCTCAAAGAAAAACGACAGTTTATTAACAGAAACATGAAACAACTGGTATTAGTGACCCAAGCTATTCCCGATAGCCAGCTCACTAAATCGGTGTTTTTTAAAAAATTACGGGTTGCACATCGTTTAAAATCAGTACATAAAATAAATTAAAATCGACAGACTAAAAAATATTAACGTTTATCGGGGAGAGGAGTTTAGTGCTGCGTTGTTTTTGTATAAATAACAAAGCGTAATATTAAACGTTTGAATCCGAGGCTATTAAAAGAGAAAAGCATGAACCTAAAAAAAATAATCTATGCCTGGATTAGTAAAACCTTTATGGATGGCTGTAGTAATTACAACAGTTTGCAAGTGCGTAAAAGTTGCCGTAGTAAACAACAGGCACGTGATAAATTCAAAGAGGGTGGCATTCAACATGCGCAGGGATTAATCTTTTTTAATCCTTTTAAGGCGATTAAATTCGCGCAGCAATACGGTTTTCCATTAGTGATTAAACCGAATGTCAGTGGTTTCTCACGTGGCAGTCATTTTCCTATTCTAAACTATCCACAATTATGCAAAGCGATGTTTTTTGCCAAATGCTGGTGGCCAGTTACCGTCGTTGAGCAATATTTACAAGGGCATAACTACCGTGTGGTCGTGGCGAATGGCAAAATCATGTCAGTATTAGAGCGTTATGCTCCTTTTGTTATTGGTGATGGAAAATTCACGATTGAACAGTTGATTGATAAAGAGAATAAAATACGTGAACAGATGGGCCTGTATGCCTGTATGTCACCCTTACAGAAAGGGCGACAAACGACATCATTCTTGAAAAAATCAGGTTACAATTTACAAACGATCCTTGCTGACAATGAAAATGTGACTCTATTTTATCGTATCTCTCTGGCACCTGGTGGGGTCGTTGAGGTCATTGATAAAAGCTTATTACCCGAGGAAAACCAAAGCTTGTTTAAGGATGTGCTGAAGCTCTTTGATGCTAATATTTTAGGCATCGATGTAATTTTGGAAAAAGGCATTGAGATTGATCATCGTGAACAAAAATGTATTTTTTTAGAGGTAAATTCAAGACCTTACCTAAAAATGCATAATTACCCACGTTATGGCAAAGCAGAAGATCTTTCGTTACACTTTGACGAGCTCGATAAACTCGAGATCAGCCAGTCAGACATTTATTAATGATAGAATACCAACCATGCCCATACTGAGTCGTACCTTTTATCTTTTTTCTGCTATTCACGCTTTCCTGTTAGGTTTACTGCCTATTTTTATCCCAGTTATTTTATGGGATAAAGGACTCAATGTTGCCGATATTGCGTGGTTTATTGTACTCAGTGCCGTTGGTTTCTTAGGCGCGTTATACGCTTGGGATAGGTTACGCGCAAAAGCCAAATGGGTCGTGATTATTGCCCTGTCATTTATATTACAGATGATGTTAGTAGGACTGTTGGTATGGGATTCCCTGTGGTTATTACTTTCCATTGGCGCATTAATTAATGGTGCTGCCGGTTGTTTCTATTGGTCAACACAACGACTTTTATTTCAAGCGATTACCAGTGATAAAAATAGTGGGAATACCTTTGGAAATTTTCAAATATTAGTGGTGTTTTCGCTTAAGTTTGGCATTTTAATGGGCAGTTTTATGCTTGATAGTGATTATATTAAAAGCCTTATTGTCATCTCCTTCTGTGCTTCTCTGGCGGGTTTTTATGCGCTCACTAAGCTCTTGCGTCAAACTGAACACCTGTTAACAGCGTCACAACCAGGTGCTTTTTCTCTGTCTACAATATTTGCTTTTAAAGATAACTTTCATTCTAAAAAAATCTTTATGGTAGATGGTTTATTTCTTTTTCTAGAAAGTTATTTCTGGGTATTAACACTGTATATGTTAACCAAAGAAAACTTGATGAAGTTAGGATTATTGATCGTGGTATTAAGTGTCTTATTGGCGCTTATCTTTTTTGTGGTTAAAAAAGTGATTGATCGCACTAATGCACAGCGTATTTTTATTCTTTCTATTTTTGGCTACGCGCTTTCGTGGTTATTACGCGGTGAGTTAAGCCTGCAAAACGATGATATAACACTTTACGGTGGCATGTTATTGATCGCTTTTTTGAGTAGCTTCTTTCGCCTGGTATTTAACAAACGTTTTTATGATATTGCTCGTGGCAACCAACCGATTTATTATATTGTCTGTAAAAGCTATTATTCACAATTTATGATTATTGTCTTTTTTAGCGTCATTGCACTGCTTGCCTCCATGGGGAAAGACCCGTTGAATCAGTTACAAATTCTCTATGATGTAGCGATACCGTTAGTGTTTGTGTATGTATTATATGGTGTTAAAAAGAGTGCTAAAAAAGGAGTGGAAAGTGGCGTTTAATAGCGAATTATTAGATGGTATGGTTATCTTTGTTGAGCTTATTCAAGCGGGGAGTTTTACTAAATCTGCTCAGAATATGGGCCATTCAACTTCTTATATTTCCAAAAAAATCAATAAATTAGAATCACGTTTAGGAGTGCGCTTATTAAACCGTACGACTCGCTCAATCAGTTTAACCCATGAAGGTGAGATCTATTTTCAGCAGTGTCTGTCGATTATCAGTGATGCGCAGCAGGCTGAAGCTTGCATTCATCAACAGCAACAAAAACCACAGGGTACATTAAAAATTAGTTGTTCAACCAGTTTTGGACTCTCACATCTGCGTTTCGTCTTAACCAAATTTATGAAAACCTACCCTGAGATTAATATTGAACTCGATATTTCAGAAAAAATGGTCGATGTGGTGGCTGACGGTTTTGATGTGGTTATCCGTGCGACGCATACATTACAAGATTCAAGTCTGGTGAGCCGTAAGTTATTAAGCTCACATGGTGTTACCGTCGCTTCTCCTGAATATTTAAAAAAATTTGGTACGCCTTCGCATCCTAATGATCTGGTTGATCACCAGTTTATTGCTTATAGCAATATTAAAAATCCAACTAGCTTGACCTATCACTCTTTGCAGGGTGATAAGTTTACTGTCGCGGTTAAAAATAGAATGTTGACTAATAGCTCGATAATGGAAGTGCAGTTAGCGGTAGCAGGTCTTGGCATTACCAGTTTACCTAAGTTTATTGTTGATGAGCAATTAAAAACAGGGCAATTAGTGACAATATTAGATGCTTATCAGCGCACTGAAATTAATATTTATTTGGTCTATGCAAGTCGTAAACATATGGCCAGTAAGTTACGTGTTTTTATCGATTTTATGATGCAGCAGTTAGCCAGTTAATTTTAATCGGCTACTCTACATACTCTACATACTCTACATACTCTACATTCTCTAAATTTTTTAAAGGAAGTGTTATGCCAATTAAATACCGACTGATATTGAGCCATTCAACCATTCTTATTTTTATGTTAGTCATGCTGGTATTTACAGGCTTACGTTTTAACAGCACCGCTTCTCAAGTGCGCGATATTGTTGAAGGGGATGTTTTGCGTGCTGAACTTGCTGGAGAAATCAATATACAGGCTGAAAGTGTGGCGGCACGATTGTTATTACTGTTTATATTAGAGGAACAGTCGCAACGTACCGCGGTTTATAAAGAGATCGATATTAAAAATAAACAGATTGATCAAGCATTACAAAAAATCGCAACGTTATTAGTGTCCGAGCAAGACAAAACCTCCCTAAAAACCTTAATTGAATATCGCAAAACCTACCATGAACAGTTTTTTGCCACGGTAGATGAAATCGAATTTGGCGATCCGCAACAGGCTCGACAGTTGATGGCGGGTAAAACACGTGATGCCCTTGATGCGTTATTAGCAGAAGTAGCGATATTTAAACAATACCAACAGCAATCGATGCATGATCGACAGGAAAGTATCCTTTCAATGACAGAACGCGCACTATTTATTCTGATTATATTAGGGGGAGGCGCGTTACTGATTGGTTTGCTGATGACCTATAAAATAATAACCAGTATCACCTTACCCTTAAACCAATCCGTTTCTACGGTGAACGCGATTGCTGCCGGTGACCTCTCAAGACCTATTCCTGAAGGTCAAAACAATGAACTTGGGCGTTTATTATCGGGCATGTTACATATGCGTGATCAGTTAAAAGAGATGATCAGTAAAATTGACCATGATGCTAAATCTGTTCACCACAGTGCAACGGAAATTCTTGCACAAGCGGGGGATATGAAAGCAAGTTTAACTGAGCAATGGCAAATGTCAGACAATATTAATAGCAGTATTTCCACGCTATCAGAGGGGATTAATCAAACCTCAGAAGATGTGAAGCAGATTGAGTTACAAGCGGTAAAAACCCAAGCGCTTTCCGAGCAAGGGGTAGAAGCCATCACCCAAGCCACCCATGCAATAAAAGAGATTGCCGTCTCGGTGAATGAGTCATCGGAATCAGTTGCTCGTTTGAGTGAAAGTGCCGTGCAGGTGACCAAAGCGATTAATCATATTAGAGAAATTGCAGACCAAACCAATTTACTGGCGTTAAATGCATCGATTGAAGCGGCAAGAGCAGGGGAGAGTGGCCGAGGGTTTGCCGTTGTTGCCGATGAAGTACGTGCGCTCGCTAATCGTACCGCTGAGGTGACGTTAAATATTGATGAAGTGATTGGCAATATGAAGAAACAAACCAATCAAGTAGAAGCAGAAATTAGCCGAAGCGAACAAAGCATTGAACGTGGGGTATTATTAATCGAAGAGATTATTGCTCCTTTACAGGATATGCAACAGGAAGCTGCTCAATCACGACAAAGCTTGCAGTCTTTGGCGGAATTAACGATTCAACAGGCACAGCAGAGTGATTTGGTTGCCAGCAATGCGACTGAGATTATGGAGATTGCACAAACCAACCAGCGTGCAAGTGATAGCTTAACGGCAAAAAGTGATGCGTTATTAGCGACCGCTCAGCGAGTAGATAAGGCATTAGCTATTTTTCAACTTGAGCCTAAATAGAAGTATCTGAGCTGATAATTAGCGACTATCAGCTCAGAGTGCTTTTAATCCATTAAATGTTCAAGGCCGTAAACTAACGCGTTACGTTTCACTACCGCTTTACAAGCAAGGCAGATACCAGGCATAAAGGACTCACGATGTTGTGAATTATGCTCTATTTTTAATGTTTCGCTTAAACCACCAAAAAATACCGTTTGCTGTGCTACCACACCGGGTAAACGTATTGAGTGTAGTTTAACGCCATGCAGTTCAGCACCACGTGCGCCTTCAATGAGCTCTTTATCGCTACATTCAGTGGGTGTTTTAGTACGTGCTGCCGCAATCAGCTCTGCAGTGCGAATACCCGTACCCGAAGGGCTTTCCTCTTTTTGCGGGCTATGTGCTTCAATTATTTCCGCATCGGGCATATATTTAGCCGCTTCGGCTGCGAATTTCATCATTAATACTGCGCCAATTGAGAAGTTAGGCGCGATTAAACCACCTAGCTGTTTTTCTGCTGCTAATGCTTGTAACTCTTTGACTTGTTCAACTTGGAAACCACTGGTACCAATGACTGGGCAAGCGCCCGCATTTAAGATGATTTGGGTATTTGAAAAACCCGCTGATGCTGCGGTTAAATCAACAACAACCTGTGCGCCACTGCTTTTTATTAATGCACTTAAATCATCCCCGAAATCACACTCTGCGACCAGCTGTAATGCGTTATCGTTATTGATTGCTTTAACTGCTTCTCTGCCCATGCGCCCTCTAGCGCCATTTACAATTACCTTAACCATGTTAATCCTTTTGTTATGCATTTAATGTAAAGAGATACAGTGCAAAGAGTGCCCAGCTAGTCACTAATAATATCCAAGGTAATGGTTTATTTTTAGTCTTAGGTATCGTAGTTGTTATCTCTGTCGCTTGATTATTGAGTTGTTTCTGTTTTTGTATTTTTTTTTGTACTTTATCGGCTTGGCGATGTTTGGCTTTTGCTGATTTTTTATACTCAGCGATACCTTTTTGAATTCCCTGTGTTATCAAACGTGTTTGTTCTTTTGTTTGACCGGGTTTTTGTGTTTTTTTAGCGATGGCGAATGCTTCGTCAACGGTCTCATTAGAAACTGCTTTGCTGTTATTTTTAGCCATGTTATTTATCTTGTAAAATGATGTTGGCACGTTTCAGAACTTTGATACTGGTAAGCTCTAAGAAACGCTCAGGATCATCATAATTGTAGTCAACAAGGTGACCAACCATTTTTTTTACTAAGGCCTGTGTCTCTCTAATTTCAATATGGGTGCGACCACATCCTTGGCAAAATGTGCCATCGCTTGTACAGTTACCCGTACAGGGGCTAAATTTCATGGTGGATTCCTTGCATTATAGGTATAATTTTTCAGTTAGTTTAACACTCTTTGCACACTGATTTCATTTTAAAAAAACAGGTGATTTATGGCTTTTACATTGGATGAACGACTCAAAAACGACTGCTTTATCTTGGCTGAAACCACAAGTAGTTTGTGGTTGCTACTTAATAACAGCCATTTTTCGTGGTTTATTATTGTACCAAAAACAGAGGTGGAAGAACTTTATCTATTACCACTCGAACTACAAGCCTCATTACAACGACAAAGCAGTTTAATAAGTGAATTTTTAATGACAAATTTACCCTGTGATAAGTTAAATGTAGCAGCCATTGGTAATATTGTTAAGCAGATGCACTTGCATATTATCGCCCGTACTGAAACTGACCCATGTTGGCCGGGTGTTGTTTGGGGGACGGAATTTAAAAAAGAATATCAGTTAAATACAGTGTTGAAAATTCAAACAAAATTAAAACAATTTTGCCAACATAAGATGATTAGTGCGATTGAGTTTGCGCCACTTCAATAAAGCACCTAAAGAGTATTGAAATTAAGCTGATTCAGGCTTAAATTTAAAGGGGCTAATTTATGAATAAAAGGAATGTGAATGCTTGAACTTTCACAGCTATTTAAAGAGGTAAAACAATTACCTGTTTTACCGATATTATTGCTAGAGCTAATGGAAAGCTTTGCCGATGAAGATGTACGTGTTGAAGATATTGCTAAAAAAATTGGTATGGATCAATCGATCAGTGCCAAAGTGATCCGTATGGCAAACTCGGTGGCTTATCGTCGTGGCAAAGAGGTGGAATCTATCTCACAAGCGGTTATTCGCCTTGGTTTTAATCAAGTGCGTAGCATTGTCGTGGCAGCCACACTCTCTAATGTATTCCCTGATACACCAAGTTTTGATAAAAACAAATTTTGGCAAGATACCTTCACCACTGCAAGTATTGCCAAAGCGTTAGCAAAGCATACCCGTGTCAATCAAGAAACCGCCTTTACCTGCGCCATGATGCACAATATCGGCGAACTGTTACTGCAAATTCTAAAACCTGATGAGTGTTCATTAGTGGCGATGGCGATAGAAATGGGTGAACCTCGTTTATCTGCGCAGCGTGAAGTGTTTGGTTTTGATTACAGTCAAGTGGGTGCTAAGCTTGCTAAACATTGGGACTTTTCACAAGTTTTTTGTGATGCGATAGAGCAACAGCTCGATCCACTTTCTTATGAAGAGCCCTCACAAGCTGCAGTGTTAATTCGTTTATCGGTATTTGCCAGCTTTGCATGGGGGGCAAATTTACCCCCAGAGATGATAGTGGCACGTTTTCCTGCTGCATTAACTGAGCATATCAACCTCAATAAAGAGGGCTTAGTAGAAGAGTTTGAAGGCATGATAGAAGCTGGTCAAGAGTTGGGGCGTTTAATGTCAGCTTAAATCATCGCAATTACTCAGGTTGTCGTCATTTAAGTTTATTTCATCGTTGAAAAATGCTCACAAATTTATCAGGAATAAATTTGAACATCCGCAGGATGGCCCGTAGGGTGAAGTACAGGATGTACGTAGTATTTAAACCACTAAACTGCGTTTTTCCGCCTGAACTAAGCAGCCCTGAGTATTCACAGTCTATTTTTATAAAAACACCTCTAATTTTAAGGGGGGGTTGAGTAGCTGTAAATCATCAATATTGTGCTGGACTCTATAAAGTGGCTTTGAATATTCAATGGCCATTTTTTTTGCCAAATTTTCAGCGTCATCTTCATAAAAACATAACTTATCCGCTTGTGCTATTAATGCTAAATAAGCGCTATTTTCACTGTATTTTGGATCTGTTAATTGCCAATGAGCCACTAAACAGAGGGTGCTTTGTAGGCTTAAAATTGCTTGATAAAACTCCCCTTGTAATAATTTTTGAATATTCGCCAAATGACCTGCACCTGCTGGCTCAATAAAAATGCGTTGTGGTTGATGTGCTTTAATCAGCGTATTTAATGCAACCCGAAATGGCATACCCGCACTGCAACATAAACAGCCACCATAAACCTCTTTAACAATAATCTGTTGAGAGGTTAGTTGCTGTTTTGCATAATGACTATGACCTGATTCATTCACCAGTATTACCCACTTTTCATTATCAGGTTTCACAGAAAGTAACTTGTTAATAAAAGTTGTTTTCCCGGCCCCTAAAAAGCCACTGATAATATGGCATGCTATTTTTTGTTTCATTCATCCCTCCGAATCTGAATGTCGATGATATACTGCGCGCGTAAATAATAAAATAGAGGAGAAAATTATGATTTACAGTATGACCGCATTTGCACGTAAACAAATTAAAGGGGATTGGGGTACTGCCGTTTGGGAGATCCGCTCTGTTAATCAACGCTATTTAGAAACTTATTTTCGTCTTCCTGAGCAGTTTAGAGGTTTAGAGATCAAGCTTAAAGAGACCTTTAAAAAACGTCTACAGCGTGGAAAAGTTGAGTGTAGCTTACGCTTTGAAGGCGCAGAGAGTAGCCAAAAAGGTTTAGTCATGAACCAAGAGCTGGCAAGCCAGTTAATTAAAAATGCACAATGGGTGGCTGAGCAAGCAGGTAATGCAACCGTGAACCCGATTGATATCTTAAAATGGCCGGGTGTGATGCAAGCCCCAGAGCAAGATGTAGATGCGATTACTATTGAATTAATGGCTGGTTTTGAAGCAACTCTGGATGAGTTTATTGAAGCGCGTGCAGCCGAAGGTGCAAATCTGGCGGTGATGATAGAGCAACGTTTAAGTGCAATTAGTGAACAAGCGACTATCGTGCGTGGTTTTATGCCAGAAGTACATGCTTGGCAAAAAGCTCGCATTTTAAAGAAATTTGAAGATGCTAAAGTTGATTTAGACAGTACTCGTGTGGAACAAGAGCTAGTATTACTGGCACAAAAATCCGATGTGGCGGAAGAGTTAGACCGTTTAGATTCTCACGTTAGTGAAGCACAAAATGTACTCAAAAAAGGCGGCGCAGTTGGCCGTCGTTTAGACTTTATGATGCAAGAGTTTAACCGAGAAGCGAATACCTTAGGTTCAAAAGTCATTAATACCGACATCACTGCGGTTGCAGTAGAGTGCAAAGTATTAATCGAGCAAATGCGTGAGCAGGTACAGAACATAGAATAAAGTCTTTCTCTGCTTGTCATTGTTCAGTAAAGCTATATAAAATCTGCTTTTGCAGGTTTTATTGTTTGTACTGGTTGGTGTTCGCCTGCTACAAATAAGCTATTGGTGGTTACTAAGTCGGTTACTAATACTTGGCTCTGTTGTAGAACACTGTTGTCACCCATAGGCAGCGACTAATATTTCTTGTTTATTGAGCTTCGCGTTGCTTTCCCTAAACCAAGCAAGATAATTCGATAAATACTTTGTTGCTACGCCTTTCATTTTTCCGTTAACCCAACCCTTAAAATGCGCTATTGCACCGTTCACGGTCTGGATGTGGTAAACCTTATCTATTACTCTCACTTTACCGTTTATTAGTCGCTTATGGTCACAATTTGTTTGCTTGGCTATCGTCACATATGACCATGAGCCATCACTACACAATACCGAATTTTCCGTTATATTATCCGTCAGGTTTGCTGCTATTTCGGCTGT
>NZ_ATUO01000094.1 GCF_000420245.1 Psychromonas hadalis ATCC BAA-638 | reverse complement strand
AAACACTGGTAAAGGTCATCGGTTCAAATCCTGCTCTCGTAACCAATTTTACCCTCCCAAAAACACTTCAAAAGTAAAACACTACAAAAATAAAACACTACAAAAATAAAAACATCGGGCTCAGCTTGTGATCTGGCATTACAGGGAAATTATCAATTAATAGTCGATTAGCTACGATTTAATTACTCTGATACTTTATTTTTACTCATGGCTGTTTTATTTAAGACGTAAATCTGGCACCGTTGCTTACAAATGAGTTATTTACCTATTTTCATTGTTGTATCTCTTGCCAGCTAAAAGCGATTAGTACATATTCTCTGAATATTTTTTTTACTAATTAAAATTATACAGTTACTCTTTGAATCCAAGAGGTAACTTATCTGACCTTTTTAAATAATTATATGGATCATTATGAATTACGATATTTTTAACGGTGATGCTGATGGCATTATTGCATTATTGCAGTTGCGTCTTGCTTATCCTCTCGATAGCCAATTAGTCACGGGTGTTAAACGTGATATTAAGCTTGTACAAAACATAAATGTTAATGCCGGTGATAAGCTGACGATTTTAGATATCTCACTGGAAAAGAATATTGAAGCGGTCAATCAAGCCTTAAAAAAGGGGGCTTCTGTTTTTTATGCGGATCATCATCGTTGTGGTGAAATTCCAACAGATAAAAATCTGGATGTTAATATCGATTTAGATGCAAATACCTGTACAGGATTAATTATCGACAAATTACTGGCGAAAAAATATCATGCGTGGGCAATAACTGCCGCTTATGGTGATAATTTAATTGCTAAGGCTGATGAACTGGCTAATCAAGCAGGTTATTCTCATGAGCAAGCAAAGCAGTTAAAAGAGCTGGGTACATTAATTAATTATAATGGTTACGGTGCAACCGTTGCTGATCTACACTTTGACCCTGCTACATTATATCGCGCATTATTGGCTTACCCATCACCCTTTGATTTACTTGCTGATCTTAACTCCCCTTTTTATAAGTTACGAACGGCGTACCAAGACGATATGGCGGGTGCATTGGCAATATCGGCACAATATCAAAGTAAATGGTTATCAGTTTTTGAGTTACCCGATGAAACATGGTCACGTCGCATCAGTGGCGTATATGGCAACTTATTAGCGAATCAAAACCCTGACTCAGCACATGCGGTATTAACCAAAAATAAAGATGGGAGTTATCTTGTTTCATTACGCTCACCCCTTCATCATAAACAGGGTGCAGGCGATATTTGTAGTCAGTTTACATCAGGCGGTGGCCGAGCTGCCGCCGCGGGTATTAACACATTAGCGCAGAGTGAATTAAGTCAATTTATTGAGTTAGTTGAAAATTATTACAAAGCGCTTTAGTACTTATGAGATAAACAGGAGGGTGATATATTTGAGCTGTTTATCTTCCCTCTTCAAAAAATGAGCCATTTAATCTGTTTTTTTAGCTGAAAAATAATACTTAGGCAGTGTTGAGTATGTCGATGTAAATAATTGGCTCTGCTCCACTTTACTGTTGTCACTATGTAAATCTTTGAATTTCTACATATTGTAAAAACATTGAATTGAATTTTTTGTAAATATTTACAAGGAGTTAAATGTTTACAAATAAACGGACAACAATATTATGGAACAGAGCCAAATAATTATTGTGTTACCCCTTTTAACATCGCATCAATTAATGATTGGGCCGCGAATTTTGTTAATGCATCATTTGCGCCTACCTGTTGCGCTCTGTCAACACTCATTTCACTAGAGAGTGATGTGTGTAAAATGATATAAGTATCTGCTATCTCTTTCATGCTACGTACTTCAAACGTGAGCTCATAGCCATCTAATCCGGGCATCTCTATATCACTCACCAAAATGGTGATGGGATCTTCTTTTTTTGCGCATTCCTTCATTACTTGTAGGGCATCGTTGCCGTTTTTACATACTTTAAATGGGACATCAATACGGGTCAGTGCACTTTCTAGTTGTCTGCGTGCAACGGCTGAATCGTCAACCAATAAAATATGTGAGTTTTGTAATAACCCTTTTTGTATCCCCGTTATTTCGATTGAATAGTCATTCTTCTCAGGGAAAATTTGTGAGAGCAGTAATTCAATATCGAGCAGTTGTATGATGGTATTCTCAAAGTGGGTGATACCGGTAATATAGGTCTTGTGACCCAATGACCTTGGCGGTGGCTCTATATTTTTCCAATTACACTCTATAATGCGTTCTATTTTTCGTACCAAAAATCCCACATGTCGACGACTACAATCGGTAATAATGATAACGCAATGTGGTTTTTCTTCTTCGGTAATGGGGGGGAAACCAACGGCAGCTGCCATATCAATAACGGACAGGGTTTGCCCACGAATACTGGCTGCACCAATCACATTAATATCTGCATTTGGCAGTTGTGTTAAAGATTGGTAGGGGACTATCTCTTGAATTTTTAGTGTACCAAGCGCAAAACTTTGCAGTGGGGATAGTTTAAAAAGGAGTAAACCCTGTGATTGGCTAGAAGTTGATTGCATGAAAAATCCAAGTTAAAAGTTCAATAATAAATTATAGCTGATTATTCTAAAATAAATGTTAGCATACTGTTAAATCATCTAATTTAGAGAGAATTTATGACCTTAGATCAACAAACTCAGCTTGAAGCAGCCGCCTTTCGCCATCTACTAAAACACCTTGATAGTCGTAAAGATGTGCAAAATATCGCGTTAATGAATTTAGCCGGCTTTTGTCGTAACTGTTTGTCAAAGTGGATGATGGAAGAAGCGGCGAAGATACGTGTTGAATTGAATTATGATCAAGCACGAGAGCATGTTTATGGTATGCCTTACTCACAGTGGAAAAGTAATCATCAACTTCCTGCCACCGCTGAGCAGTTAGCTATTTTTGACGCGCTACAAACTGCTAAATAGTCTTTATTTTAGCTAACCATAATGCTTCAAATTGCATCATCTGTTGATGCTTTTTAGACGCGTGGTGCTCATCTCTATCAAGCTCTGTTGTAAATGGGCCTGCACGACATGCCGTACAACAATTTTTATGTTGAAAAATCGCTTTTGTTAGTTCTGATTTAAGTGAATGAGTTTGTTGTAAGCTCCAAACATAGGTTCTTCCTTGCGTATCTCGTACATGTTTATCTCTGTCGACATTACGTACTTTATATTCAGGAAAATGGGTGATATCAAACAGTGAAGAGCCTAAATAGTGAAAGTCGCTTTGTTGATGTAATGCATTTTCAATATTCCACTCGCGGTAGGGTTTCACATCTTTTGATGTGATAAAACAGAGTTGTTCACCATTTGGGTCTAAAAAATGTTGAAAGGCATTTTTTAAAAACGTGCGTAATAATAAACGATTGAGCGTATTGATGCTCAGTTGCTTGCCTTGGTTTTTATACTCCTCAAAAGAACGGAAAGCAGGCAGTAATGGAAACTGGAAAATAACCACATCAAAGGATTGTTTTTTGAGTGTTGACCAGCTTTTTTTGTTGGTAACATCAAGATTAAAGTGTACTGCTACCTTGTTTTCAATTAATGAGTGATAGCTGTTTTCACTGTATTTATTGAGCATGGTTGTTTGTGAGTCATATACGCTGGCCGTTAAACTTTTTGGTTGGTGGTATTTCCATAATGAAGAGGAAAATGAGAGATCGCCATCCCCTACGGTTAATATGCGCCACTCTTTTTTTATAATCATCTACAACTACTACTCGATAAAGAAACAGGGTGCTAATTTATCACTTTATTAAATTGTAAGCACAAAAAACAGGAAAAGTTGAAACAGTTGTTTAATAACCAATTCTATTTTAATATTTTCTCTGCGTTTGTTGCTTTCTCTTTTTTTTGGGGGGGGCTGGGCTTATTTTATTTATAGTTTATTCAAGTTAAGGAAAAACGAAACAATATAATTGTATAAAAGATAATCGTATAATGGCATTTTAGGAGATCCCCGTGTTATTAACAAACAAGCCATTAATTAAAAAACTGCTCTTTATCATTGCTGCATTTTTTATTTCAATAAATGTATCTGCACAAACAAGTACACAGAAGATAACTTCCAGCGAAACGTATCAAATAGGCATCATGGTACAAGCGGTACAAAAGGCATTAAAAATACGTGATAATCAGTCGTTACGTCACAGATACTCGTTATTACTCGATGATCAGAGGTTGGTTATTTCAAAAATTAGTGGGAGTTGAAAGTCAGTTACACACCAGTAAAACAGTAAAAAATAGCGAGAAATTTCAAACTCACTGCCATTTTTTAAAACAAGCGATTATCGTTATTAATCCTGAGTAATAGGAGAATTTAGGGTGATCTAGTTCAACTTAAAAGCATCAAAAAAAAATAAAAACGTAAACATTTTAAAATATGACTACAGTTAACTAATTGTAAATAAACAAGGCTGTGGAATATGCTTGCAAATGTAATGCTTAAAAAAATATTTTATATTTCAACTCTTTTTGTGATTTCACTTATTGCATTGCAATACCTCCCCGCTGAATTAGTACTTACCATTGCTTTAACATTCTTTATCTTTTTGAGTCGTTATTTTGATAGCCCCGTCACCCTAAAAGTGAAAGAGGGGGAGTGTTTACACTTTGCTAATAATGAATTTGAAAGTTGTGAAAAAATATTAGCAAGTACGAAATTTTTAGCACAAGAGAGTATCAACAGCCTACAAAATAACCAAGGTGATTTGAGTGATCTTATTGGTACACAAGAGGGGGCAATTAGCACATTAACTGACGCATTTATGGCTATTCAAGCATTGCTTGAGCAACAAAAAATCTATATTCATACACTACTGAGTGTTGAAGTTGAGGGAAGTGGGCCTGCTATTGAGATGGATATGCGTGAATTTGCGAAAAACACGTCCAAAACACTTAACCATTTTGTAGAAATTGCCACCAATATGGGCAATGAATCTATGTACTTATTAGAAAAAGTGGATCATATCAGTGCACAGATGCCTGGCGTAATGAAAGCGTTACAAGGTATCGAGAAAATTGCTTCACAAACGAATCTATTAGCACTCAATGCCGCCATTGAAGCTGCTCGTGCGGGAGAAGCCGGTCGCGGATTTGCAGTGGTAGCGGGTGAGGTTCGTGCATTATCAAGCAGCTCCTCAGAAGTCAGTCATAATATTCAAAAGCAGCTTTCTTCAATCAATACCTTGATTGCAGATCTTGCTAAAGATGTCAAAAAGATTGCCAGCCAGGATGTTGATTATGTGCATGATTCAAAGGATGAAGTTAATGAAGCAATTAATCAACTTACGCATAAGGCTGATAATGATTTACAAATGACCCGTAATTTAGATGGATTAGCAACGGAGCTCGTTGACGCTGTGCACAATGCGATGCGTGGCTTACAGTTCGGTGATATCAGTATTCAGAGTTTACAATTTACCCTAGAAGGGGTTACCCAACTTAATGAAACGATGCAACAGGTAGAAAAAATTAAAGGCTTAAAAATAGCGGAAGAGATTAATCTTATTGTGCAGGCGTATCAGGAAAAAAAAGAGCAACGAGTACCCAACCCTGTTTCATCATCAAGCATGAGTAGCGGTGAAGTAGAGTTCTTTTAATTGTGTCAAATAACGAAGTAGAGGGGTTTTAAATGGCAAAACATATTTTAGTGGTAGATGATTCCGTTTCAATTCGTCAAATGGTAGAGGTGACATTACTCTCTGCAAAATATCAGGTCTCATTGGCAAAAGATGGCCAAGAGGGGCTAGATATGTGCAAAAAGGGTAAATTTGATTTTGTATTAACAGATCAAAATATGCCACGCATGGATGGATTGACACTCATTAAATCACTGCGAGGATTACCTGGTTATCAGCGTACTCCTATCGTGATGCTAACCACAGAAGCGGGGACTGAAATGAAAATGAAAGGTAAAGCTGCTGGGGCGACTGGGTGGATGGTAAAACCTTTTAACCCTGCAAAATTGCTTGAATTAACCTCAAAAGTATTAGGCTAGTTAGCGCCTCTATTATTCATTTTTAGAACAGGTAGTTGATATGTCGATAGATATGCAACAGTTTAATGCTGTTTTTTTTGAAGAGGTCTCTGAACATCTGACCAATATGGAGTCGTTGTTACTCGATATAGATGTTGATTCCCCTAATTTAGAAGATTTGAATGCTATTTTTCGTGCTGCTCACTCGATAAAAGGGGGGGCAGGTATCTTTGGCTTTGATGATATGACCGAAGTCACCCATATTCTCGAAACGCTTCTCGATAAACTACGTAAAGAGGAGTTACTGTTAACCACTGAGATGATTGATGCTTTTTTGCAAGCAGGAGATATTCTCGCGGAGCAGAAAGCGGTTCACCAAGAGGGGGGGGATACGGTTGATGAGAGTAAAATCAAAGCGGTTTGTTTATTACTTGAAACACTCTCTGCTGATAAAATTACCCCTACAACCACGCCTGAAACAACCACTTTTTCCCCACATCAAGCGGATAAAAATATTTCGTTTTTAACCTCCATGGAGGAAGACATTACTGCGTTGCTTGAAGAGTTATCCCAATTGGGTCATCTAACTCAAAGCATGATTGTTGAGGGAGAGTTTCATAAATGGCAAATTTTTCTAACTAAAACCAGTGCTTCCAATGAGGATCTTATTGATAGTATCTCTTTTCTTGCGGAACCAGAGTCGATATTGATAGAGGATGTTATTACTGATCCGGCGCAGTGTTTTGGTTTATTTGAAGAGGCAGATTCGCAGGAAACTGATTTTGGATTTTTTGATGAGCCTGACAGTGAAGAACAGCAAGGTTTTGGTCTTTTTGATGACGTTGAAGAAAAGCCAGTTCAAACTAAAGAGAGCGCTTTTGGACTTTTTTCCGATGAAAAGATCACTCCTAAAGCAGTTGAAAATACTAAAGAGCAAGATAATGATCCTAGACCCTATGGTTTTTTGGATGGACGAGAAGAAAAAGAGGTTAAAAATAAAAAAACATTAACGGTTAAGCGTACGGCAAATAAAGCAAGCTCAACAGGTGAAACCTCTATTCGTGTTAATACCGAAAAAGTGGATCAACTGATTAATCAAGTGGGTGAATTGGTGATAACCCAAGCGATGCTGATGCAGATATCTAGCGAACTTGATCCCTCTGAACATGATGTTTTGTTAAATCGCCTTACCCAATTAGAGCGTAATACCCGTGACTTGCAAGAGTCTGTGATGTCAATTCGCATGATGCCAATCAGTTTTGTATTCGGACGCTTCCCCCGTGTTGTGCGTGATCTTTCTAATAAACTTAATAAAAAAATTGAGTTGAAAATGATCGGAAATGAAACTGAACTTGATAAAGGTTTAGTTGAAAAATTGGCTGATCCACTCACTCACCTTATTCGTAATAGTATCGATCACGGTATTGAGATGCCAGAAGATCGCATTGCTAACGGTAAGCCTGAAACAGGCACAATCACCCTTTTTGCTTTCTATGAAGGTGGCAATGTGGTGATCAGTATTAGCGATGATGGCGCTGGGTTAAATCGAGAAAAAATCATCGAAAAAGCGCTAGAGCGTGGTATGGAGTTGAGTGACACTATCTCTGATAGTGAGGTTTATCAGCTTATCTTTTCTGCTGGATTTTCAACTGCTGAGAAAGTCACCGATGTATCGGGTCGCGGTGTGGGTATGGATGTTGTAAAACGAAATATCCATAGCATGGGCGGGCAGGTAGATATCCATTCTGAGGCAGGTGTTGGCTCAACTATCTCTATTCGTTTACCACTAACATTAGCTATTTTAGATGGTATGTCTATCTCTGTTGCAGGGCAGATATATATTATCCCACTGACTTTTATCTCTGAGTCATTACAACCAAAAGCAGAAGATATTAAAACCATTAATGGTAAAGGTAAGGTGGTTAAAGTGCGTGGTGATTATATCCCACTGCTTGCTTTACATGAGCTATTTAATATTGATACCGAGGTAACTCAAGCAAGTGACGGTATTTTAGTGTTATTAGAGAACAATAATAAAAAAATAGCGTTATTAGTTGATCAGCTAGAGGGACAACAGCAAGTGGTATTAAAAAGTCTAGAGACTAATTTTCATACCGTGCCTTGTATCTCTGGTGCAACCATTATGGGTGATGGCAAAGTTGCACTCATTTTAGATATTGCGGGTCTTGTCAGTGAAAGCGAATAATTTAAAGAGGGGAAATTGATGCGAGATAATAAGAGAGAAAATGAAGCAGAAAATAGCTTTATATCAGAGATGGGTAGTAGCGATGATAACGGTTATTTAACATTTACCCTTGGTGAGGAGGAATACGCTATTGATATCCTCACAGTACAAGAGATCCGTGGTTACGATGCCGTCACGACTATTGCCAATATGCCTGACTTTATTAAAGGGGTGGTTAATTTACGCGGTATTATTGTCCCGATTGTGGATATGCGTATTAAATTTAACTTAGGTGATGTGACTTATAATGAGATGACCGTCGTTATCATCTTGAATGTGGCGAATAGAGTGGTAGGCATGGTCGTTGATGGGGTCTCAGATGTTATCTCATTAAACGAATCACAAATTAAGGAAGCCCCTGAATTTGGTGCCATTTTGGATACCCAATATCTGAAAGGGCTAGGGGTCATTGATGACAGAATGTTAATTTTGATTGATATAGAAAACCTAATGACCAGTAAAGAGATGGCATTAGTCGAGGCTTTGGTTGAATAAGACAATACGATTAACCAGTTTATAAACTATCTATTTTATTGAGTTAAAGGGTACCTACTATGCGAAATAATACGCCAGTAACAAATAATGAATATATTTTACAAGATAAAGACCTCATCGTGTCTAATACCGATATGCAGGGAAACATTACCTATATTAATGATGATTTCTTACGTATTAGTGGTTTTACTGAAACAGAATTAATTGGGCAACCACAAAACATTGTGCGTCACCCAGATATGCCGGCAGAAGCATTTGAAGATTTATGGCGAGATTTGAAAGCGGGTAAGCCTTGGACAGGTTTTGTTAAAAATCGTTGTAAAAATGGTGATTTTTATTGGGTAAAAGCCAATGCCACCCCTATTTTTGAAAATGGTCAAATAACGGGTTATATGTCTGTGCGACAAGGTGCAGATCGCAGTGAAGTGGAAGTGGTTAGTGCTGCTTATCGTTTGTTTAAGCAGGGTAAGCAGGGTGACTTAAAAATAGTGCATGGTGAAATCGTAAAACCTCACTGGTCTAATAAATTATCTTTTTTCAAAAAAATGAACTTTAAAAAACGCATTGTTACGTTGTTTAGTTTAGTGGTACTGGCTTTAGTGGTTGGATTAGGTATCGGTTTTGATGTGAACTATGAAACTAATCAAGCATTAGATACACTTTATAATGAGCATTTAAAGAGTTTGGAAGAGGTTCAAAAGTTAACTCTTACTTTACATGAATTACAAACTTCAATAGCGACCAACAGTGAATTAACAGATCAAGACCTCGCTAAGTTACAGGGGGTTACATTACAATCGGATGAGGCTATTACCAAGAGTTTGCAACAAGCGAAAGTCATTCATGTTGAGAATGAACAATATTTTATAAATGCATCACTCTTTATGCTAATCACGACACTTATTGTACTGCTTGCTGGCTTTCTATTTTCCAGAAAATTCAGTAAGTTGTTATTGAATCCGATGGACAGAGCGCAAGGGTATTTACGTGAGTTATGCCAAGGGAACTATAATTTTGATGTTGAAACAGAGACAGAGGATGAGCTTAGTGATGTATTGTTATTGTTGAAAATGATGCAGATAAAATTGGGTTTTGAAGTAGAGGATATGAAACGTACTGCAAATGAAGCGACACGTATAAAAATTGCCCTAGACAGTGTAAGTACTAATGTAATGATCGCTGATAATAATCGTAATATCATCTATATGAATAACTCTATTGTGCCGATGCTTAAAAATGCAGAGGATGACTTACGCAAAGAGTTACCAAGTTTTGATGTCGATAAATTACTGGGTGGTACTATTGATCAGTTTCATAAAAATCCTGAGCATCAGAAAAAATTACTCGCTACTTTTACCGCTGAATTTGTAGCTGAGATTGCGGTTGGTGGTCGTACCTTTAGACTTGTAGCAAACCCTGTTATTAATCCACAGGGCGACCGTTTAGGCTCTGTGGTTGAATGGACAGATAGAACCTCAGAAGTGGCCGTTGAAAAAGAGGTAGAAAGTGTTGTTAATGGCGCCATAGCAGGTGACTTTACCCGTCGTATGGATTTAAAGGGTAAAAATAGATTCTTCAAACAGTTAAGTGAATCGATTAATAGCTTAATGGAAACCAGTGAAACGGGACTGAATGAGGTAGTACGCATGTTATCGGCTCTTTCAAAAGGAGACTTAACAGATCGCATTACTAATGAGTACCAAGGTACATTCAAACAGTTAAAAGATGACTCTAATTTAACGGCAGATAAACTCAAAGAGATTGTATTACAAATCCAAGAAGCGACCGATACGATTAATACTGCCTCTAAAGAGATTGCAATGGGCAATAGTGATCTTTCTCAACGAACAGAAGAGCAAGCTTCTAGTCTCGAAGAAACAGCATCAAGCATGGAAGAGTTAACCACGACAGTGAAACAAAATGCTGAAAATGCACGATTGGCCAATAAACTTGCAAATGGTGCGTCTGATATTGCCATTAAAGGTGGAGAGGTGGTTGGTAAAGTGGTGAAAACCATGAGTGACATTAATGAAAGTTCAAGAGAAATTGTGGATATTATCTCTGTGATTGATGGCATTGCTTTCCAAACTAATATTCTTGCGTTAAATGCAGCGGTGGAAGCTGCTCGCGCGGGTGAACAAGGTCGCGGGTTCGCCGTGGTTGCATCTGAAGTACGTAGCTTGGCGCAGCGTTCAGCAGCAGCCGCTAAAGAGATAAAAACCCTTATTGGAGACTCTGTTGATAAAGTGGAAGTGGGGGCTAAACTGGTTGATGAAGCGGGCAATACCATGGATGAGATTGTTAAGGCTGTGAAAAGTGTGACCGATATTATGGCTGAAATTGCCACTGCATCAGAAGAGCAAAGTGCGGGTATTGACCAAGTCAGCCAAGCGATCTCGCAAATGGATGAAGTGACACAACAAAATGCCGCTTTAGTTGAACAAGCAGCTGCCGCCGCGGAATCATTAGAGGAGCAAGCGGGTAATCTTAGTGTTTCGGTGAGTGTCTTTAATACAGGAGTGGGGCCGTCATCAAATATGAGTACTAATGTACAGGCGATTGAAAGCAGTAAAGCGGGCCGTGGCTTTAAAAATAGCAAAACTACGGCTAATGATGAATGGTCTGAATTTTAGTTAATAGACCCCTTTGTTAGCAGAGGGGCCTATCATACCAATCTGAATAAATAGCGGATCAGTTTCACTGGTTAAAATAGAGATCACATACTTAATCAGACGGGTATAATTTCGAGAAGGTTTTTTTATGTCAAGTGCGCGAGAATTTGTTTTTACTGCTAATGATTTTGCTCATGTGCAAAAGTTAATTTATGAACATGCAGGTATCTCACTCAGTGAACAAAAAAATGATTTAGTGTATAGCCGTTTAGCAAAACGGCTACGTAAACATAAAATTCATCGCTTTGATACCTACCTGCATCTGCTTGATGATATTCAACATCCTGAATGGCAAGAGTTTATCAATGCATTAACCACCAACTTAACCTCTTTTTTCCGTGAAAATCACCATTTCATACGATTATCTCACTATCTTAAAGAAAATTTTTCAGATGCAACAGCAGATAAACCGGTAAAAATTTGGTGCTCTGCCAGCTCAACGGGAGAGGAGCCTTATAGCATCGCAATGACGGTAGCGACAACCTATGGGAAACTAAACCCTCATGTGAAAATTTTAGCAACAGACTTAGACACACATGTCTTAGATAAGGCCAAAAAAGGAATTTATCATATTGATAATATTGAAAAATTATCTTTTCTGCAAAAAGAGCGTTTTTTCCTTAAAGGCAGTGGTGAAAAATCAGAGCTGGTTAAAGTTCGTTCTGAGCTGAAGTCATTAATTACGTTTAATCAGTTAAATCTTTTAGCTGATTGGCCAATGAAAGGGAAGTTTGATCTTATTTTTTGTCGTAATGTAATGATCTACTTTGATAAACCAACACAATATAAGTTACTTGAGCACTTTGCTAAACATTTAAGCAGTGGAGGATTACTGTTTGTTGGCCACTCTGAGAGTTTTCCCAATGCGGGTCATATTTTCAAGCTTGATAAACAAACTGTTTATGTGCGTTGCTAGGAGGAAGTATGGATAGAGAACATTTAGCCACGACCGCCTATTTCGATAAAAAATTTAATTGTGATGCGATACGCATACTCCCCGGTGAATATTATATCAGCACAAAAAATAAATTATTAATGACGGTATTAGGCTCTTGTGTGTCTGCATGTATCTGGGATAAAAAGCGTGGTGTAGGGGGATTAAATCACTTTATGTTACCCGGAAAAGCCAGTGCAGATTTTAATAAATCAGCCCGTTATGGCAACTATGCCATGGAGATCTTAATTAATCATATTATTCAACTTGGTGGAAAACGTGAAGACTTAGTCGCTAAAGTATTTGGTGGAGGTAAGGTAATGCATGCTTTTACCGCATTGGATATCGGCAAAGATAATGCAGATTTTATTACTAATTATCTGCACAATGAATTGATTCCAATACTCGCATCAGACTTAGGGGATATATACCCACGTAGAATCTGTTTTTTTCCACAAACAGGCAAAGTGATGATGCGTAAATTAACGGACACATATCATCGCAAGATCGAGAAACAGGAAGATAATTACTTTAATAAAGTAAATAAAACAGAGATTGAGGGTGAAATTGAACTATTTGATTAACGTCTTAAACTCAGAGGAAAGATTATATGGCAATTAAGGTATTGATCATTGATGATTCTGCATTGATTCGGCGTATTTTAACTGAAGTGATTGATGAGCAACCTGATCTTGTGGTGGTGGGCTGTGCACCCGATCCGCTGATTGCGCGTACTATGATTAAAGCACTAAACCCAGATGTATTAACTTTAGATGTTGAGATGCCTAAGATGAATGGTCTCGACTTTCTCGAGAAGTTGATGCGACTAAGACCCATGCCTGTTGTGATGATCTCAACACTAACTGAAAAAAGCTCAGCAGTAACAATTCAGGCCTTGAGTTTAGGGGCTGTCGATTTTATCACTAAACCTAAAATGAATCAGATGGCTGAGATGCGCGATTATGGTCATTTAATTGCGGATAAAATTCGTGCTGCATCCGTTGCTAAAATAAAGCCTGTGAAAGTTATTAATAAAAATAGAGCGGTGAAAAAAAGTGCTTTGATCGCTAATTCATTGGTCAGTAATCAAAAATTGATCGCTATCGGTGCATCAACAGGAGGGACAGAAGCGATAAATCAGGTGTTATTAACCATGCCAGAAGATTGTCCACCTATCGTGATCACCCAACATATGCCAGCAGGGTTTACTGCTTCATTTGCGGCTCGATTAAATAATAATTGTACCATTAATGTTAAAGAAGCAACTCATAATGAGTTGATCAAACCCGGCTGTGCTTATATTGCCCCAGGTGCAAATCATATGTTTATCTCTAAACGAGGTGGTAATTATTACACCCAATTAAGTCAAGCAGAACCTGTTAATCGTCATCGGCCATCCGTGGATGTACTTTTTGATTCCGTTGCACTTTGTGCAGGAAAACAAGCGATTGGCATTATATTAACGGGCATGGGAAAAGATGGTGCATTAGGCATGTTAAAAATGAAGCAAGCAGGTGCGTTTAATTTTTCACAAGATGAGGAAAGTTGCATTGTTTATGGTATGCCTAAAGAGGCTGTTAGGAGTGGAGGTGTTGATCAAGTAGAGCCACTCGACAAAATAACCGGTGCAGTGTTAAAACAACTGCTTAAATAATATGTTAACTGTTCGCTTCTTTTTTAAAATGATGGCTACACCTAGATTTGAACTCGGGATGAGTGATGTGCTCTAACCAACTGAGCTATGTAGCCATCTATACTTTTACTGCAAAAATCAGACATAAAAAAACCAGCTTTAGCTGGTTAATTTATTATTCTCTTGGAGAATAATGGTGCGATCGGTGATACTTGGACTCTCACACCTTACGCTTACTTTGAATAGCTGAACCTAAATCTAGCGCGTCTATTAATTTCGCAACTTTCTTATTTAGCATAAGAAATGGTGGCTACACCTAGATTTGAACTAGGGACCCCATCATTATGAGTGATGTGCTCTAACCAACTGAGCTATGTAGCCAT
>NZ_ATUO01000093.1 GCF_000420245.1 Psychromonas hadalis ATCC BAA-638 | reverse complement strand
AAAACAATTTAGCGCAAGTTATTGTGTAACGATTCCTTAGCCTTTTAACTCCGTTAATTTTTGCTTCACCCTTTTAGCCGAAATCGGATAAGCAGTACCGAGTTGTTGCGCAAAAAAGGAAACACGCAACTCTTCCATCATCCAATATATTTCAGCAAGGGGCTCACTGTCTTTTTCATTACTGAGCATGGTTTTACACAACGCTAAATAACGTTGCTCCAACTCATGTAACTCAATTGTGTGCAGTCTGTCTTGATTAGGATTAGCAGGCAGTCTCTCAAGACGTTTTTGTAACGCTTGCAAATAACGCTTGAGATCCGGTAGTTTTTTCTCGCCCACCTGGCACGCAAATCCCGGAAAAATCAAACGCTCTAATTGCGACTTAATATCGCCTTGCGCCACCAGCATAGTGAGATCTATTCTTCCTTTTAGTTTTTTACTCACGCCATGCGCAAGGGTTAATACCTGCTCAACTATCTGTGTAATTTTCAGCGTTGTCTCTGCAAGCTCTGCACGCACTTTCTCTTTTTGAATTTCAAAAGTGCTTGCATCTTGAGGTGTTATTTCACTTTGTAAAATCGAATCAACCGCACAGGCGATGCAATCATCAATGAGATCTTTTATCTGACCAAAGGGGTTAAAATAAAGCCCAAGTTTGGCTTTATTTGGCAAACTTTGTTGCAGATACTTAATCGGTGATGGCACATTTAACAACACTAAACGGCGTAACCCAGCTTGATTCGCTTGTTGTGCTTTGGCTTCGCTATCAAATAACTCAATGGCGACACTTTTTCTTTTATCAACTAATGCCGGGTAAGCTTTAACCTCATAACCACCGTGATCCTTTTTAAAGGAGTTTGGCAACTTACCAAAATTCCATGCTAATAAGTCGGTTTTTTCAATGCCCTTTTTCGAGACTTTCGAGAGGGTCTGTTTTACCTCACCTTTTAAGGAATGCTGTAACTGTAATAAGTCTTCCCCCACTGCCACTGTTTTTTGTCGGTCATCAATAATATGAAATTTAATGCGTAAGTGAGTCGGTAAAGCACTAAGATCCCACGATTTATCAGGAATTCTAACCCCAGTCATGCGTAATAGTTGCTTTTCAAATGCGTCAAAAAGAGGCTCTTTTAACGGGGTTAAATTGGCCATGGCAGCCTGTGCATAGTTGGGTGCAGGGACAAAATTTCGGCGAATAGGTTTTGGCAACGTTTTAATCAGTGCAATTAATAATTCTTCGCGTAGCGCGGGAATTTGCCATTCAAAACCCTCTGGTTTTATCTGATTAAGCAGTACCAGCGGAATTTTTACACTAACACCATCTTGCGCTGTACCGGGTTCAAAAGCATAACTGAGCTGCAGTTTAAAATCACCCTGTTGCCAATAATCAGGGTAAGCATTCGCCGTTACATGCGCTGCTCCATGTGCCATCACTTCATCACGTTGGTAGTTTAAAAGCTCAGGTTGCTTTTTCTTCTCACGATCCCACCAGCTATCAAACTGTTTGCCACTACAGACATTCTGAGGGATATGTTGATCGTAAAAAATAAACAGTGTTTCATCATCGACCAAAATATCACGACGACGTGATTTATGCTCAAGCTCCTCGATATCATTAAGCAGTGCTTGATTGTCTTTAAAGAACTGATGACGAGTATTAAACTCCCCCTCTACTAAGGCATGGCGAATGAACAGCTCACGACATAAAATAGGATCTATGTTTGTATAAGTAACTTTACGTTTGGTGACAATCGGCAAACCGTAGAGAATTTGATTTTCAAACGCGCCCACCACCCCTGATTTTTTCTGCCAATGTGGTTCGCTATAACTGCGCTTTATCAGATGTTGTGCTTGTTGCTCTACCCACTCCGGTTTAATCCGTGCGCTGATACGTCCAAACAGTTTTGAGGTTTCAACAAGCTCTGCAAACATGCCCCACTTAGGCTGTTTTTTAAACAGACTAGAGCCGGGAAACATAAAGAATTTACTGTTACGCGCGCCAAGGTAGTGTTGCTCTTTGTCTTTAAAACCGATATGAGAGAGTAACCCTGCTAACAACGCTTGGTGAATATTATCAAAATCAGCCGCTTGTGCGCTCACTTTAATATCTAATTCATCGGTCACCTGTTTAATTTGTGCATAGATATCTTGCCACTCACGCACACGCATGTAAGCGAGAAAATCTTTTTGACACATTTTGCGGAACTGGTTACTCGATAATTCACGGCGTTGCTCTTTGATATAGTTCCACAAATTAACAAAAGCCATATAATCTGAATCTTTATCATGAAAACGGCGATGTTTCTCATCGGATGCTTGTTGCTTTTCCATCGGACGTTCACGCGGATCTTGAATGCTTAAGGCAGCACTGATCACCATCACTTCATGCACACAGCCATACTGTTTAGCCGCTAAAATCATACGTGCTAAGCGTGGGTCGACAGGCAGTTTGGCAAGTTGATGACCCAGTGGTGTTAATTTTTTACGTGGATCTGTTATTTTCAGATCCACCGCGCCTAACTCTTCAAGCAACGATAAACCATCTTTAATGTTTCTATCTTCTGGCGGCTCTACAAAGGGAAACTGGTTTAATTCACCCAGCCCTAATGCAAGCATCTGTAAAATAACTGAGGAAAGGTTAGTACGCAGAATTTCAGGGTCGGTAAACTCAGGACGTGAAAGAAAATCATCTTCAGCATATAGGCGAATACACACACCCGCACTGACACGGCCACAACGTCCCATACGCTGATTGGCACTGGCTTGTGAAATCGGCTCAATTGGCAAACGCTGTACTTTAGTGCGATAACTGTAACGGCTAATACGCACTGTACCCGTATCGATGACATATTTAATGCCGGGAATGGTTAATGATGTTTCTGCCACATTGGTAGCAAGAATAATACGGCGACCGCGATGGCTTTGGAAAATACGATTTTGCTCAGCACCACTTAAACGTGCAAACAGCGGTAAAACTTCGGTATCACGTAGATTACGTCTGTTTAATGCCTCTGCGGTATCACGAATTTCACGTTCACCGTTCATAAAAATAAGAATATCACCACGCCCTAAACGCTGTAGTTCATCAACGGCATTAAAGATACCCTCGATTTGATCGCCTCCTGAATACTCCTCTAAAGGGCGATACAAAGGTTCCACGGGGAAAGTACGTCCTGAAACTTCAATAATCGGGGCGGGGTTGCCGTGCTTATCTGCAAAATGATTCGAGAAACGCTGCGGATCGATGGTTGCAGAGGTGATAATCACTTTTAGGTCGGGACGACGTGGCAACAGACGTTTCAAATAACCCATTAGAAAGTCAATATTAAGGCTACGCTCATGCGCTTCATCGATAATAATGGTGTCGTATTGGGTTAAAAAGCGATCATTTTGAATCTCAGCTAATAAGATACCATCGGTCATCAATTTGATATAAGAACGCTCACTGACTTTATCGGTAAAACGCACTCGATAACCCACCACTTCACCTAACTCTGAATCAAGCTCTTCGGCAATACGATTCGCCACGGTGCTGGCTGCAATGCGTCGTGGCTGCGTATGACCGATTAAACCGCTCACGCCACGACCAATCTCTAAACAAATTTTGGGAATTTGCGTGGTTTTACCTGAGCCCGTTTCACCTGCGATGATGATCACTTGATTGTCTAAAATCGCTTTGGCGATCTGCTCTTTTTTATCACTGACAGGCAGATCGGGGTAATTAATTTCAGGACGATTATCAAATCGGAATTGGCGTTTATCCAGAGAGGTTTGAATATCACAGGCAATTTTGACTAAGCCTAACTGCGCTTTTTCTGAGTCTTTAATTTTGCTGTTATTAGCGAGGCGACGTGAGAACTTAAATTGATCTTTAATTAAGACTTGCGAGAGATGTTTTTTAAGGGAGTGTACAGAGAGCGTCAAAATAGTTACCTAGCCAGAGTCAAAAAAACGATCCTAGCAAGCCCAACAAAAAAGCGCAACGAGTTGCCTCGTTGCGCTTAGAAATCGTTACAAAATAACTTGCGATAAATTGTTTCCAAAAAGCCTTAAATAACTGGCTATTTTAAAAACAAAATAGCAAGTAATTTTGAAGCCGATCCTTAATTAAAATTAATATTGGTTAACCGTTTTGTAGTGTATAAACTGCCGATGATTTACTTTTTAGCTCATTACAGTTATTACACCAAAAACTCACCGCACCACACGCTTTTAGACGCTCAATTTCATCACCACACTCATTACAAGCAACGTGTAGCTTAAAGTCACTGTGACAGTTTTCACAATGGCGTTTTAACTCACCACTACGTACTAACTCATGATCACATTTTGGACATTGTAGTTCCATGTTTATTTCTTTTTATGATGCTTCATCATACGCTTACGCTTATGCATTTGGTTGGGTGTTAGTTTATTGACGCGACGACCCTCAAATGGGTTGTTACCTTCACGGAACTCTATACGAATAGGTGTCCCCATAATCTGTAGTGAACGACGGAAATAGTTCATCAAGTAACGTTTGTATGAATGAGGTAGTTTTTTAACTTGGTTACCGTGAATCACGATTAACGGAGGATTATAACCACCCGCATGTGCGTAACGTAATTTAACACGACGACTTTGCACCATAGGTGGATTATGATCGTCCACCGCCATGCCCATAATACGGGTTAACATTGACGTTGAGATACGTTTAGTTGAAGAATCATACGCCTCTTCAATCGATTCATAAAGATGACCGACACCCGTGCCATGTAATGCAGAGATAAAATGAATTTTAGCAAAATCGATAAAACCAAGACGACGATCAAGCTCTGTTTTAACACGCTCTTTATCGTAATCGGTCATGCCATCCCATTTATTAACCGCGATCACCAATGAGCGACCCGCGTTAAGGGTGTAACCTAACAGACACAAATCTTGCTCAGCAATACCATCACGCGCATCAATGACCAATAAGACCACGTTACAATCTTCAATCGCTTGCAGGGTTTTGATCACCGAGAATTTTTCAACAGTTTCATTGACCTTTTTGCGTTTACGCACCCCCGCTGTATCAATTAATATATATTCTCTGTCATCACGACTCATAGGAATATAGATACTGTCACGTGTTGTGCCCGGTTCATCAAAGACCACCACACGCTCTTCACCTAAAATACGGTTAATCAGCGTAGATTTACCCACATTGGGTTTGCCGATAATGGCCAGTTTAATTGGCAGTGCTGCTAATCGGTCTTGCTCTTTTTTAAGCTTCTCTTCATCGTCTTCAATGTACTCTTCTTCAAACGCAAAGTGCTCATCGTCATCATCTTCAACTTTAGGCTCAAAGAAACCATCGAGGGCGGTATCTATCATCTGACGCACACCTTTACCATGTGCAGCAGCAATATGATAAACCTCACCAAGGCCTAAACCATAAAACTCAGCACAGGCGCTATCGGCATCGATACCATCGGTTTTATTAGCAACAAGGAATACTTTTTTATCCTGTTTACGTAGATGCTCTGCAATCGCATGATCATCAACCATAATGCCAACGCGCGCATCAACCATAAATAGAACCGCATCTGCTTCGTCGATTGCTAACAGTGACTGTCCCGCCATCACGGCATCTAAGCCCTCTTCATTACCAGTGATGCCGCCCGTATCGATAACGATAAATTCATCTTCATCAATTTTTGCTTGACCATATTTACGATCTCGCGTTAAACCGGGAAAATCCGCCACTAACGCATCACGTGTGCGTGTTAAACGATTAAATAGTGTGGATTTACCCACGTTTGGACGACCTACTAAGGCGATCACTGGTAACATAATTTGTATCCTATAAAACTAAATAATACTATTGCTTATCAAACGCATGACATTCTATGCAATTTACCATCACTTGCTTGGACGATCTACTGCTAACAAAAATTGTGTATGCTATAAAAATCAAAACTAAAAAGCCCCTCATCAAAAAAGGCGAGGGGCTATTATACGTAGTAAATGTAATTTTACTATTTCTTATTAATAATGAGATTTTTTGCAACACTTAATACCCACTAAGAATTTAAAGTTAAGCATCAATTTAAAGACAATTTACCAGAATATTCATGGGTGGACACTGTCAATATCATTTCTATTCTATAAAACCAACATGAATAACCACGAAGCCGCTTCACGGCGCAGAGAACACCAAGTAAAACCAAAACCGATTATTATTTTATTCCTTTTCCTTCGTGCCTTCGTGGTTAATTGCTTTTGAATTTGAAGCCAATAAAGCTAAAAAGCCCCTCGTCAATAAAGGCGAGAGGCTTTATAAATAGTAAATGTGATTTTACTATTTCTTATTAATGGAAGGCTTTTCTATTGCAATCAATTTGCCACTGCGAGTTTGTAAATAAAGGTAGCTGGCACTTTCAAAAGGTTGCATATATAACCCATCAGAGTCTAACTCTTGCTGGGCGACAAACTCCCCATTATTACGATCAATCCAATGTAAATAACCTTCACCATCACCAACCACAATGTATTGATTAGCAATCGCAACACCCGTTACATTACGGTAAGCAAGCTGTTTATTTACCCAGATTTCCTCACCGTTATTTCTATCAATCGCAAACAGATAACCACGATAATCGCTGAGATAAAGTGTGCGGCCAGATAAAGCAATATCACTGTAACCTGAGTATTTTTTCTCCCAGAGTTGTTGCCCTTTTAACAGGTCAATTGCCACTAAATTACCATTATAAGCCAAAGCATAGATAATGCCATTACGCACAATAGGCTGCATATCGGCATCAACAATACGATCTAGCTCCGTTGCGCCATAAGGGCGCGCGACTGGCAATTGCCATAACGGTTGGCCCGATTCAAGCAATGCGGCAGAAACAAAACCGTCGGCACGACCGTAAATAATACCACCTTGTGCAATCGTTGGTGTTGCGCTACCACGCAACGTTAATTTAGGTTGTTTGTTGTTCAGCACCCAAACTTGCTCACCCGTACTGCTATCAAGTGCAATCAGAGCACCACGACTAGTATGAACAACCACTAACCCTTTGGAATAAATGGGACTTGCAATCACTTCACCTGAAACTTTCACCAACCAACGCAGTTCACCGTTATTTTTATCAATCGCTAATACTTGCGCATTTTCAGTGCCGATAAACAGGGTATCAAGTGCTAAATGAATGCCACCCGAAAAACGTGCTGAACGATTTAGTTCATTGCTTTGATGGTCACTAAAATCATTTGACCAGAGCAACTTACCCGTTGTAGCGGCAAACGCCTTCACTTCACCCTCTCGTGATGCAACATATACCGCTTCATCATCAGCGGCAGGTTGTAACTGTGAATAGTATTTATCAACACCACTGCCAATGCTTGCTTGCCAAGCGATTTGTGGGGTATAAGTTGCTTCAAAAATAGGAAGCTCAGCCATGGTAACAACATCCTCTTCACTTGAAAAAAGTGAACACCCTGTTAATAACAGGGTGGATGTTGCTAATGTAAGAAGCTGTTTAAGGCTTGTATTCATATTATCTCAACTATTTTTGTAACTGCTCAGATCGTCGCCATTTAAGCTTATTTCATCGTTGAAAAATATTCCTTTAAACGACTAAACTCTGCTTTTTCGCCTTGAACTAAACATTTACGATCTCTTTAATATAAAAACACCTCAATTTTAAGAGGCGCTAAATTATTAACGGTTAATTACCTAACACAGGCTCAGCAGCTTCAGTATCAATCGCTACTGCAAGATCATCAAATTGCAATTGTAAGATAGGGTCAATACGCCCTTTACTTGCATCTATTGCACTTTGAAAAGCAATACGGGCATTATTCACATCACCCTGTTTTAAATAAACAGTGCCTTTAACCTGTTCAGCTTTGGCAATAAAGCCCACTTCAGAGATTAATGCAAGTGTTGATAACGCTTCCGTTAATTGCCCAAGTTCTACCTCAACCCGTGCTAAACGTAAATTAATTAATGGATTAAGTGGCGCGTAGCTATTTTGCCCTTGCAGTTGCACTAACTGTGTTTTTGCCAGTTTAAAATCTTTTTTTACTACCGCTTCTTTTGCCAACAATAGAGACGCTAATATAGCGTAATTACTGCCACTATGTTCTGTCACAAAAGTTTGTATTTTATCAAGATCAGCTTCTGAGCCCTGCGCTTCAAACGTCACTAACATGTTGTTATAAGCTTGCGATGCTTTCTCTTGGCCTTCAATCACAGAGTCATTATAAAAGCGCCATCCCCAAAGACCCGCTAAACCCACAACAGCACCAATGACTAACGTATTGCCGTTATCTTTCCACCACTGTTTAATCGCGTCAACTTGTTGCTCTTCTGTTTCATAACCTTCAATGATATCTACCACAATATATTCCTTAATAATTTTTATATTTTTTAAAAGTAAGTAGGTAATACAGCAATCAGTTCATCCATTGCAACTGTTTGTTGATCAACTTTACCCTGTAAATCTTTTATTGTGACGCAGTTATCTTGTAACTCGCTTTCACCAATAATAAGCGCTAAACGTGCGCCACTTTTGTCTGCACGTTTCATCTGTTTTTTGAAATTACCAGCGCCACAATGATGCATCATTTTAAGTTCTGGTAACTCACTGCGCACAAGTTCAGCCATGTTAAAGCCTGCAATATCTGTATCTTCGCCAACTAATACACTGTAAATATCGACATCACCTTTAACATCCGCATTTAATTCAAGCTCATTAAGCATCAATACAATACGCTCAAGCCCCATTGCAAAACCAACCGCAGGAGTCGCTTTGCCACCGAGTTGCTCAACTAAACCATCATAACGACCACCCGCACAAATGGTTCCTTGTGCGCCAAGGCTTGAGGTTACCCACTCAAAAACAGTACGATTATAATAATCAAGGCCACGCACTAAACGCTCGTTAATCACATATTTAATACCCGCAGCATCAAGGTACTGTTGCAATTTTGCGAAGTGTGCGACTGATTGGTCATCAAGATACTCAGAAAGTTTCGGAGCATCCAGCAAAACAGCTTGGACTTGTGGATTTTTGCTATCTAATACACGCAAGGGATTAGTTTTCATGCGACGTTTACTGTCATCATCTAATTTTTCTTCATGTTTTTCTAAATAATTCACTAACGCTTCTTTATATAAAGCGCGTGCTTCATTTGAACCGAGAGAGTTAAGTTGAAGTTCAACATGTTGGTCAATACCTAATGCTTTCCATAAACGAGCAGAAAGTAAAATAACTTCAGCATCAATATCTGCACTAGCAATGCCAAAGGTCTCAATTGCAAATTGATTAAACTGACGATAGCGCCCTTTTTGTGGACGTTCATGGCGGAACATCGGCCCCATATACCACATGCGACGCTCTTGATTATAAAGTAAACCATGCTCATTACCCGCACGCACACAAGAAGCAGTACCTTCTGGGCGAAGTGTTAAACTGTCACCGTTGTCATCAAAGGTATACATCTCTTTTTCTACGATATCAGTCACTTCACCAATAGAGCGTTTAAACAGCGCAGTGCTTTCAACGATAGGCATACGAATTTCAGAGTAACCGTAACTGCTTACCGTTTTTCTTAATAGGGTTTCTAATTTTTGCCAAACAGGGGTTTGATCAGGAAGGGTATCGTTCATACCTCGAATAGCTTGGATCTTTTTTGCCACGATAATTTCTCAATGCTGATTAATAAAATTTGATGGGTATTATACTCAAAAAGCCCATAACGGGCTAGCTTGAAATTTTAGACTTTTAAGATTAGATTTTTTGGATCCGTGCGGCTAATACGTGCGCGAATTTTAGCTTCTAACTGGTCAATTACGTTATCATTATCAAAACGCTCTTTTTGGCGTTTGCCATCTTCATAAAAGCCACTTTTGGTTTTACCCCCCGTGATACCAATGTCAGAGATCAATGCTTCACCCGGACCATTAACCACACAACCAATAATCGACACATCAATCGGCATAATAACGTCCTCTAAACGTTCCTCTAATGCATTCACCGTTGCAATCACATCAAACTCTTGACGTGAACAGGTTGGACAAGCGATAAAGTTAATGCCACGGCTACGAATACGCAGTGATTTTAAAATATCAAAGCCCACTTTTATCTCTTCTACCGGATCAGCAGCTAATGAAACGCGTAACGTATCACCAATACCTTGTGAGAGTAACAACCCCATGCCTACCGCAGATTTCACACTGCCACTGCGCAGACCACCCGCTTCGGTAATACCAAGATGCAAGGGCTGAATAATCTGTTTTGCAAGCAGTTGATAAGACTCTACCGCAAGCAGTGCATCGGACGCTTTTACGCTCACCTTAAATTGGTCAAAATTAAGTCGGTCTAAAATATCCACATGACGTAGCGCGGAATCGACTAACGCTTGCGCAGTAGGCTCTCCATATTTTTCTTGAATATCAGCTTCAAGAGAACCACCATTCACGCCAATACGAATTGGAATATTATGATAACGCGCGCAATCAACCACACTGCGGATACGTTGCTCATTACCGATATTACCCGGATTTATACGTAAACAATCAACGCCATATTCTGCTACTTTAAGCGCGATACGGTAATCAAAATGAATATCTGCAATCAGTGGAATATTACTTTGTCGTTTTATCTCTTTAAACGCTTCAGCCGCATTCATGGTTGGGACAGAAACGCGTACCATATCTGCACCGACCGCTTCTAAACGTTTAATTTGCGCAACCGTTGCAACCACATCAGTAGTCAAGGTATTGGTCATTGATTGTACTGTGATGGGGGCATCACCACCAACAGGCACATTGCCAACCATGATCTGTTTAGAAACACGACGGATAATAGAAGAGGTGTGACTCATATTAATTTTTTCTCTTAATAAATTTTACGACAGGGGAATGGTAAAGTTAACACTACGACCCGGGGCGAAGTCACCCTCGATGATCTCATCATTGTATTGTATCTCGACAACACTGGGATCGCCTAATTTAAGTTGAAAAGGAGACAAGCCAGAAAGCATCAATACACGGCCCTTCTTATACAAGCCAAAAGCAATCCGTTTACCGCTTGCATCAAAAACTTCTGTCCAACATTCCGCAGTAAAAGCAAGTGTTAAGCTTTCAGGGCTAATGGGTAAATCAAGAGCCTCTTCAACAACTTCTGGCTCAGTCACTTCAGTGGTTGCTGCAAAAGCATCAAAACTTACTGCCACAACCGCCTCATTTTCAAGTACAATTTTCTCAATACTTTCAGTCTTCATCACAGCTTCTTCAATAACGGGCGTTTCTCGCTCAATAATCTCTTTTTCTAAAACATTATCTTGCTCGATAGTCACATTTTTGGCTTGAGGCAAGGTTACAATCGTTTGTTTCTTTGGCTCTGTATTAATAAGCTCAATCTGTTGCTGATTTTTCAGTGCTTGAATGACGACATCATCAGTGATACTAGAAGAGGGTGTTATATTTAACAGCTGTTTTTCACTTTCCCCCTCTTTACTAACAACTTCAGAAACCGATTCAAAAATAGAGGTAAAATTGGCCAGTAATTGTTTTTGAAACAGATAAAAGAGAGAGACAAGAACAATAATAACCAACAAAATAAGTGGCAATCGTTTAGTGCGTTTTTTAGTTTCAGGAATAAGACCGAGAGAGTGTAAGTTTTTTTTCTCCTTACGGCTACTTTCAAGCTGTTGATACTCAACAAACAGCTCCAACGTATTCAGCCCCACTAACTTTGCATAATTAACCAAATAACCCCGTAGATAAATAACAGGATATTTTTTTGTTTTCAGGACATTTTGTAGATTGTCTTCAAGATCACACACAGTCGTTACACTTAAATTTAACTGATCTGCCACTTCATCAATGGATAATGAAATAACTAAACGTGCATCCTTTAATGCTTGCCCGAGAGGTACTATAATTTCAGGCGACTCGTGGCTCTCTGTTTTCATCGTTAATAATACTCATGATTTAAATAATCTAACGCACGCTGAGAATCGGGAAATTGCTCTAATAACTGTCCCGCGTATTTACTCAAGCTTGCCCCTTTTTCAGTGGCATAACTGAGGCGGATCCACTGCCATAAACTCTCAGCATTTATTTTACTGCTCTTCTGGTAATTAAATAGATTTAAACGTGCTGTTTTGTACTCTTTTTTATCAATATTAAGTTTTGCGAGGGAAAGATTAAGGTAAAGTTTATTAGGGTTGTGAGAAAGTGCATATTGGTAATAATAGAGCGCTTTATCCGTCGCTTGCGCCTTTTCTGCACATAAACCTGCATTTTCATACGTATTCGCCACCGCAGTATAACGAGGTAGTTTCACTGCGATTAAAAAAGCCTGCTCAGCTTCTTTATAACGCGCTAATTTACACAGAAAAGTACCATAATTATTATGAGTATCTGCATTTTTTGAATCGATGCGTAATGATTTTTTATAATATTCTTCAGCAATTTCATTTTCATTAACACGTTGATAATAATAGGCAAAAATACGATAGATATCTGCATCGTCAGGCTGATATTCTAATGCTTTATCTAAATTTCCTTTTGCTTGCTGCATATTATTTTGATTAAGATAAAGTAGCGCTAATTTTACCCGAGTTTTAGCAGCGCCTTCAGGGTCAAACTGTGTCACATGGCCTGCACCACTATTTTTGGTGACGACCGAGGTTTCACTTGAAACACAAGCAGTTAAAAAAAGAAGGGATGAAATAACAATAACAATGAAGCGCATATTTTCCTTAAAAACATGAAGAGTTAAACAAGCATTGTGACCGAAGTTGTTTCACTTTTCATGTTATTTCGGGTGGTTATCCTACTTCGATCATCTTGTAATGGATTTAAGCTTCTGAAATGCTAATACTTTCACCTTTTTGACGTTTTTTAATTACACGTTTGGTTCTATCAATCACATCACCCACTAATTGCCCACAGGCAGCGTCAATATCATCGCCACGTGTTTTACGTACAATTACCGTATAACCATATTCCATCAATACTTTATTGAAGCGGTCAACACGGCTATTACTGGGTTTCTCATAATCATTACCCGGGAATGGATTAAATGGAATCAAATTAATTTTACACGGCGTATCTTTTAGCAGGATGGCCAGTTCATGAGCCTGATCGGTTGAATCATTAAAGTGATCCAATAATAGGTACTCAATCGTGACCTTGCCACGGTTGGCTTTTGATTTTTCAATATAACGTTTAACACCAGCAAGAAAATCGGCAATGTTATATTTATCGTTAATTGGCATCATCTGTGAACGTAGTTCATCGTTGGCAGCATGCAATGAAATAGCCAATGCTACATCGATACGATCGCCTAAAATATCTAACGCGGGTACGACACCCGAGGTAGAAATGGTCACTCGACGTTTTGAAAGCGCATAACCAAAATCATCTAACATCAATTCCATCGCAGGAATAACATTATTAAGGTTAAGTAAAGGCTCACCCATGCCCATCATCACCACATTGGTAATAGGACGTTTACCGCTTTCTCCCATCACACCCACAATTTTAGCGGCCCGCCAAACTTGACCAATGATTTCTGACACGGTTAAATTGCGGTTAAACCCTTGTTGCGCTGTTGAACAGAAGTTACACGCTAATGCACAGCCAACTTGTGAAGAAACACATAACGTAGCACGCTCTTTTTCAGGGATATAAACGGTTTCAATCTCTTGATTACCGACACGCATTACCCACTTGATAGTACCATCACTACTGCGTTGCTCCACCGTGACTTCTGGCGCTACAATCTCGGCACGTTGTTTTAATTTTTCACGTAGCTTTTTATTGATGTTGTCCATTTTATCGAAGTCATCACAACCAAAATGATACATCCACTTCATCACCTGCTCAGCACGGAACGGTTTTTCGCCCATCTCGACAAAAAACTCACGCAAACCTTCACGGTTTAAATCTAATAGGTTTACTTTCTTCTGGCTCATGTACAACCTCAATAACAGGGGATAATAAAAGGGGGATTGTACAAAGGTTAAACTAAGATAGCTAGTTAAAGAAAAAGACAAAAAAAACGGCTCCGAGGGAGCGGAGCCGTTGGCTAATTTAAAGCATTGTCACCATGGGTATTTTAATTTTATCAGACCAGCTGTAAAATACCTGCAAAGGCAATTTATCACCACGCTGATGCACACTTTTATGCAATTTACCACACTGTAACAGTATCGACATCATTGGTGATAACCCCTCTTCGGTTAAACGAAAGTGTTGTAATAACACACTCTCTTCAATACGCCCTTGGCTTTTTACATAGTCAGTGATCGCTTGTAAAATCATTAATTTCCCCCTTATGAATCGTTACACAATAACTTGCGCTAAATTGTTTTCAAAAAGCCTGAAGGAATCGTTATAAAATAACTTGCTCTAAATTGTTTCTAAAAAACCTTAAATGATTGGTTATTTTGAAAACAAAAGAGCAATTAATTTTAAAGCCGATTCTAAATGACTGGTTATTTTGAAAACAAAAGCGCAAGTAATTTTGAAGCCGATCCTTAACTATTGCTCAGCGCTAAAACATTACCTTTACGTTTTAACAATAACAAAGTGGATAAAATAATAACCAGCGCCACTAACAAGTAGATTGAGCTGGTCATCGGTTTAACACTAAAAGTCGCAATTTGATAATAACCCACAGAGATAATGTAAGCGCAGAGAGTTGTCCAAACGGCAA
>NZ_ATUO01000092.1 GCF_000420245.1 Psychromonas hadalis ATCC BAA-638 | reverse complement strand
GTACAGGCAGCTTAGAAAATACCTCGATAATTGGTGCAACGATAGCCAGCGTCCCTGCGGCTCACCCAGTTCGGCATCCATGCCTCTCGCTGGTGGACTTTGCCGCGCAAAAATCGCTCGTAGACAACTGAAATACCTTTGATTCAGAGGTAGATAATCACCTAGTTCAGCATCATGTCTCTTGCTTGTAGACTTTACATTTACAGGCCACTTAGAAAACGCCTTGATAATTGATGCAACGATAGATGGCGTTCCTGTGGATCACCCAGTTCGGTTCATTTAGGCGACAATTAACTTGGCCGATTCGTCGCGTGTACCCCGTACTTACGAATGAATTGGTCTAGCCTAATGGATTTATAGCGTTAATGTAGGTAGAAGAAGTTGTATTTTAGGGTTAACAGAAGAAAAAATAAAAATAGTAATGCGATGTGGAGACGATATCGCACGTATTTACCAAATGGTGTAAATCACTTTTAGCCGTAATTACAGCCCAATGATACGCTAGGTTTGTCGCATCAGAGATTTAGCGTTACACCAATAGGGTGATAATAATTTGTCGAATTATTTAATTAACTAATAAAATACTTAAATTTACTTACCCTTTCTGGGTGCGAAATGTTGGATAAAAAAATACCTTCATATTGAAGGTATTTTAATCCTGTTTTTAAAAAAACGCCTATTTACTAGAAGATTCTCTTTATTAAAAACCCCAAGGGAGCTTTGTCTATGGCAGGATATTATTTTGCTGCTGTCATATCAATTTTGTACACGGCAAAACCAAATTTATCTTCTACGTCTAGTTTAGTTAATGAACGCTGTGCGTATGTTGCAATAAAATCATCTGCTGTTGGGCTGTCTTGAGTTTCAAAACGAACATCTAGTGTTGTAGAGGTGTCGATATCAAGGAATCCCCAGTTATTATCTGCTGATGGATTAACTGCACCATTTTTCTCTGTTTCAGAGGTTATATAAGCTGCTAGCACATCACGGTTAGTATCTGGTTGTTCCATAACAACATATTTCGCACCGGTACCTGCAAATTTCCCACCGAATGCACGATAATTATTTGTCGCTACGATAAACTCTTGTTTCATCAAATCATCACCTGTGATGCTAGTACCATTAATGCTATAAGTTAAGTCAACAATGCGTTCTGAAGATGCATTAATCACAGCACAATTTGCATCAAACTTACTTTTTTGAGTAACATCAATTTTGTATGTAACGCCGTCCATAACATCAAAATTATAGGTGCGGTGCTCTAACCAGTTGATCAAACCTTGAGGTTCAGTGCTGTTTTTATCAATGGTGTTAAACATATTTGCACTACATTCTAGCCAATCTTTTAGTTCAGCCCCTGTTATTTTAACTGCAACCACTGTGTTCGGGTATAGATATAAATCTGCTGCATTCTTATAAGTAAGATCACCGGCTGAAACCTGAACGTAAGAATCAGCATCAGATGCAGAACTGTAACGACCACCCGCTTTAAATGGTGCCGCTGCTGATAAGACAGGAAGTCCCTTTAATGATTGATTGTCTGATTGTGCAATTTGCTCTGTCACATATTGTATCTGTGCATTTGACACAATTTGAACCGTTGGATCATCTTGTACTAATGTTAGAAAACTGTACATATCACTTGTTGCTTTACCAATAGGGGCATTAACGAAATCAAGCGTTGCATTATGTTCCATTTCAACAGCATCGCGAATGGTTTGATCTGCTTCAACAAGCGGAATTTTTTTCTTATCTTTATTAATTTCGTATATTTGACGAGCTTTTGCTGTCGCACTTGTTATCGTCCATTTGCCATCGCTGTATTCAAGAGTAAAGTCAATGATACCTAAATTATCACCCCATCGCCCCGGCATTACGGACGGAATACCATTGATTAGACCTTTTTCAATATCAATATTGTGATCAGCATATTGGTCAGTTGCAAAAGTGTTGCTTGGGAATACTGAGTGACTGTGACCAAACATTATTGCGTCGATGCCATCAATGGTAGTCAAAGCGTGAGTTGCATTTTCAGCATTTACATCATTTGGATTTTCACTCGAGCCAATACCAGAGTGAGGTATGGCGATAATGATATCAGCCCCTTCCGCTTTCATTATGGGAATAAATTTTCGTGCACTTTCTACAATACCTGCGACTTGTACTTTTCCATCAAGATTTTGTTTATCCCACTGTAAAACTTGAGGAGGCACAAAACCTATATAACCAATTTTAATAGTGCGTTCTTTGCCTGCGTTATCAATGATTTTGGTTTCTTTGATCAGGTATGGTGTGAATAGATTCTCACCTTCTGTTTTCCCCTGCCAGCAATCTGCTTTACAGTATACGTTGGCGTTGATATATGGAAAATTAGCTGAGGCGATAGCCTTCTCAAGAAAATATAAACCGTAGTTGAATTCGTGGTTACCAATATTTCCTACTTGATAATCGAGAAGATTCATCGCTTTATGAGCTGGATGGGTATCAAACTCTCTGCCAGCCTTGAATTCGCTGGCGACATAATCACCCATTGGGCTGCCTTGAAGCAAGTCGCCATTATCAACAAGCAACGTATTAGTCACTTCTGCACGCGCTTCAGTTATAAGGTTTGAAGTACGCGCAAGGCCAATCGTAATGTCTTCTCTACTTTGGTAATAATCGTAATCCATAATGTTGGCATGAAGATCTGACGTTTCAATGATACGTAGTTGTGCAGAAAATGAGTCTCTGTCATTGGTAGAACTACAACCTGAAAGTCCGATTGCGGATGAAATTAATAGTGTTAGAACTGTTTTATTCACAATATTATTCCTTTTTTATTTTATATTACAGACTCACTCTCTGATGAGCTGTTTTAGGGTATTGAACAGTTGTATCTTTACTTGATGCGTAAATATCGTTGCTCATTTACGTTACATTTGTATTATGCCTACGATGGAATTAACTATTCTAAATAGTGAATAGTTAGATGCAAAATTGTTCATTTTTGACAATACAATGTTTGGGTTTAAATGCTTTACTTTGACGTTAATTTTGTAAAAACTTTAAAGTGATATAATTAATACACAGAGTCAAAATCAGCTTATATTCTGGTTCTTAGTGAATGTGAAACAGTTTATGTAATGAGTACGATTGAAAGTGTGACTTGAATTACAATAATGGATGCTGTTATAAGTACACCACTGTGCGTTTACAAAAACTGGTGTTTTCGATTTTTGGTATTTAATGTAAGTATTAATTTTAATTGTATTTTCATTTTTTGTGAAAGATTATTTTGTTGCGAAATGTTTTAATTTATAGTTGGCACTTGTTAAGGTATTTGCATGCGCCGAATGAAACAAATAAAGTAAGCTTTAATCTAAGTGTTGAGCATGGGAGTTGAAAATTAGCCCAAACGAGACAAGATGACGTCTCTCTGATTAAAGAAAGTGATCTGTAAGTGAATTTTATTTGCTTAGATAATGGCTTTTTAATTGGCGAAAAAGTCGAATAATTGTTTGCCTCTACTTGGATTATTGCATGGGAGAAAAACAGTGTTAACTGGAAATATTATCTCGTTAGAATCTATTCGTTTAAAAGCGCAAGTATGTGTTGAATTTGATAAGCGAAAAACGAGCTTACGCCTATGTGATACGGTGCTATATCCTGACGTTAGTTAAAGATTATCGCTGGGTGAAACGATTGAGGTTGATGTGGTGGCGTTACAAAGCAGTAACGGTAATTGCTACTTTTATAACGATTAAAACAAGCGCCAAGTGACGCTTGTTTATTTATAAAATGATGTGTTACGAGAGTTTTAATGTTGCTAATGTCTTGGTTTTAACGCTCTCTAACAAAGTTGCATCATTAATTAATGATTGACCGTAGGAGGGGATCATTTTACACATTTTCTCTTTCCAGCCAGATTCATTGAGTTTGTCTTTAAAGCAACGTTCAATCACATCAATCATTGCCTGTACGGAGGTTGATGCACCGGGTGATGCGCCTAACAGTACGGCGAGTGAACCATCTTCTGCCGTCACCATCTCTGTACCAAATTCGAGTTTACCTTTGCCATTTTCATCTTTTTTGATGATCATTACGCGCTGACCCGCTTTTGCTAATGTCCAATCTTCCGCTTTTGCCTCTGGATAGAAGTTGCGTAGCGCATTGACACGTTCTTTGTGTGATTGTAATGATTCTTTGATTAAGTAGTGGGTCAAATCCATATTTTTTGAACCGACAGAGAACATCGGTTTTAAGTTTGATTTTCTGACGGAGCTTACTAAATCAAGCTTAGATCCTTTTTTAAGGAACTTCATGGTGAAGCCTGCAAAAGGGCCAAACAGTAATGCGGGTTTGCCATCGATGATACGTGTATCTAAATGAGGCACTGACATAGGTGGCGCGCCGATAGGGGCTTTACCATAGGTTTTTGAGTCGTGTTGTTTAACTATTTCTGGTTTCGTACACACTAGCCATTGACCGCCTACGGGGAAACCGCCGTAACCTTTACGTTCTGGAATCTTGGATTTTTGTAATAAAGGTAATGCACCACCGCCTGCACCAAGGAACACAAATTTTGCGCCTATAATGGCGGAATGTTTACCTGTGCGCTCTTTAAGACGCACCGACCAGTTACCACTACGTTGTTGCCTGATACGGTGTACGTTGTAGTTTAGTATCAGTTCAAAGTTAGGTGATTTTTGTAAGCTTTTCACCATGTTGCGTGTTAATGCGCCAAAATCAACATCGGAGCCGTAATTAACGCGCGTTGCTGCCACGGGCTGATTGGGATCGCGATTTGCCATTGCAAGAGGCATCCATTCACTGATGACGTTGGGATCTTCGCTATATTGCATATCTTTAAACAGGTGATGCGCACTAAGCTGTTTATAACGCTCGCGTAGGAAATTAACATCTTTATCTCCCCAAACGAGGCTCTGATGAGGGATGGTGTTAATAAATTTATTGGGCTCTGGCAGTAGGCTGTTTTCAACCAAATAAGACCAAAACTGTAATGTCACTTCAAAAGAGGCGTTGATCGCTTGTGCGCGGTGAATGCCGACGCTACCATCTTCATTTTCTGGGGTATAGTTAAGTTCACAGTAACCTGCGTGACCTGTACCTGCGTTATTCCACCCATGTGTGCTTTCGTGCGCAACATGATCTAAACGCTCCACCATAATAATTTTTAATGATGGATCAAGTTGGTTAAGCATCATGCCTAGTGTCGCGCTCATTACGCCACCACCAACGAGTAATACATCTGCAGTTTTTACTTCCATTAAAACTTCACCTTTACAGAAATGACTTATTTAAAGCGTTTTATTCTAAAAATAGGTTACTAACCGTCATTTGATTGATCAAAAATGGAGGATACTAGCAAAATTGCGGGGGGAAACCAGTAATAAAGCAACAGTTTTTGTTTTTGTTATATTTATTTGATTTGTATTGTCATTACTATTAATAGGGCTATCAAGCAGTAATGTGAAAATTAAGTCATTGTTACCTGATGTTGTCGCTGTTGTCAGCGATGTAGATAAATGCTGTTAGCCAGCTTTCCCCGTTTTTATATAACGGGGCTGTGCTTTCTGAGTTGATTATAGCTTGACCACTGTTCTGCCTGTTACTTGACCATTGATGATCTTTTCTGCGTAATGGATTGTCTCATTAAGGCTTATTTCGGTGCAGGCTTGTTGATAAAACTTTTCAGGCAGTAGTGTTGTTAAACGTTGCCAAGCTTGTACGCGTTTATCGTATTCACAGTAAACGGAGTCGATACCCAATAATTTTACGCCACGTAAAATAAAGGGCATGACGGTTGTTGGTAGATCAAAGCCACCAGCTAATCCACAGGCAGCCACTGCACCATTGTAATTCATTTGGCTGAGTACTTTGGCAAGCACTTTACTGCCTACGGTATCAATTGCACCTGCCCAATGTTGCTGTTCTAGTGCACGGGCTGGCTCTTCAAATTCGCCCCGTTCAATAATACGTGTCGCGCCGAGTGTGGTTAACAGTTCGCTATTTTCTTTCGCGCGTCCCGTCACGGCAACGGCTTTATATCCGAGTTGTGCAAGCAGCGTGATTGCTGTTGAGCCGACGCCACCGCTTGCGCCTGTGACCAGTATTTCCCCATCATCAGGTTTGATATCTGCATCGATTAATGCTTGTACGCATAACATGGCGGTTAAACCTGCCGTGCCTATTTTCATTGCATTTTTTGTGCTCAGTCCATCGGTTAAAGGGACTAACCAGTCTGCTTTTAAAGCCACTTTTTCAGCGAGTCCACCCCAATAGCTTTCACCGACTCCCCAACCTGTTGAGATGATTTTTGAGCCAACAGGGTAACGCTGATCGTTAGATTGTAAAACAGTGCCTGCTAAATCGATACCGGGTATGGCTGGAAAAGCTTTAATAACACGGCCTTTACCCGTGATGGCTAAACCATCTTTGTAGTTGATCGATGAATAATCAACCGCCACTAATATCTCTTCATTCGGTAACCTTGATTCATCGATTTGGCGAATCTCTGCGATGGTTTTTTTATCGTGCTGTTCAAGTATTAATGCATTAAACATGGTGTTCATCCTCTATTTTATCCCAAATAAGTGCGCGGAAATGTTTTCGACACACTGACTCATAACTATCATTACCACCAATTTCAACTTGAGCGCCTTCTCGCACAGGCTCTCCTTTGCTATCGAGGCGTAAAATCATATTCGCTTTGCGTCCGCAGTGGCAGATGGTTTTAAGCTCAACCAGTTTATCTGCCCAGGCGAGTAAGTAGTGACTACCTGGAAATAACTCGCCTTGGAAGTCTGTTTTAATCCCATAACAAAGTACAGGAATGGATAAACAATCAACCACGTAGGTGAGTTGCTTTACCTGCTCTTTGCTTAAAAATTGTGCTTCGTCTATTAAAATGCAGTGTTGCTGTTGTTGATGATGTTCTTTTTCAATAATCTCTTTAAGGTTGTCCTGTGCAGTGAATGCGTAAGCATCACACTCAATGCCGATGCGTGAAGCTACTTTGCCAATACCTGCGCGATCATCAATGGCAGCGGTTAATACAAAAGTACTCATGCCACGTTCTCGATAATTGTACGAACTTTGTAAAAGAGAGGTGGATTTTCCTGCATTCATGGAGGAATAGTAAAAATAGAGTTGTGCCAAAGTTTGCGCCTTTAAGTGGAAGCCTCGTTAATTATTAACGAGGATAATACAGACTTTGCAGCGTAATGTTTGATCTAACATCATCATTGATCTCTTTTTCTCGTGCACAATACGTGGCTTTAATGAGTGCGAGGAAGAGTGTTATGCAACTGACTGATTTTGTAAATACCATCGGAAAAGATTTAAAGTTACGTTATGGTGAACGGGTGCATAAACTCACTTTACATGGAGATTTTAGTTGTCCGAATCGTGATGGTACGTTAGGCAAAGGAGGCTGCACATTTTGTAATGTGGCGGCTTTTAGTGATGAGTCACAATCTTTATTAACCATTAAGCAACAGTTACGTTTACGTGCAAATGAGGTCGCCCATCGTGCCAGTAAATACCTTGCTTATTTTCAAGCTTATACCAGCACTTATGCGGAAATATCATTACTTTCATCACTTTATGAGCAAGCCGTGAGTGAAACTAATATAGTAGGCATTTGTGTGGGCACGCGTCCCGATTGTGTTTCTGATGATGTATTGAACTTGCTAAGCAGTTATTTGATGCGTGGATTTGAGGTGTGGCTTGAACTTGGATTGCAAAGTGCAAATGATAACACCCTAAAACGTATCAATCGTGGTCATGGGTTTGCAGAGTATGAAAATGTAACGCGTAAAGCGCGGGCACGGGGTATTAAAGTGTGTACTCATTTGATTTTAGGGTTGCCTAAAGAGTCTGATGCCGATTATCAACAAACCTTAAAACAGGTGGTTGATGTCGGAGTTGATGGCCTAAAGTTACACCCATTACATGTGGTACGTGGCTCCTTGATGGAAAAATCGTGGCATGCACAACGCTTAGATACATTAACGCTTGAGCAGTACAGTCAGTCTGCGGTGAAGTTGATTCAACAAACCCCACCTGATGTTGTTTATCATCGTATCTCCGCTACGGCAAAACGCACGGAGTTATTAGCGCCTTTATGGTGTGAACAACGTTGGCCGGTACAAAATAGAATGTGTCAGATAATGGCTGAATTTGGTGGGCAGGGGAGTTTTTTAAAGTAATAGGTTCTCTTATGCGTAATGGTATCGGCTATGTTTTTATTAATTGTTACTGGCATTTTTATGTTTTTCCATTGCCCTTTATTGACGTGGTTTAGTTGGAGGGGGAGGGCTTTATATACTATTCATATTTTTTGAACTCTTATCGTGTAGGGGGAAATAATTGACCCAATCTAAGTTGTCATAAAATTTTTATATAAAATAATTGTACATAAAGGGGTTAACGTTGCTTTCGCTCAAAAGATTTCATTTCATGGTTCGTACACTTAGCATAATTTGTCTTGCTGACTTTGTATCTTGAAGTATCATGTCGATATGTACCCGTTACCATTCAAGGTGCAAGGTTCACCACTTGCCCTACGGGTCGCTAGCTCGAAAACCAATTCAGCGTTACAACACTCGATAAGGGCTAGCCATTGTCATCATGTTGCGCCTTGCCTTGGTATCCGAGCTAGCGACTGAATAAAGCATTTTGATTGGTAACGGGTATCTATCCAATCTGAACGGACTCAGTTGTTGCTGTTACTCATAACAGTTTTTAATGATTGCTTGCTGGCATTGATGCCTCAGTAATATTTATAATTAAGGCAGAATTTGTGAATTTTAAGCTTTTTGGTGGCATGTTATTAATTGCTGGAACAGCGCTGGGCGCCGGCATGCTAGCTATTCCGATGGTATTAGCGCAGTTTGGTTTGCTTTGGGGCTCACTATTAATGGTGGGTATCTGGTTTGGGACGACGTATGCTGCATTACTATTGTTAGAAGCAACGCTTCGTAGTGGTGGTGGCATTGGCATGAATAGTATTGCCCAAAAAACCTTAGGTAAACACGGACAGTTTGTCACCAATGCACTGTTATATTGTTTGGTGATCTGTTTGATGATCGCTTATATCGTCAGCGCAGGTGATCTATTACAACAGCTACTCATCGATTTAGGTTGGCAATTGAGTTTATTACAGTGCCAAATTTTGTTTACCTTGATTATTGGTGCTTTTGTCGCGCAGGGAACGGCAAGTGTTGATAAGCTTAACCGTTTGTTATTTTTTGCGATGTTACTCGCCTTGTTGATGACTCTTTTTTACCTCTTACCAAATATTGAACTCGCTAATTTTCAACAGAGTAATAATAGTAATAAAGTTGAGCTTATTCAGAATAGTGCGGTGTTGTTTACTAGTTTTGGTTTCATGGTGGTAGTACCCACTGTGGTTAAATATAACAGTGAAGCAAGTCATAAACAGTTACGTAATATGGTGGTGTTCGGATCAACTCTGCCGCTGTTTTGTTACCTGTTATGGTTAGTTGCGGTGGTGGGGAATTTATCTGTTGAGCAATTAGTCGGTTTTGCTAATGTTTCTGAATTGATTGCTGCATTAAGCCAACACTACGAAAATCTTGCTCTTATTTTATCGATTTTCACTGGGTTAGCACTGGTCACCTCATTTTTAGGTGTGGCGATGTCGCTGTTTGATCAAAATAGAGACTTGTTTAGTAGTAATAAACTGAATACTTTTATCATCACTTTTATGCTGCCGTTACTCGGTGCTATTTTAGCAAAAGAGCAGTTTATCGGGGTGTTAGGTTATGCGGGTATTATTCTGGTTTTCTTAGCCATATTTATCCCGATGGCAATGGTCATAAAAGTGCGATCTGCTGATTTTGAGCAGAAAGAGGGTGCCTTTTATCAAGTCGCAGGCGGTAATTCAGCGTTAGTAGCGTGTTTCGCTTTTGGTGGTTTTTTATTGGTCTCGCAACTTATTTGAAAATATTACAGAGAGTAAAAATCGTAAGATAGGGTTGCAGTGTTGAAATTCGTACTATTATTACAAAGCATAATAAAAATATTTTAAAATAATAGGGCAACATCTGCATCGTTATCTTAAAAATAGACATACTAACGGAGTAGATTACTCTAAATGAGGATGAATGAGTTTAAGTAAAGATAAATACAGTATTGATAATACTGATTATACATTGGGACAGGATAACGTTACAAAGTGGGGATTTGATGTACATAACCCAGTTTTTGGGATTAGTGCAGCTCTAATTGCTTTTTTCTTAATCGCTATCATGGTTGTAGGGCCAGAAGCATCGAAATCATTTTTAGATGGTATGAAATGGAGCATTATTGGTGCATTTGATAGCTTCTTCATGTGGTCGGTTAACTTTTTTGTTCTTTTCTGTATTGGGATCGCTGTTTCTCCTTACGGAAAAATACGCTTAGGTGGAGACGATGCAAAACCAGATTATTCAAGCTTTTCTTGGATTTCAATGTTATTTTCAGCGGGTATGGGTATTGGTCTTATGTTCTGGGGCGTTGCAGAGCCTGTTGCTTATTACACGGGTTGGTTTGAAACCCCACTTAATGTCACTGCGAATACACCAGAAGCTGTAAAAGTTGCTTTAGGTGCTACTATGTTCCACTGGGGGTTACACCCATGGGCAATATACGGTGTTGTGGCTTTATCATTAGCATTTTTCTCGTATAACAAAGGATTACCTTTATCTATCCGCTCTATTTTTTACCCTATTTTAGGTGATAAAACATGGGGATGGCCAGGACACATTGTTGATATTCTTGCTGTAATCGCGACACTTTTTGGCCTCGCAACATCACTTGGGTTAGGCGCACAACAAGCAGCTAGTGGCTTTCATCATGTATTTGGTTTGGATGCTGGATTCCCGTTACAGCTTGCCATTATTGCTTTCGTAACCCTATTAGCCATTATTTCAGTTGTTCGTGGTATTGAAGGTGGCGTTAAAATAATAAGTAACATCAATATGCTAATGGCCTTTTCATTAGTTGTTTTTGTTGTATTGGTTACCTTTGCCGTTTCAATGGGTACTATTCCCGTGACGATTATGGGTTATATTGAAAATATTATTCCATTAAGTAATCCAATAGGCCGTGAAGATGAAGCTTGGATGCATGGTTGGACTATATTTTATTGGGCATGGTTTATTTCATGGTCGCCATTTGTAGGTATGTTCATTGCACGTATTTCACGTGGTCGTACAGTGCGTCAATTTATTGCGGCAGTTATTGTTATACCAACATTGGTGAGCATATTGTGGATGTCTGTTTTTGGTGGCGTTGCGATTGATCAAGTCATTAATAACATTGGTACATTAGGTGCTGAAGGCTTAACAGATGTACCTTTAGCAATGTTCCAAATGTTTGATGCACTGCCCTTTGCGAGTCTATTATCGATGCTGGCTATTGCGCTAGTTATTGTTTTCTTTATTACTTCTTCGGACTCTGGTTCATTGGTAATCGACAGTATTACTGCGGGTGGTAAAGTGGATGCACCTATTCCACAACGTATATTCTGGGTAGTTATTGGTGGCTTAATTGCTGCGGGTCTACTTTGGGTTGGTGGTACAGAAGCGATTGAAGCATTACAAGCAGCTGCTATTTCAACAGCACTGCCGTTTACTATTATCTTGCTCGTTATGTGCGTTAGCCTATTGATGGGTATGCGAACAGAACCACGTAAATAGAGATTAACAACGGAGCTATTAGTGACCTAATTATTCGCTATTCAGTAAAAAGCCACTCAGCAAACCGCGAGTGGCTTTTTTTATACATTTTTTACTATAACCAAAGTTTTTTTATCTCGGTGTCAGACTTGAAATGGTATTTAACCTGTGCTTGAAATAACTCTGCAGTGGCAATCGCATCTGTCAGCGCATCGTGGGGAGGGTAGGTAGGTAAGTTATAGCGTAAGCGACTACTTGAAAGACGAATCGATTCACGAGGTTTTCTTTTTAACCAATTAATAAATTTTCGCGATTGTTTTTTTTGTATATTCGCTTCAATTTGCATGGTATCAATCATTGGGAAAATAATACCTTCATTGATCAAAGCGCGTAAATTACTATCCAAAAAGTCACGCTCAATACGGCGGTAATGCACAACAATCACTTTACCTGCGAGTTCATCTAATAATTGCTCCAAAATATGCAGTAGATCAGGGGCTTTGTTGAGGTCAGAATGGGTGATTCGATGAATGACGATAGAATCTTCTTTGAGGTTATCTTGTGGGTCGATATACCATGATTTAGTTTTCCTGCAAAAAATTCTCTGGAGATTAAAATGGACTAAGCCAATACTAATAATACTATTTTTAGCGGCATCCAGACCGGTCGTTTCAAAATCTAGTGCAACAAAGTCAATGTCGCAAAGAAGAGTGTCCTCACTATAAGTCCCTTGATTATAAAAATTCTGTAATCGTTTGTCTTTGCTAAGCTGTGCTTTTAGTTGCAAAAAAGCACGCCAGTTTAAAATTTCTTTATTCGTGAAATTATGCATCATTTATAGCTGATTCGCACTGTAACGATATTTTAAAAAGTTTTGTGCATTGCTGAGTACTAAAAAAGCATCTTTGAGGTTACGTCTTTCAAAGTCTGACATATTTTCAGGCTCGATATTATTGTCTGCTTCAATGCCAGATTCAACATCTAGTGCTTGATGGCGCAGACGCACCAAGGAGATAAGTTCCATCGCATGATGTAAATCTTGTCCTTTGGATTTTGGTAAAATACCCGCTTCAATAATATCTTCTAAACGTTGAAAAGAGTTTTGTGATTGTGATCCTATGGCAAGTGCGTGTACACGGATAAGATCGGCTAATGGAGCAGTGCCACGGCGTTTTAAGTTAATTGAGTTATTATGACGACCATCTTTTTCCATCACAAAGTCTTTAAAGAAACCAAGCGGTGGTTTACGGTTAAGTGCGTTACGTGCTAAACAAGCTAAGAAGCGATTATTCTTTTTGGCGCGACGCAGAATAAATGCGTTTAGTTGCTCTGCCCATTTTACACGACCATACACACCGCTTAAGTCAAAGAAAATCGAGCAGTTTAGTAGTGCTTGTGGATGGGGGTTATCTATCCAATCTGCAAAGCAACTTTCCCACTGCACCTGTGTTTTACGATGTTCTGGATTGGTTGCCATGATATCTCCAGTACAGTAGCTGTATCCACAGGTCGCTAGCCCATCACAAACAAATTTAGCTAATTTTTCAAAGTAGTCACCATGACTTTTTTCATCATAACTATTATCAAGAATGATGGCGTTATCTTGGTCGGTGACGATAAGTTGCTCATCTCGCGCCATTGATCCTAGCGCTAAAAAACAGTAAGGAATAGGTGCTTTCCCTAATTTCTGCTCTGCTAATTCGAGTAACCGCTGTTTAAAGCTCCGACCTATTTCTGACATTGCTCGACCGACCATGTGTGAGTTGGCATCTTCGTTGACCATACGTACAAAACAGTCTTTAAGTTGCTCGGAAAGTAGTGCTAAATCTTCGGGTGTTTGTTGCTGAAAGATACTACTTACAAAGAGCAAACTATTTTGTGATTCATAACGGACAATATCAGTGACTTCAATTAAACCGATGGGTTGTTTATTTTTGAGGATGGGCAGGTGATGCACGTTATAACGAAGCATCAGTAACATTGCTTCAAAAATGTAGGCGTTGTGATCCAGTGAAATAAGCTCCGTAGACATTACCTCTGAAACAGGAGTATCTACACTTAAGCCAGTTGCAACAACTTTGGCGCACAGATCTTTTTCGGTAATAATACCAACAAAACTATTCGTTTGGCTCTCTGTTGCTGTTGGGTCATTAATTAAGGCTGCAGAGACATTTTCTGTGACCATTTTCCTTGCCACAAATTGAATGGAGCTATCACTAGAAACGATGAGAGCCTGTCTACTCAATAGTGTTTTTACCTTGGAAGTAGTGAGATCATCCTGTCTACTTTCAACTGCCTGTTTTAAACGAGTGCTATCTTCTACTTCAACAAAGTCAGCAAAGCTTTCGTAATGTTCACAAAAATGGTGAAAAGTACTCTCTGGAATGCAATATAACAGCGTATCTTTGAGGGCTTTTGTAGGGAAACGTACTTTATTATTGGTGAGTAATCCCATTTGACCAAATAAAGCGCCTTGATCAAGACGATTATAAAGATCCCCATTACGGCGATAAACCTCTACAACGCCACTGCGTACCATATATAGCTCATGAATTTTGTCATTGGAGTCAATAATAGTACTTTCTGCACGGAAGTAAGAGATCTCAATGGTTTGTGTTACCTCAGCTAATGCCTTTTCAGGTAGCAGATCAAAAGGGGGATATTGACGAAGAAAGTCTTGAATCTCTAATAGTTCTACTTCCATTATTTACCTGTTTTTTTGTGGTCTTTTAGTATTGCTATTATATACCCATGATCTTTGAAAAGACTTCTCATTTAGGAAAATTAAGTTGAAATTTAAATTTAAAAGATCAAACTGTCTATATGCAAATATCATTATCCTATCAGCAAAAAAAGATTTTAGAATCTCGCCATAAAATGAGCAGGGATAAGCGCGAGTGCGATAGAATAAAAGCGATTTTATTATCTGCTGAAGGTTGGTCTGAGGAGTTAATATCTCAGGCGCTACGAAAACACAAAACAAGTATTACTCGACATTTAAATGATTATGTCACCAGTCAAAAAATAACATCGGATAATGGTGGTTCTGAGGGCT
>NZ_ATUO01000091.1 GCF_000420245.1 Psychromonas hadalis ATCC BAA-638 | reverse complement strand
CGTAAATGGTTGTTCCCTTTACAAAACTTACAACGCAGAAGTGAGTTATTTTAACCAGTAAAATAGATTAGCTATTTACTGTAATTGGTATTAGGTTGTGTTGATGCTTCGTTGTGAAAAACTAACTTGTGTCCGAGAGGATCGGATCTTATTTAAAGATCTCAGCTTTACTGCCAGTTCTGGTGAAATAGTGCAAGTTGAAGGGCCTAATGGTGTCGGGAAAACCAGTCTTTTTCGTTTAATTGTTGGTTTATCTACTCCCTATGACGGCACTATTTATTGGCAAGATAAAGCAATCCTTGCTGAGCGTGAATATTTTTATCAGCAACTCCTCTATCTAGGGCATAAAACAGGTATCAAACCTGAGTTAACGGTGCTTGAAAATCTGCAGTTTTTTCAAAAAATGCAACCTAGTTATGCAGGTGTTGACCTTTGGGAGGTGCTTGCTAAAGTCGGTCTTGCAGGTTATGAAGAGCTTGTTGCAGGACAACTCTCTGCTGGGCAACAGCGTCGTGTTGCGTTGGCGCGTTTATGGCTAAATGACTGCCCATTATGGGTGTTGGATGAACCTTTTACTGCCATCGACAAGTCTGGTGTCAACGTCTTAGAAAATCTTTTTGTACAACATGCGTCAAAAGGTGGCATCGTATTATTAACTAGCCATCAAGATTTATCGATTGGCTCTGAACTGCTTTCTAAAATCACCCTTAAAAAACCGATGGATGATTTTTATGTTTAATGTTTTCTGGCAAGTTGTTAGTAAAGAGTTAAAGGGCGCTTTTCGTCGTCAAAGTGACATATTAAATCCTGTGTGGTTTTTTATTATCGTGGTCACTCTTTTTCCATTGGGTATTGGCACAGATCCTATTTTACTTGCACGCATTGCGCCCGGTATTATTTGGGTTGCCGCTTTACTAGCTGCACTTTTGTCTTTTGAACGCCTTTTCAAAGATGATTTTATTGATGGTTCGCTTGAGCAATTGATGTTGATGCCACACCCTCTTGCTTGGCTTGTTAGCGCAAAAGTGTTTGCTCACTGGTTATTAACTGGTTTACCTATTTTGTTTGTTTCTCCTTTGTTAGCGACTTTCTTAGCGATGGATGTAAACACTTACTTTGCATTGTTTTTGACCTTATTAATTGGCACCCCTATTTTGAGTTTATTGGGTGCTATTGGGGTTGCATTAACAGTAGGGCTTCGTAAAGGCGGGATATTACTGAGTTTAATTATGTTGCCACTGAGTATTCCTATTTTAATATTTTCAACCATGGCGATTGATGCCGCCGCTTATGGACAATCCTACCTTGGATTACTGGCACTGTTAGGTGCAATGTTAGTGACATCAATTACCTTAGCCCCTTTTGCAATTGCCGCTTCGCTACGAGTGAGTGTAAGCTGATCTTATTTTTATTTAGACAGACAGAGAGTTTTTTATTATGTGGAAATGGTTACACCCCTATGCAAAGCCTGAAAAAAGTTATCAGCTAGCAGGGAAGTTTTTACCTTGGTTTATTGTGCTGACAGTCGTTACCTTTGTCGTTGGATTAGTCTGGGGATTATTGTTTGCACCGGCGGATTACCAGCAGGGTGACAGCTTTCGTATCATCTATATTCATGTACCTGCTGCTATGATGGCGATGGCTGCTTATTCAACCATGGCAATTGCAGCCTTTGTTGCATTGGTTTGGCAAATTCGTTTGGCGGAGATGAATGTTGCTGCGATTGCACCTATTGGTGCGGTATTCACCTTTATTGCCTTAGTAACCGGTGCTGCATGGGGAAAACCTATGTGGGGAGCATGGTGGGTTTGGGATGCGCGTTTAACTTCTGAGCTGATCCTGTTATTTGTTTATTTGGGTATTATCGCTTTGCATAACGCTTTTTCAGATAAAGTGTTAGCAGGACGAGCTGCTTCTATTTTAACCTTGGTTGGTGTGATTAATTTACCCATCATCCATTACTCTGTTGTTTGGTGGAATACCCTTCACCAAGGTGCAACGATTATGAAATTTGATAAACCTTCCATGCCACCAGAAATGTTATGGCCTTTGGTGATTATGATTGTTGGTTTTGGTGCCTTTCTTGGTGTTTTGACTTTAATGCGTTTTCGTAATGAAATATTAGCACGTGAAAGCCATCGTCCTTGGGTGACCGCCATGGTGACAGAAAAATTAGCAGGAGAAAAATAACATGGCATTTGATTCAATCAGTGATTTTTTTGCAATGGGTGGCTATGGATTCTATGTATGGTTATCTTACGGATTAACTTTTTTTGCATTAGCGGTTTTAATCATTAATACTTTGAGTAAAAAAAATAAAATAATGAAAGTTGTTGAGCATCGCTTATCTCGTGAGCAGCGCATTAAAAAAGCACAAAATAGGGAGGGTACGTTATGAACCCAAGACGAAAAAAACGTTTATTAATCACCTCTGCACTGGTGGTCGGTTTATCACTTTCTGTCGGTTTAGTGTTATTTGCACTACAACAAAATATCGATCTTTTTTATACACCAAGCGAGATCATTAATGGCAAAAATGAGACGGGTGTTAAGCCTGTCATTGGTCAGCGATTACGTATTGGTGGCATGGTACTTAATGGTTCGGTAAAACGAGATCCAGAAAGCTTACAAGTGAGCTTTGATCTGATTGATAATGGTGGCGGTATTGTTACCGTTTACTTTGATGGAATATTGCCAGATCTGTTCCGTGAAGGACAAGGTATTGTTGCACAAGGTGAACTACTAACGGCCACAGAGATCAATGCGTTTGAAGTGCTTGCTAAACACGATGAAGAGTATATGCCACCAGAAGTTGCAAAAGCACTGGAAGGCATGGATCATTTAAAAAAAAATAAGAAGTAGAGGATAAATTAATGCTTGCTGAAATTGGTCAATTTACACTGGCTATTGCGTGTATGTTCGCGCTGTTACAAACGGTTTATCCTTTATATGGTATTTATGCTCGTCAGCAAAATGCCATTGAATCGGCTAAAATGCTCACTATTCTGCAATTTGTTTTTGTCAGTTTATCATTTGTTATTTTGAGTTATCTCTTTTTAGCGAATGATTTTACCGTTACTTATATTGCCACCAACTCAAATAGTGCTTTACCTTGGTACTACCGTTTATCTGCGGTTTGGGGGGCACATGAAGGATCGTTGCTCTTGTGGGTATTACTGCTTGCATTGTGGAGTTGTGCGGTTGCAGTCATGAGTAAACGCTTACCTGTTGAGTCTATTGCACGCGTACTTGCAGTCTTAGGTTTATTGTCAGTCGGGTTTTACCTGTTTGTACTGTTAACCTCAAATCCATTTTTGCGTACATTACCCTACTTTCCTGTGGACGGGCGAGATTTAAACCCTCTGTTGCAAGACATTGGTTTGATATTACACCCTCCTATGCTTTATATGGGTTATGTTGGTTTCTCTGTGGCATTTGCTTTTGCAATTGCGGCCTTAATGGAAGGGCGTTTAGACAGTGCTTGGGCAAAATGGTCACGTCCGTGGACAATGGCTGCTTGGGTATTTCTAACGATCGGTATCGCACTGGGCAGTTGGTGGGCTTATTATGAATTAGGCTGGGGTGGTTGGTGGTTCTGGGATCCTGTTGAAAATGCATCATTTATGCCTTGGATTGCAGGCACCGCCTTGATTCATTCTTTAGCGGTTAGTGAAAAACGAGGGGTGTTTAAATCGTGGACGGTATTACTTGCGATCAGTGCTTTCTCATTAAGCTTATTAGGCACATTCCTCGTACGTTCAGGCATATTAGTCTCAGTGCATGCTTTTGCCAGTGATCCTGAGCGTGGTCTGTTTATTCTTGCGTTCTTAATTCTTGTTATTGGTGGTTCTCTGCTACTTTATGCTGTGCAAGCATCAAAAGTAAAAAGTCGTGGGCGTTACCGATTATTCTCACGTGAAACCATGTTGCTTAGCAATAATATATTATTGATTGCTGCACTGATTGTGGTGCTATTAGGAACGTTGTTACCACTAGTACATAAAGAGATTGGCTTAGGCAGTATCTCTATTGGTGAACCGTTCTTTAACAGCATGTTTAGTATCTTGGTTGTACCTTTTGCTCTTTTCTTAGGTGTCGCACCTTTTGTACGCTGGAAACGCCAAAGCATTAATGAACTATTTAAACCATTATTACATTCATTAATTATCGCCACTGTTATCACTCTGCTATTTCTGTATAGCTTTGCTTCACACTTTACATGGCTTGCATTGATGGGCGTATTTTTAGGGTTCTGGGTATTAAGTTGTACCTGTTATGAGCTTTATCTACGCGCCACACACCGCTTTTCATTACTTAAAGGATTAACAAAGTTGGGTTATAGCCACTGGGCGATGAGTGTTGGTCATGCAGGTTTTGCTGTGATGATCATCGGTATCACCATGACCCAAAACTATTCGATTGAGCGTGATGTAAAATTGCATATTGGTGAAAGCATTCGTTTTGAACATTATGACTTCCACTTTGATGCGGTTGAGGCATTGCAAGGTAAAAATTATACTGGCAGTGTGGGGGTATTTACCATCAAAAAAGATGGCCAATACGTCACCACTATGAAACCAGAAAAACGTATTTACACCGTGCAACGTATGCCGATGACAGAGGCTGCAATTGACGCAGGTGTGACGCGTGACCTTTATATTGCAATGGGTGAGATGTTACCCGATGGTGGCTGGGCGGTGCGTATCTATTATAAACCGTTTATTCGTTGGATCTGGTTTGGGCCATTAATGATGGGCTTTGCGGGAATATTAATGATGTTAGACCGACGCTACCGTGTTAAAAAAGTAGATGAGGAGGAAGCATAAAATGGCTAATACACGTAAAATGTTAACGCTATCAGTACCGTTATTACTGTTTTTTGTGGTCTGTATCTTCCTTTTTAAAGGCTTATACAGTGATCCGCGTAAACTTGATTCTGCATTAATTGGCAAAGCAGTGCCTGAGTTTATCCTGCAAGATATCTATGATGAAAACAAGCAACATGATGCCTCTATTTTTAAAGGGAAAAAGATGTTGCTTAACGTGTGGGCTACGTGGTGTCCTACTTGTTATGCTGAGCATAAGTTTCTTAATAAACTTGCTGCTCAAGATATCTATATTGTGGGTATGAACTATAAAGACGATCGTAAAAAAGCGATCCGTTGGTTAACCGATCTTAAAGATCCTTACAAAATAAGCCTGTTTGATAAAGACGGTATGTTAGGCATGGATTTGGGTGTTTATGGTGCGCCTGAAACCTACTTTATCGACAGCAAAGGCATTATTCAATATCGCCATGTGGGTGATCTCAACGCACGACTTTGGAATGAGGAGCTAAAAGCGCTCTTTAATGGGATGCAATAAGATGAAAAAGGTAACCTTATCGCTACTTTTACTGCTCTGCACTTTTTTTAGTCCTGCTGTTTTTAGTGCCATTGATACCTTTGAATTTGACACTATCGAGCAGGAGCAAGTTTTCCATGACTTAACCAAAGTCTTACGTTGCCCTAAATGTCAAAATCAAAGTATCTCTGACTCTAATGCCGAGCTTGCTAAAGATCTGCGTAATAAAACCTATGAATTGGTAAAACAGGGTAAAACCAAGGATGAAGTGGTTGATTACATGGTCGCACGATTTGGTAACTTTGTGCGTTACGACCCACCGATAACGCCTGCCACTATCTTCTTATGGTTAGGACCTTTGTTGTTTATTCTGTTTGGTTTCTTAGTGCTCTTTAAACAGGCAAAAAACAAAAGTAAAACAGAAGATGAACTTGATGATAACGAAGAGAAACGCTTGAAAAAAATTCTAAAACAAGGAGATAAGTAATGATTGTACAATTCTGGCTAGGTGCCACTTTGTTGCTTATTATCGCATCTGCACTGTTTATGATGCCTTTTTTAAACAATAAAAACCGCGAAAAAACAGGCAGTAATAACAGCCGTAATACACTGAATCGTGCGCTTTATGATGTGCGCATCGCAGAGCTTGAATCTGATGATACGCAAGGCTTATTAATTGATAAAGATAAAATAATTTCTGAGTTACAACATAACTTATTAGATGATATTAGTGATGAAAAAATAGTTGCCACCAATAATAAGCAGCGCTGGTTATGGTTACCAGGATTGTTGGTATTGATTTTTGGCTCGGTGGCGATGTATTGGTCAGTGGGTTCTTATCAAGAGATAAGTAATTGGGAAAATACGTTGCAGCGTTATCCTGCTTTACAAGATAAACTTTTTAGTGATAGTGAATCACGTCCCACAGAGCAAGAATTACGTGACATCATGTTAGGGTTGCGTACCCATCTTGCCAGCGATCCCTCAGATGCGAAAGGTTGGCTTTTATATAGCCGTTTAGGCATGGTATTTAAAGATGCAGATTTAGCATTAGATGCAATAAAAAAAGCTTATCATTTAAAACCTGATTCCGTGGATATTCGTCTTGTGTATGCACAACTAAAAATGCAAAGAGGTGATGAATATTCGCAGCAACAAGCTGAGTTAATGCTTGCTGATCTGCTCAAAGATAACCCAACAGAATTACAAGCTTGGTCGATGTATGCTTTTATGGCGCTTGAAAAGCAAGACTATAATGCAGCAATAACACGTTGGAAGCAGATGTTAACATTGGTCGAGGTCGATTCTGAGCAAGCTCAGATGTTACATGGCAGTATTAGTTATGCCAAAAAACAGATGCAAGAACAGGGTATTGAAGCAGGAGAAATACAACCACAAGTTGAAATTGCGACCACCGACGAAGTGGGCGCGCCGATCTACAGTGTTAATATCAGCGTTGCAAATAACGTTGTTATTCCTGAGTCAGGTTTTATTATTGTTTATGCACAAGCTGTTTCTGGCCCTAAAATGCCCATTGCAGCGATCAAATTAACGCTGACTAACTTACCGATCACAACACAACTTTCAGATGCCAACGCGATGATGCAAGGAATGAAATTGAGTGATCACAGTGAATTTATTATTAAAGCACGCCTCTCTAAGAGTGGTGATGTGATGAATAAATCGGGTGATTGGCAAGGCGTGAGTGATGTGATAAAAGCGGGGCAAACCACACCGGTTAACATTATCATTAGCGAACCACTATAAAGAGAGAGCCAGGAAAAATAATGAGAAAAGGAGTTCTACTTTTATCGCTGTTATTGTTTGATTTACCATTAATGGTTGGCGCGCAAACCATTAATGGTGATTATGAATACCAAACCCATATGAGCGACCCCATTGAACCGATCAACCGCGTGATATGGGATTTTAACTACCTTGTACTGGATGCCTATATATACAAACCTGTGACAGAAAATTATGTGGAGTGGGTGTCTGATGGCGGGCGGACAGCAATAAATAACTTTGTTTTAAATTTTGATGAACCCTCAACGGTTGTTAATAATTTGATTCAGCTGGAGTTTTCACGATCAGCAGATGCACTATTGCGTTTTTCTATCAACTCAACCTTTGGTTTGTTAGGTTTTTTAGACCTTGCCAAAAAAGCGGGAATTGAACGCCGTCGGGAATCTTTTAGTAATGTATTAGGCCGCTGGAATGTGCCGCATGGACCCTATTTAATGGTGCCAGTACTTGGACCACGTAGCGTAAGAAAGGTAGTGGGTAGCTTTGTCGATGGTCTCTATTTTCCCATGAGTTACCTCACTTTTTGGCAAAGCACGACACTGTGGGGGATCGATGGTTTAGATAAGCGAGAAGCGGTATTAGGGCAAGAGAAGCTATTAGAACAAGCACTGGACTCTTATATTTTTGTGAAAGAAGCTTATATGCAGTATGAAGCATTTAAGTTTTACCAAAACAGCGAAGATATGAACCTGTTTATGGACGAAAAAGAGTTACAAAAAGCTTATCAAGATGAACAAGATCTTGAAGCATTTATGGACGAGATTGATTAGAGGATAACATGAACTTAATTACCATTGATGGCCCAAGTGGCTCAGGAAAAGGCACAGTTTGCCATATTTTAGCCAGTAAACTGGGGTGGAACTTATTAGACAGTGGCGCGTTATATCGCATATTAGCGTATGCGGCCCTGCAAAAAAATATCGCACTTGAAGATGAAAAATCGTTAGCTGCATTGGCGATCAACTTAAATGTTGCATTTATCTCCAACGGTATTGGTGTTGACACGTTATTAAATGGTGAAAATGTCGGCGATAAGTTGCGCACTGAAACGGTTGCGCAAGCAGCCTCTAAAGTGGCTTCAATTCAGGTGGTGCGTGATGCATTGCTTGCGCGCCAAAAAGCATTTTTTCAAGCGCCTGGGTTGATTGCCGATGGCCGAGATATGGGCACCGTAGTGTTTCCTGACGCACCGGTTAAAATATTTTTAGATGCCAGTGCAGAGGAACGCGCTCAACGGCGCTTTAATCAGTTGCAAAATAAAGGATTTGATGTTAACATCGCGCAAATTTTAAGCGAAATAAAAGATCGTGATTACCGAGATAGAAATCGTACTGTTGCGCCATTACGGCCTGCAAACGATGCCCTTGAGATCGACTCAACCTCATTAACTATTGATGAAGTTGTAAATCAAGTCCTTGATGTAGTTGCTCTTAAACTCAATTTAACAGTAAAATAATTTACTGTTTTTATATATCGTTTCATGGATGAAATGATAATTTTTCTTGCCTCCCTCGCGAATGGATTGTGATGGGTTGTATAAAATAAGTGTGAATAAATAGATGATGGAATCTTTTGCTGAACTATTTGAAGAATCTCTTCAACAGGTAGAAACTCGCCCCGGTACAATTGTTAAAGGTACAATTGTTGGAATTCGTAACAACCTAGTATTCGTTGATGCAGGTCTTAAATCTGAAGCTGCTATCGATATTGCTGAATTTAAGAACGCAGCAGGCGAGCTTGAAGTTGCTATCGGCGATGTTGTAGATGTAGCGTTAGACGCGGTAGAGGACGGTTTCGGTGAAACTAAACTTTCTCGTGAAAAAGCGAAACGTCACGAAGCTTGGATCCAGCTTGAGAAAGCATACGAAGACCAAGAAACTGTTATCGGTGTTATCAACGGTAAAGTTAAAGGTGGTTTCACTGTTGAATTAAACGGTATCCGTGCTTTCCTACCTGGTTCATTAGTTGACGTACGTCCTGTACGTGACACTGCTCACCTTGAAAACAAAGATATTGAATTCAAAGTGATCAAACTTGATCAAAAACGTAACAACGTTGTTGTATCTCGTCGTGCTGTTATTGAAACTGAAAACAGTGCTGAACGTGAAGAGCTACTTGAGAACCTTCAAGAAGGTCAAGACGTTAAAGGTATCGTTAAAAACCTAACTGACTACGGCGCATTCGTAGATCTAGGTGGTGTTGACGGTCTATTACATATTACAGATATGGCTTGGAAACGCGTTAAGCACCCAAGCGAAATCGTAAATGTTGGTGATGAAATCAACGTTAAAGTTCTTAAGTACGATCGTGAGCGCACGCGTGTTTCTCTAGGTCTTAAGCAACTTGGTGAAGATCCATGGGTAGCAATCGCTAAGCGTTACCCTGAATCAACGCGTTTAACTGGTAAAGTTACTAACTTAACTGATTACGGTTGTTTCGTAGAAATTGAAGAGGGCGTTGAAGGTCTTGTTCACGTTTCTGAAATGGATTGGACTAACAAAAACATCCACCCATCTAAAGTTGTTCAATTAGGTGACATGGCTGAAGTGATGGTGCTAGACATCGACGAAGAACGTCGTCGTATCTCTCTAGGTCTTAAACAGTGTAAAGCTAACCCGTGGGAAGAGTTCTCTTCAACACACGATAAAGGCCAGAAAGTAACTGGTAAAATCAAGTCTATTACAGACTTTGGTATCTTCATCGGTCTTGACGGTAACATCGACGGTCTAGTACATCTTTCTGATATTAGCTGGGATGTTGAAGGTGATAAAGCAGTTCAAGAGTACAAAAAAGGCGACGAAATCGAAGCTGTTGTACTACAAGTTGACCCAGAGCGCGAACGTATCTCTCTAGGCATCAAGCAAATTGCAGCTGACCCATTCAATAATTACTTAGCAGAAAATAAGAAAGGGTCTATTGTTGTAGGTACTATCTTAGAATCTGATGCTAAAGGTGCTGTGGTAACACTTGCTGATAGCGTTGAAGGTTATATCCGCGTTGCTGATATTTCACGTGACCGTATCGAAGATGCATCTACTGTACTTAAAGCTGGCGACAGTGTTGAAGCTAAATTCGTTGGTGTTGATCGTAAGAACCGCGTAATTAGCCTTTCTATTAAAGCGAAAGATGAAGCTGAAGAGAAAGAAGCAATTGATAGCTTGAAAGATCAAGATGAAGCAAGCATGGGTAATGCAATGCTTGACGCATTTAATGCAGCTAAAGGCAAATAATTAAAGAGGGGTCGGTAACGGCCACTTTTAAATTATCTGGTGTCAGTTTACTGCATTCATTTATGAAAACGAGGTAAGTTATGACTAAGTCTGATTTGATTGAAAGACTAACCAGCAAGCACTTTCAATTGTCGATTAAAGAGGTTGAAGATAGCGTTAAAGAGACGTTACAATTGATGACGGATTCAATGGCTCAAGGTGAGCGCATTGAAGTTCGTGGTTTTGGTAGTTTCTCATTACACTATCGTGCTCCACGTATTGGACGTAATCCTAAAACAGGAGATAAAGTCGAATTAGGTGGCAAGCATGTACCACACTTTAAACCAGGCAAAGAGTTGAGAGAGCGAGTTAATGCTGTTAATGCATAGAGCATGAACAAAATAAAGTTCATGCCGAATGTGTAAACAAAATAAAAATGGTGCTTTAAAGCGCCATTTTTTTTGTTTAAAATTCCTATTTATAATACACTAATCACTCATTTGAAATGAGGCTGAGCATGAAACGTTTTCTGACACTTATTGTTATTGTTCTATTATTTGCTATTGCGATTGTATTAGGTTTAAAAAACCAGCAAACGGTGAACATTAATTACCTTGTTGCGCAAAGTGAAATGCGTCTATCAACGCTACTGGCAATTAACTTCCTATTTGGTTTTATTGTTTCAGGTTGCTTTGGTACTCTTTTTTATCTACGCCTCACCATGAAAAACCGTCACCTTCGTAAACTCAATAAAAAGCAGCGTAAAGCATTAAACCAATTATCAACGACCCATGAAAAAGACTAACCCCTAGTGCAAGAGATATTCTTCCTCCTACTGCCTGTTGCCGCCTTCTATGGTTGGTATATGGGTGTGCGCAGTGTGCATCAAAAAAATCAGAAAAAAGAAAATAAATTAAGTCGTGATTATGTCAAAGGGCTTAACTTCCTACTCAGTGATCAACCTGATAAAGCAGTAGATCATTTTATCGCACTGCTAGAAGTTGATAATGAAACCATTGAAACACACCTTGCTTTAGGTAACCTATTTCGTCAGCGTGGCGAAGTAGAGCGATCTATTCGTATCCATCAAAACTTAATTGCACGTCCCTCGTTAACGCGTGAGCAACGTGATTTAGCACTATTGCAATTGGGAAAAGACTTTTATCAAGCGGGATTGTTTGATCGTAGCGAAAAGATATTTATCCAACTCAAAGACTCGCCTGAATATAAACAGGTTGCCCTTGAAAACTTGCTGAGTATCTATCAACAATTAAAAGAGTGGGCTGATGCCGTGAGTGTTACCGAGATGCTAAACAAGATAGGCAAAGGCAAGGTTAAGCGTCGTACGCTCTCTTACCTCTATTGTAGTTTGGCGGATCAATCTGATGATGAAAAAAAACAGGTCGCACTGTATAAAAAAGCGTTAGTTATGTTTCCTGCATGTATAAAAGCAAGTTTAGCACTTTGTGATTTTTATCAGCGTTATAATAAACCTGAGAAAGCGCTAGAGATATTAGAAAAAATCCCTGAAGTTGATATTGATTTTAGTGAAGTCATACTAGATAAGTTACTGATATTACATCAACAATTAGGCATTGAAGAAGAGCTTGTTAGCTACCTTTATCGTATTATAAGCCTCGGTGCAGGCGCAAGCAGTGTTATTTTACTTTCAAAATTAATTGAAAGGCTACGTAGTGTAGAAAAAGCACAAGCCTTTATGTTACAAGAATTGCGTAAAAACCCGACCATGAAAGGGTTTAATCAATTGATGACTTACCACTTAACACTCTCTGAGTCTTCAAGTGAGGTAGAAAGTCTCTCATTTTTACAAAAATTGGTCGCGCAGCAGATAAAATTACGCCCACAGTATCGTTGTCAAAAGTGTGGTTATTCAAGTAACAAACTACATTGGTTATGTCCTTCGTGTAAAAGCTGGGGAAGGATTAAGCCAATACGAGGTCTTGATGGTGAATAAATATGGACGATAGCTCAGTCTAGGAGCGAGTAAGCTCTGCGAGCCCTTTTTTTAGTCCTGCTTGGTTATCAAGGCGAAGCTGAAGCATCACGTCCGAATATGGACGTAGGATTTTAGTCCTGCTTGGTTATCAAGGCAAAGCTGGAGCATCACGTCCCCCCCAAATAGCCCTGCGAACCTCTTTGTAGTTCAGCACTATTTACATTAAACAGGAAATATAATGAACAAGTTAGATCCAAAAGTAGTGATTGCATTAGATTATGATAACAAACAAACAGCATTAGATTTTATCAGTCAACTTGACCCAACCACTTGCCGTCTAAAAATTGGCAAAGAGATGTTTACCCATTTTGGCCCAGACTTTGTAAAACAGATTGTTGATAAAGGCTTTGATGTTTTCTTGGATCTTAAGTTTCATGACATCCCCAATACCGTTGCTAAAGCGGTAAAAGCAGCCGCTGATTTAGGGGTTTGGATGGTTAATGTACATGCTAGTGGCGGTCGACGCATGATGGAAGCTGCTAAAGCCATTCTTGAACCTTATGGTGACAAAGCCCCCCTCTTAATTGCAGTAACTGTGTTAACCAGTATGGATAAAAGTGATCTGTTAGAACTTGGCATTGAACTGTCACCCGCTGAGCAGGTAAAGCGTTTAGCCATATTAACTAAATCATCTGGACTTGATGGTGTTGTTTGCTCATCGCATGAAGCAAGTGAGTTAAAAGCGTTATTAGGTGACGGATTTAAATTAGTTACCCCTGGTATTCGTCCAGAAGGTAGTCCGGTAGCTGATCAGCGCCGTGTAAAAACCCCCAAACAAGCGATGGACAGTGGCGCTGATTATTTAGTCATTGGCCGTCCAATTACCCAAGCTGAAAATCCAGCTCAGGTATTAACAGAGATAAATGCAACGCTTAATTTATGATAAGGCAGGACTAAAGTCCCGCTTCCGATAAACCATAGCGTGTTTGGAAGTTCCACTTCCGTTAATAGTATTAGTTGTATTTTGGAAGTGAGACGTTAGTCTTACCCCTTTAGACTGGAACAATAGATGAAAAAATTTGACATCAATAAATATAAAGCGGAATTCATGGAAAAATACGCGGTAGACTTTACCCTGTGGATGTCTCCAGCTGTTCGTGATTATTATTCACTGTTTATCAAAAAAGCACACAGTAATCGTGAGCAACTGCTTTCATGGGTGAAAGAGTATTCCATCTTAAAAGATGGGAAAAGCATCAATGTCGCGCAAAAACCAATACAGCTATCAGCCGAAGCACGAGAGCTATTTTTAACGCTCCAAACGCAAATCGGTGAAGAGGTGCATGTGGGTGATTGGTTAACCATATCACAGCAGCGTATTGATCAATTTGCGGAGGTGACTGAAGACAGGCAGTGGTTACACAATGACATTGAGCGCGCCACAAAAGAATCGCCCTTTAAAACCACTATTGCCCATGGTTTTTTAACACTCTCATTATTGCCACGTTTAACTGACAGTGTTAATCCAGATAAACCACTTTACCCAGATGCCAAAATGACCGTTAATTATGGTTTGAATCAAGTACGTTTCCCTTACCCTGTTAAAACAGGCAGTGTTATTCGTGCGCATAGTCGTTTAATTAAAGTGACACCTATTAAACGTGGCTTGGAGATCGAAAAAGAGATCTCCGTTGAAATCAAAAATACACGTCGCCCGGGCTGTGTTGCTGTTTCTGTTGTACGTGTTTATTTTTAATGATGATCTTTTGACAGATCATCGCTATTAATTCCCTTTTAGGAATCGTTACATAATAACTTGCGCTAAATTGTTTTCAAAAAGCCTGAAATGACTGGTTATTTTGAAAAAAAAAGCGCAAGTAATTTTGAAGTCGATCCTTATTGTTCGTTTACCGCTATTAAAAAACTATAAAAGATCATATTTGCCACCTCACTTATTTAAAGAAGATCTCTTTTTGCAAAAGATCTTTTTAAGCTCATCATCAATATCTATACCTACCTCTCTAATAACTAATTGAAATAGCTTGTTTTTTAAACATTTACAATCAAATTCCCCCTATTTTTCTTTTACAAAAAAACAGCCTATTAAAAGTTGGCATGTAAATCGCATTATAAAACCTGAGAGTAAAAATTGACGGCAAAACGTACAAAACTTGCCGATTTTCCCAAGTAAGGGATAAAAGAAACAAAGGAGTAAATCATGGCTCAGGTAATTAATACAAATATCATGTCGCTTAACGCACAGCGTCAACTAAACAAAAGTCAGCTCACGCAAAATGAAGCGATGGAGCGATTATCTTCAGGCTTACGTATCAATAGTGCAAAAGATGATGCTGCTGGCCTTGCTATCTCCACAGGGATGCAATCACAAATTCGTGGTATCAACCAAGCGGTACGTAATGCCAACGATGGTATTTCCATGACACAAACGGCAGAGGGCTCGATGAATGAAATGACCAACATCCTGCAGCGTATGCGCGAACTATCGGTACAATCAGCGAATGATACAAATTCAGCATCTAACCGTGAAGCGATTCAAAAAGAGGTGGATCAATTACATAATGAACTTGATCGTATTGCAAGTACGACAGAGTTTAATGGGGTGAAATTATTAGATGGAAGTTCAGGGACAATCACATTACAAATAGGTGCAAACTCTGGTGAGACGCTCAGCTTTTCTCTTTCATCAGTAACCACTAATGCATTAGGTTTAAATGGAGGCTTAAATAAAGCGGAACTCAATGGTGGCCGTGTTACAGCTGCAACGACTGGCACTGCGGGTGAAATGCTTATTAATGGTATTGATGTACCTGCGTCGGATACTGGCTCTGCCGTTGACATTGCTAAAGCAATCAATAGTAAAACAGCAGAGACTGGTGTGACAGCAAGTGCTTACAATGTTGTTCAAGGTGATGATGCAAGTACATCAGTCACTGGTGTAACAGACGGAATGACCATCAAAGTGGGTGGTGCTGCAACGATAACATTAGGTGCTACATCTTCAATGAGTAACTTAGTGGA
>NZ_ATUO01000090.1 GCF_000420245.1 Psychromonas hadalis ATCC BAA-638 | reverse complement strand
CTATTTACCTCCTTATAGCCCTAATTTAAATCCTATAGAGCGACTGTGGAAGGTGATGAGTGAATATGCAAGAAACAATAAATACTTTGCAACAGCAAAAGAATTTCGACAGAGTATTAATGAGTTTTTTAGCCTTACCCTTCCCGAAATTGGTAGTACTTTAACGAGTAGAATTAATGACAACTTTCAAACCTTCAATTTTGCAGTTTGAAGTGCGATGAGCTAGATGCGAAATATTATCAAGTCGTTTGGGTATAGCAATGCTCACTTGATACTAAAAGCAGTTGGGCTCACTTACGATCAACCAACCAGTATTGATTGTGCATTAAAACTGCGTAACTGTTTTTTTAGTGATGCTGAGAATATTGGCCAGTTAACAACATTAAATGAGCGGATAACAAGTTATGATTTAGATGCTTTGTTAGTCAATAAATTCATCAATGATGGCAGTGCAATGGTTGCATTAATGGTTGACTAGCAACAAGCTAAACAACAAAACATCAAAGGTAGCCCCTCTTATGTCATTGATGCAGGCCGACAAATATTATATGGAAATGTTGGATAGCGCGTCATTTTAAGCAACATTGAAGCGTTATTAAAAAATCCAAACAACTTGTCAAACAAATGAACCCTGTACAACAACTGGGTTGCCGTACAGGGTGAATAGAACGTTCCAGCGCTTACATAAGGAGTAGCGTGTTATTCAATAAGGCAGATTAAAAGTTGTATCTGCCGGGTTGTATCCTGCATTGAGCAATAATAATTATTATTGCTCAGTACTATTCACACTACCTTGCGCATCTTGGCCAATACCTAATGTAAAAGGTAAGGTCACATAGTGATAACGCGTGGTTGTTTGCCCATCATGAATGGCGATATTAAAATCATAAGTGCCACCAATCTTCATGATTTTATCCTCTTCTGGATGACCTGTATCTAATTTACGTTTGAAAATAACCGTATATTTACCATTAGTCCATGAAGAGGCAACTTGTTGGTTATCACCAGCAGACCCTTCGCCTTTGCGGTTCAAACGACCTTGAAGGTATTGACCTTCTTCTATTTTACTCGCATCGTAAGGCATGGTATTAACTCCTTCAATTAATGCGATACGTTTGTTTAAGTCATTGAAGTCTTCTTTATTTAACGCATAGAAGCCGGTTACTGATTTATCAAACATGTATTTAGGTAAGCTTGTCTTTTTATCAAAGTTCCAAGTAAATACGGTTCTACCTGCATCGTTATGACGATATTCTAAAACATAACCATCATCAGCGGCCCCCGTTGGTGCACTACGTGCTGAACGCCATTGCATTAAATCAACAAACTTACCATCGGCTTTAAGCTGATCAATCTCTTCTTGGGTTTTTACTTTATCCCAGTTCAAACCATAACGCTCGGTGCGGGTATCAGGCAGGTATTTGCGAATATCTGTTTTTCCTAAACCATTACGACCGATTACATCTAAATCTAATACGTCAGATTTTGTCGCTTGGCCAATATCGCGAGCACCACGATGACATGACATCCAACAACCTTGTTGTGAGAACTGCTCAACACTGCCATCATCAATCATGATAGAAAAGCGATCTTCATAGATTGGTGTGTAGGGGTTTTTACCTCGATCACCACCGATGATTGTCCATTTACCCTTTTTATATAACAAGGTATCGTGTAAACGTGCAGGGAATGGCGATGCTGTTTTCCATGTCGCTTTTACGTATAAAAACTGATCATCATTTGCAAATTGGAACTGTGTTTTTAATGAGCCTGCTTTGCCTGCCATTTTATCTAAGTGATCGTTTTTTATGAGTAAATCACCCAAACCTTGCTCTTCGCCTTGGTGGCAGTTACTACAGGTTTTCTTTGCAAAGTCTGGTTTTGTAAAGCCTTTATGCGCTGGCGAGTTAATCCAGTCGAAGGTTATCATACCGGGGAAAAATAGCGTTTTTTCTATCACAGGTACAGCTTGCCAATCGATATCAGACTTTATCTCCTGCTCGTTCATCTGGTAAGCAGAAGTAGCGACTGAAATCGTCATAGAAGCTAATAATAAAAGACCGGTTTTAATATTAAGTAACTTAATCATTTGTTTTTCCCCATCATACGATCTAAAGTGCCATCTTTTAATATAAGGTGATGATATAACGAAGCACCAATATGAGCTGCTATTAATAAGTAACAAACGATCTCAAGAAACGAATGCAGACTATAAGCTACATCGATTAATCCAGAGTTACGATCGGAAAAACCAGGGATACTAAACAAACCAAATACCACGGTTTCTTTTGCTTTTGCAAGGGCGATGAGTAATCCACTTAATGGCATCAATATTAAGATACCATACAGCGCCATGTGTGCCATATGGGCAGCAAACTTTTCAACTTTGTTACCTAATGCCTTTGGTTTTCCAGCCCAGTTCATCCAAACTATGCGTGTAAAATATAAAACCAACACCAATAATCCCAATGATTGATGTAATGAAAAAAACAGAGAATCTGCGTTAGGGTTATTGAACATTAAAATTAACACTGCAATAAATGCGACCGCCGATACGATATGTATCAACTTGCTCAGCAAACTAAAATGTTCAGTTGGTACAAAAATTTTCATTGTATTCCTCCAAAAATGAATTAACTTAACAACCACAATTAGCATACCAGTTATGTGGGTATTACTAAAAAAAACGGTCATGCAAAGCTTGTGACAGATCAACTATGTTTCCGGAATGACCCTTTATAAATAACGGCTAGCTGTTTATTTGGTTTGTTATTGTACATTCATTGTTGTTTTTCGGAGGATCGGCCATCGAAGGGGGAAGTTCGGTGAACTTTTAGATCAGTTCCTGTGACTGTTCGCTGATTAACGTAGTATATGATGTTACGCAGTTGAGGCTTGCTCTAGGTGCAAAGCCTCAATTGTTGCTTTTTGTGCTTTGATATAAAGTTTCATTTTCAAGCCAAATGTCGTTAGCCCTTTTTTTATACTCAAGCAGTGATCAAATAACAGGCCTTAGGAATTAGCCTACTTTACTAATGTTCAATCAATAAAATACGACTTTCATAGGCCTTGAGCACCATATGTTGAGTCGGTAGTTGTTGCATACAGTCTTCATAGTTTGATAATAAATAAGCCCCACGCGCAACATCCACTGATTCAGGTAATGTATAATGCACAACTTGACTATAGAAATTGTTAATCGCTATCAAAGTCTGTGTTGCAGACTTTCGTTGATAACAAAATAGCTGTGCATGCTTAGGTTGTAAATCGGTAAAGTCACCACTACTAATGACCGCTATCTCTTTACGTAACGAGATCAATTTACGGTAATGATGAAATACAGAATTGGGATTGCTCACCGCTTGTTTAGCATTGATTTCAAGGTAATTATCAGCAACACTAATCCACGGCGTCACTTTACTGAACCCCGCATTTTTACTGCTATTCCACTGCATTGGTGTACGTGAATTATCACGTGACTTCTGTGCGAGAATATCTAAAGCTAATGCTGGTTCAATGCCTTTTTCATTCACTAAAATCGAATAATTATTAATACTTTCAACATCTCGGTATTGCTCAATAGATGTATAACCAGGGTTGGTCATGCCAATCTCTTCACCTTGATAGATATACGGCGTGCCTTGCATCATATGCAACGCCGACGCTAACATTTTCGCCGATTCAACACGATAATGTTGATCACAACCTAAACGACTTACAATTCTGGGTTGATCATGATTACACCAAAACAGGGCGGCCCAGCCATCATTATGCAAACCTTGTTGCCAGTAATTAAAAATGGATTTTAATTCAATAAAATTGAACGCAGTTTTACTCCACTTTTCACCATTTTCATAATCAATTTTTAAATGATGGAAATTAAACACCATCGATAACTCTTTGCCATCCTTTGCGGAGTATTGCTGACAATGCTCCAACGTAGTAGATGACATTTCACCTACCGTGACACAGCCATACTTCTGAAAAACGGACTTACTGATCTCTTGTAAATATCGGTGAACATTAGGACCATCGGTATAAAATCGCCTGCCATCACCAATGTCATCATGCTCATATTCAGCCGGTTTAGAGATCAGGTTAATCACATCTAACCGAAAGCCATCAACCCCTTTTTCAGCCCAAAAACTAATGATCTTCTTAACTTCTTCACGAACTTGCGGGTTTTCCCAATTAAGATCCGCCTGCTCTTTAGCAAACAGGTGTAGATAATACTGATCGGTTGCTTCGTCTAACTGCCAAGCACTTCCCCCAAATTTAGACGCCCAATTAGTGGGTGCTTGTCCGTTAATCGGGTCTTTCCAGATGTAATAATCACGATACGGACTTTTTTTATCCCCCAGAGCCGATTGAAACCAAGCATGCTCTGTTGAAGTATGGTTAACCACAATATCCATGATTAAACGAATATCACGTTTTTTCATCTCCGCCAGTAGCAGATCAAAATCAGCCATGCTACCAAAATCAGGGTTAATATTATAATAATCGGAAATGTCATAACCGTTATCAATCATCGGCGAGCTGTACACGGGTGTTAACCAGAGTGCTTCAACACCTAATAATTCCAGGTAATCTAACTGCGATATAATGCCTTGGATATCTCCGGTTCCACGACTTCCACTGTCACAAAAACTCTTCGGGTAAATTTGATATATGGTTGCACTACGCCACCAATCAATGGATCTTTTTTTCATAGTAACCTTTGTTTCGATTGCACATTAAAATTAAAGTACCTCATTCTTCAGACGAATAACGAGGTACTTGTTAAACATTAAACAGTGGTAGGAGTTGGATTAGAGATCTCTTTGCTCGCTGTTTTTTTAGCCCCTTTTTGTTGATACTTAAAGACCAGTACCGTTAACAGAATTGGTACAATAATGGCGAATGCCATTGCCACCAAAAATACCATCCAGAATTGTGGCTGAATTGACAGAATACCTAAAATACCACCATTACCAATGCCGTTTGATAACACCCCACTCAGACCACAAATACCAGCAGCTATTGCAGAGCCAACCATTGCACAAAGCATTGGGAATTTATATTTAAGGTTAATGCCGTACATAGCAGGCTCAGTAACACCTAAGTAAGCAGAGATAGCTGCTGGAATTGAGATATCTCTTTCTGATTTTTTACGACTGGCAATCAAGACGCCAATAACCGCAGAGCCTTGGGCAATATTTGATAACGCAATCATAGGGAATACAGGTGTACCACCTATTGTTTGGAATAACTGCATATCCACTGCATTGGTCGTGTGATGTATGCCTGTAATAACCAGCGGGGCATATAAGAAACCAAATACAGAAGAGAAAATAACCCCGTAATCACCCGTCATTGCAGTTAATACCACCTGCCCAAATGCATCACCAATTGCACGCCCTACCGGTCCTATTAAGGCATGAGCAACAAATACAGCGGTGGTAACACTGATCAGCGGTACTAATACCTGATGCAGATACGATGGAATAATACGAGATAGGCGTACCTCTAACATCGCGAGAAAAACACCGGCCATAATGGCAGGAATAACCTGTGCCTGGTAACCCACTTTTTCCATGGTAAAGAAGCCAAAATCCCATACTTCTGGAATTTGTGTACCAATACCATAAGCGTTCATCAGTTGTGGAGAGACCAGTGTGATGCCTAGAATAATACCCAGAACAGGCGATCCACCCAATTTTTTAACCGTTGACCAACAAATTGCAACCGGTAAAAAGTGGAAAACAGCTTCACCGATTAACCACAAGAATTGGTGTAATGCCATCCAGAACTGTGCCTGATGAATCAGCGCGCCATTGCCAGTAAAATCAACCTCCATAATATTACGGAAGCCGAGAATTAAACCGCCTGTAATAATCGCTGGTAATACCGGCACAAACAGCTCAGCTAAATTAGTTAAAGCACGCTCGAATATATTCATATTTGCTTTAGCAGCTTGTTTTGTTGCATTTTTTGAAGATGAATCAATATCAGCCTGATCTAACAGTTCTTTATAATATTGGCCCACATCAGTACCAATAATCACCTGAAACTGGCCACCGTTAGTAAAGCAACCTTTGACAGCTGGCACTTCCGCTTCAATGCGATCCGCATCTGCTTTTTCTGTTTCTTTTAGTACAAAACGTAAACGGGTAATACAATGGCTGACGGACGCAATATTGTCTTTACCACCGATTAGTTTTATAAGGAGTTCAATCTGTTTTTTAGTATTCATACATTCATGGGACCAGTCCCACCTCCAGTTAAAAAATTTTATATCTCTATTAAGGTCCTTCTCGCTCTTTTCAATCGTTATAAAACCACCAATTGGGACCGGTCCATATATGATGGCGAAATAATGACTGAAATAAAAGGCAAAGGAGATAATATTGTGACTGAGTTAACGCTTTAAATTTTTAGAAGAATAATTATTCATTGCCAAGTTATGCTAAATTAGGGCTTCATTAATGACACTAATTACTCGGAAGGCCATGAAGAAACTCACTATTCGTGATATTGCAGCATTAGCAGGTGTAGGAAAATCCACGGTTTCCCGCGTACTCAATAATGATCCTAACGTTAAAATAGAAACACAGGCAAAAATTCGTAAAATCATTAAAGAGGTGGGTTATAAACCTTCCGCAGTAGCACGCGCCATGAATAACCAGCCGATTCAAAGTATCGGTATCATCGTCACCCGTTTGAGTTCTTCAGCAGAAAATCAGGCACTCAGCGAAATTATCGATTTTTTCCACCAGCATGAATATGAAGTATTGGTATTAGAAAGCCGTTATGACGGTGAACTGCTAAATACACATATTGAACTAATGGTACAGAAACAGGTTGAAGGCATTATCTTTTTTGGCTTCACTGATCAGGGGGAAATCAACAAAGATCTTTTTAACGGCAACATTGTTATGATTGCAGTAGAGCAGAGTGGTATTTCATCAGTGACCACTAACAGCCCATTAGCTATCCAACACTGCTTTGATCATTTAAAAGAGAACAATGCCAAACGAATTGCTTTTTTAGGTGTGCATGTAAATGATATACAGACAGGGAAATTACGTTTAGACGCTTACAAAAAATCCTGTATAATCAACAAAATAGAGCCGATTATCCACTTGACGGATATGCAATATATAGATGGTATTAAAGGTTGTAAAGCGCTACTTGAAGCAGGGGCTGATGCAATCATTTGTGGCACAGAACGTTTAACAGCAGGTGCTTTAGTACATCTTTTGAGAGAAGGTAAATCTGATTTACCTGTCGCAGCTATTGGCATTAACGATTACATTCGCATATTAAACCCCAAAATTTTTGCCGCCGATCTACAATATGCCAAAGTGGGCAAAGAAGCAGCTATTCTCCTTTTTCATAAAATGAAAGGCAATAATCAAAACAGTGATACGGTAGTTCAACCATTGATGACAAATTTAATAGTATAATACTTCAATAAAAATAAAAGAGAGTCTTTGTAACGGCTGCTCGCACCAATAAATTTAACCAAAAGCCTGTTATGATTTTTCTCTTTAGTTTCAGCGTAGTACCATTTTATTGTGAATACATTCAACTGTTTATAGCATTTTTCGTGAATAGAATTCAAATCGACATAAGCTATGCAAGTTAACCACGCTTTACCGGCAGAATTCATTCAGACAACACATAAAGCGCGAGCCACATTTTTTCCAGCATCAGATGTTAACTGATAATTTATTAGCCATAGGCCAAACATCAAAAGCAGTCGATTTAAACACACTGCGACGCCTAAACTCACAGCGCATTATTACTTATACCAATGGAATTAATGAAGTGATCAAGTATTGCGCAGGAAAAATGAGCACTAACAAGGCGTGAATTGCAGGAGATAGTTGTTCTCACTTCAAAATTCACAACGCAGTTAGGGGTGATTTTAACAAGCAAGACTGATCACCTTTTTAATTCCTTTGGTATTAACCACCCGTTGATAGCTGATCACATACAAGCTTTTTACATTCGGGTAAATGTCATCAATCACCGACTTTAATTTGTCGAGACTCATGTTCTCTTGTTTTGCGTGAAACTCAGATAATTGCCCACGAGTGATCGGCTCAACACCTTTGATCACTAATTCACAAAACCATCGCCCTGTTTCATAAGTAGAAACTTGAACAACGCTATTTTTTATAAAGTTTTTTTCTGATTCATCTCGAATAGTAATTGTTTTTTTACCCGATAAAATATCCGCTTCAAAACATTCAAAAAATGTCATTTCAGTTAAAGCCATCTCTCTCTCCTACAGTAATTATCAATATTACAAATTTTCTGAATATTATTATATTTAATAAAATTCATTTTTACTATGCGCAAAATAAGACAATTTTTCAATAGATTGCGCGAAGCTTGAATTTAGAAACAACTAAAATCAACCAAGGTATAAACACCTAAACGCTAATAAAACCTCTGTAGCGAGTGTTTCATGCACATGACGTGATCGACTACTCCAGTTAAGACATAATTAACTTAACTGGAGATTGAAATGATAAAACATAAAACCTATTCAAAGGAATTCAAACTAGATGCAATGGCACTCGTTAGAGAGCGCAACTACGGTATATCAGAAACAGCTGGAAATTTAAAAGTCAGTGTTCAAGCTCTCGGTCGCCCCGATAACATCAACTAAGCCGGCTTTATTGATTTCTCTATTGACCACTTTACTCCTCTGTTTCTTCTGGAAAGTCGTGCTGCTTTTCAATGATGAATTCACCAACTGTGATCATGTTTGTTCCCTTTCTCATCATGGAATAGTACCCTGAACAAAACTACTCAGGTTAGTCAATGTTGCCAATATAATAAGCAACACTCTCTTTCGAATAGTCATTCTCAATAAAAAATAGACAATGATATATACCAATTTTAAAAAATTCTGTTTACGTTTGGAAAAGATAATACAATTTCCATTAATTTAAGGGTCTAAGTTTACGCAGAAAAAAGATCTAGTTTAAGGATAAAGTTGCCACCTTTCGAGCGATTAGCTACGCTAATCCTCTATCGAAAAAATTAAATTAAAGATGTTAACGCTTTAATGGTTATTCCCTTTGCAAAGCGTTCAACGCTGAAATAGCTTCTTTTAACTAACAACTAAGGTTGATCAGTTAGTGAGTGGGATTGCTATCAATATTAAGCTTAGGACCATGATTTTTACTATGCGCAAACTATCTTTTAACAGAAATGCGCTTAGGTAATTTTGTCATATATTCTTTGGAGGAATCTAATATTAACAGTCGAGCTAACCAGATGTTTATCTTACACATCTTAAAAATAAGTGGCAATTTCACCAAGGCGGCTGAAAGGTTAGGGGTTTCTACCTCTTATGTCAGTAAACAACTGATGCAGTTAGAATCTGAACTCAAGGTTCAGCTTGTACAAAGAACCACTCGAAACTTGGCATTAACGGATGCGGGTATTGAGTATGCTGAGTATTGCGCCCAGTTACATTCAATTGTTCAAAATGCTGAAGCGGCAATGATGGATGCCACCGCACAGATGTCCGGCACCATACGTCTTGCCCTACCCCGTTCTTTTGGCATACTACATGTTATTCCGGTCTTAGATAAACTGCAGGAAAAACATCCAGAAATTAATTTCGAAATCACGCTGACGGATCGAAAAATAGATATGTTAAATGAAGATATTCATTTATGGATAACAACCCATGAGAATATTAATGAAGGTTATATAGCGCAAAGGGTTGCTGATGGTAACTTTGTGCTAGCGGCCTCTCCTAAGTACCTTAAAAGCCATGCAGCACCAACACATCCACAAGATTTGTTAAATCATAATTGTGTTATTTATCACAGCAATACACGTGACTATAGCCATTGGCCATTTATAAAAAACAGTGAACAATTGAATATTCATGTATCGGGTAACTACCGCGTTGATCTTTCTGAAGCAGTAAGGGATGCCGTTATTGCCGATCACGGTATCGGTTATATTGCCACTTACTTGTTATCAGATGAATTTGAAAACGGGAAACTGGCTGAGCTGCTTCCTGACTGGAAAGCAAATTTAGTGATGCCTGTTTATGCTGTTTATCCTCGTAAAAAGCACCTTCCGGAAAGACTTAATGCCGTTATCTCTTTTCTAAAAGAAAATATTGAATGCCCCCCGTACTGGGATGTTGCTTTGAGCCCTTGGCTTAATCACGATTAATCAGTAAAAGGCTCAATAATAATTTTGCCTTTTTTTTAAGCCACTTTTCTTTATGTTTATTCTTTATCTTTAATCTTTTCTTTCTAGCCGCGCATCTTTTCCGTACAGCAACAATGCTTTTACAAAAGCCTATATATCGAGTCTTTGCTCGGGCGTACTATGAATCATCTCTTCTATACACCTTTTCTTCTACCCACGTAGATACTGGAGCAAATTAATGTCTGATTTAAAAACAGTGGCTTTACGCGCACTTAAGCTAATGGATTTAACCACGCTAAATGACGATGACACGGATCAAAAAGTGATTGAACTTTGTTATAAGGCAAAAACAGCGCTAGGCACTACCGCTGCCATCTGTATTTACCCGCGTTTTATCCCCATCGCTAAAAAAACATTGGCTGAGATTGGGGCGACAGAAGTACGTATTGCAACCGTGACTAACTTTCCTCACGGTAACGATGATATCGATATTGCTGTTGCAGAAACGAAAGCGGCGATTGCTTACGGTACCGATGAAGTAGATGTGGTTTTTCCATATCGAGCATTGATCGCCGGCAATGAAGAGGTGGGTTATGAGCTAGTCAAACAATGCAAAGCGGCTTGTGGCGAGACACTGCTTAAAGTGATTATTGAAACGGGTGAACTGAAAGAGCCAGCATTAATTAAACGTGCATCAGAACTTTGTATTAAAGCAGGCGCAGATTTCATTAAAACGTCTACGGGTAAAGTCGCAGTAAATGCAACACCAGAAGCTGCGGAAATTATGCTTAACGTTATCCGTGAGATGGGCGTTGCAAAAACGGTTGGTTTTAAACCAGCAGGTGGCGTGAAAACAACTGAAGATGCAGCGCAATACTTAGCCATGGCAGACAATATTTTAGGCAGTGAATGGGCTGACAAAATGCACTACCGTTTTGGTGCATCAAGTCTTCTCACCAATCTGCTTAATACACTGGAAGTAACCTCTGAAAAAGTTGATTCCGCGGCTTACTAGATAAAAATTCCAATACTACCTATTTCCCCTCTTTTTAGACGAAGAGGGAGAACAACTGCAATTATTCTACAATTTAAAACTCAATGATGAGTTTGGAGATACGTATGTTTTTACCTCAAGAAATTATTCGTAAAAAACGTGACGGCCAAGTACTGACCGCCGATGAAATTAACTTCTTTATTCAGGGAATAGCAAACGACACCATTTCAGAAAGTCAGACTGGTGCTTTTGCGATGACCATTTTCTTCAATGAAATGACCATGCCTGAACGTATTGCCCTTACTTGTGCGATGCGTGATTCTGGTATGGTGATTGATTGGGATCATATGAATTTTGGTGGTCCGATTGTAGATAAGCATTCAACGGGTGGTGTTGGTGATGTAACCTCTTTAATGTTAGGTCCAATGGTGGCTGCTTGTGGTGGCTTTGTGCCTATGATTTCCGGTCGTGGCTTGGGTCATACGGGTGGTACATTAGATAAACTAGAGTCTATTCCTGGTTATAACATTACACCAAATAATGACGTTTTTGGCGAAGTGACTAAAGAGGCAGGTGTTGCAATTATTGGTCAAACGGGTGACCTTGCACCTGCTGATAAGCGTCTTTACGCGATCCGTGATATCACCGCTACGGTTGACAGTATTTCACTGATCACCTCTTCTATTCTTTCTAAGAAACTAGCTGCAGGGCTTGACTCATTAGTGATGGATGTAAAAGTGGGATCGGGTGCCTTTATGCCTACCTATGAAGCATCTGAAGAGCTCGCTAAATCAATTGTTGGCGTAGCGAATGGAGCGGGTACAAAAACCACTGCCATTCTGACCGATATGAACCAAGTGTTAGCCTCTTCTGCGGGTAATGCGCTAGAAGTGCGTGAAGCGGTGCGATTTTTAACGGGTGAATATAGAAACCCTCGCTTGTATGAAATTACCATGACACTTTGTGCTGAAATGCTGGTGTTGGGTCACTTAGCAAAAGATACGACTGAAGCGCGTGAAAAACTGCAGGTTGTTCTCGATGATAACAGCGCTGCTTTATGTTTTGGTAAAATGGTTGCAGGTCTTGGTGGACCAAAAGATTTTATTGAAAACTATGAAAATTATTTAGAAAAAGCACCTATCGCTAAACCTGTTTATGCAAATAACAGCGGCATCGTTTCTGCAATGGATACCAGAGCGATTGGTATGGCAGTGGTAAGCATGGGGGGTGGACGTCGCGTTGCGACCGATAAGATCGATTATGCGGTTGGTTTTGATCAATTTATTCGTTTGGGTGAAACAGCAGACAGCCAAAAACCATTAGCGGTTATTCATGCACGTAGTGAAGCACAGTGGCAAGAAGCGGCAAATGCCCTTCTAGAAGCAATTAAAGTCGGTAGTGAACCTTACGTGGCGACACCTGATGTTTACCGTCAGATTCGTGCTGAAGATATTTAACTGTAAAAATTTAATGCTTAACACGTTGTCCTTTTCACAGCGCGTTAAGCATTTTTTATTTACGATTTCGAAAATCTTTTAGCGCGTTAATATTAGGGTTTATCTATTAGGATTTATCAATGAGCTTACTTTTTTCATTATCAGTTAGTACGGGTATTCTATCTGCATTATTAGTTTGGTTTACAGGCCTCTTTGATATCGCGAGTTGGTTGGCTTTTTTGGGGGCAACCGGTTATTTTGCTTGCACCGATAAAGGTTTTAAAGGTCTGACTCAAGTTTTTTTGACTACCTTTAGTGGCGCGGGTTGGGCAATATTGATTATTATTGCTTCCTCTTATCTGCAGGGTGATATTGGCAGTTATGTTGCTACTGGCGTTTTCGCTTTCTGTATGTGTATTCAGGCTAAATTCAATCTACTCAAATTTATTCCAGGTACCTTTATGGGGGCAGCCGCTATTTTTTCTGCCAATGGTCAATGGGTTTCAGCCTTTCTTGGTTTGTTTATAGGGGCTATCTTTGGTTTTTTAATGAACTACAGTGGCGAGCTTCTGCACAAATACAGCGCAATGATTGTCAACAATAAATCAGACAATAAATCAGACAATAATTCAAACAACAACGTGGTTAATCGTTCCGCTAATAAGACGATAAAAGACTAATAAATTAGCGCCTTTAGTGGAATTTGTAACACTAGAAATAAGGCAACTACTCTGGCCGTTGTCATTTAAGATTTGTTCAAGTTAAAGCTTCAGTTATCTATCGATAACCGTGTTGAAAAATGCTTACAAATTCATCTTGAATGAATTTGAACATCCGTAGGATGGCCCGCAGGTCGGAGTACAGGATGTACGCAGTATTTAAACCACTAAACTGCGCTTTTTCGCATTGAACTAAGCATAAATGGCTTAGCCCTGAGCATTTACAGTCTGTTTTTATAAAAACACCTCAAATTTGAAGGGGTGCTGAGTAGTTACGAAATAAGTACGTTAAAGCATTTTATAAACTGAAGAAAGGGATCTTACGATGAACAAACAATTACAAAAAGTATTAAATGAATTACCTGAGAATATCGCGATATATCTTAAACCTATCGTTGAGAATCAAGACTTTTACGCAACTATTTCAGCACCACAGTTTGAAAAACTGATCAAACAAACAGGGCTTAGTGATAAAAATTTACGCTTAGCACTGCTTCCTTTAGCGGCCAGTTATTCTATCTCTCCGATTTCAAATTTTTGTGTTGGCGCGATTGCACGTGGACTTTCTGGGCACTTGTATTTTGGGGCTAATATTGAATTTCCTGATGCGCCGTTAGGGCAGTCTGTACATGCAGAACAATCTGCTATTAGCCATGCATGGATGAAAGGCGAACAAGGTATTCAAGATATCACCATTAACTACAGCCCATGCGGGCATTGTCGTCAGTTTATGAACGAGCTGAGTACTGCGCAGTCACTGATGGTGCAACTGCCAGAGCAAGATGAAAAATCATTACAACAGTATCTACCTGAATCTTTTGGGCCAAAAGACCTTAATATCAACAGTCGTTTGATGGATAACAACCCACTAACACATACTATTAGCAATGGTGATGAATTGCTTAACAAAGCCATCGCCGCATTGAATATTAGCCATGCGCCATACTCAGGGAATTATTGTGGCATTGCTATCATGCTTAATGATAAGTCGGTGTATTGTGGTGCTTATGCGGAGAATGCGGCGTTTAATCCGAGTTTGCCGGCATTACAAGTTGCATTGATCCAGATGCAGATGGCAGGTAAAGACTTTTCAACGATTTCAAGCGTTGCATTGGTCGAACTTAAAAGTGGTAAAATATCACACCAAAGCAGCACACAATCAGTTTTAGATACGTTAGGGGTCGCTATTACGCTTGATTATTTAGAAATTTAAATATTTAAGCGCATTTTGCTAATACTGATTAATCTTACTTCGTATAGCTAATGCCTTTATTCTTCTGAGCAATATCAGCTATCTTTAATGAAACTGCTAGCCCCATTATAGCTTACCGATAAGCTACAATGGGGCGGTAGAGAATATTTATGATGCTGTTATAGCGTGAAGAAAACAAATGATGCTCAACCTATGTTTTAGCAAACGAGTGGTAATTAATAGTAATGAATCACAGTGGATAAACAGCCCACCTTCAGGAGTATTACGTAAACTGCGAGTCGCTCTGAAGAGAAAACAGTGTCGTTTTTAAAAAAATCATCAGATATTCAAGTAACGTACCGAGCATTGTTTACTTCGCAAATGGAGAGTAATACCATTCCGCTTAATATAATGATCAGGTTTTGCGCAGGGTAAATTGCTAAGGCCAAGGCGCATGATTGAGTAATAGCTAGCTACTGCGATTGAATGCAACGCGGGTATTAGTAATTTAAACCCGTAAAACGATCAGTTACTTAGGCGGATTAATGGTATGGACCCTCTCCACTCCACTTACGGCTTCAAATGAGCCAATATATACCCATGATCTTTGAAAAGACTTCTCATTTAGGAAAATTAAGTTGAAATTTAAATTTAAAAGATCAAACTGTCTATATGCAAATATCATTATCCTATCAGCAAAAAAAGATTTTAGAATCTCGCCATAAAATGAGCAGGGATAAGCGCGAGTGCGATAGAATAAAAGCGATTTTATTATCTGCTGAAGGTTGGTCTGAGGAGTTAATATCTCAGGCGCTACGAAAACACAAAACAAGTATTACTCGACATTTAAATGATTATGTCACCAGTCAAAAAATAACATCGGATAATGGTGGTTCTGAGGGCTACCTTAGT
>NZ_ATUO01000089.1 GCF_000420245.1 Psychromonas hadalis ATCC BAA-638 | reverse complement strand
GCTCAATTCTTGACGAAAAACGGAAGAAACGTTTCCATCATTTATTGTTCTCCTCTCTCTAATTTATTATATAGAGGTTTTTTTTACCTGTGGTTCAGTTGATTTCAAACGAGCGCTCAATTTTTGACGAAAAATGGAAGAAACGTTTCTATCATTTATTGTTTTCCTCCTTCTAATTTATTACTGGGTGGTTTTTTGTCTGGAAAGCAGGCCATTAAATGGCCTGATACCAATCATCTTCATTCGTCCGTCGTTATTAGTTTCCTCTACCATCTTTAAACTAGATAGCTTTACTCTATAACGTAATACCATTTCGCTTAATATAATAATCAGGTTTTATGTAGGGTGAATTGCTAAGGCCAAGGAGCATGATTGAGTAATAGCGGGCTATTACGATTGAATTCAACGCAGGTATTAGTAATTTAAAGCAGTAAAAACGATCAGTTACTTAGGCGAATTGGTATAATCCAATGTTCAGTGATCTTATCATCATATTCATCCTCGAATCATTATGGAGTCAATCCTCTGCCTCGGTTCATAACGAGGGATAATGCCAGAAGTTTCATCCTCAAAAAATAAACAACATATTTTGTAAGCAAAGGTTTAGAGAATAAAATAGAGTTCTTGATAGTTACTTGGCTCACATTTTGCTTTTTGGTTAATAAATATACTTATTTGATTTTATAACAAACGGAAATTGCGATGAAACAGATTAAATTTAGAAAAATTGATGCGCTAATGATAAAGCTCTCACTCAATGGGAAATTTTGGGTTATCTGTTTAATGGTGACATTTATTACTACCGCTATTGCACTGGTTAACTTAAACAATGCACAAAAAATAGCGGCTGAGAATTCCTTAGCAAGAGCGCAGTCTACGGTGAGTCTGCTTGCTAAAATAGCATTGCAGCGTAATTTAACAGATGATGATTTATCTGAATTTTCTCTGCGCCATAATGTAGATGTGGTTGTTTCATCGGAATCTCACCGCCAAGGCTCGAAATTAACGGTTAGTGCAGCGGTTAATCATTCATATCTGCGTTTGAGCATTGATGTCGAAAAATGGGAAAAGCAATTATTAGATAGTGCACAGATAATGCTTTGGGTGGCGTTGTTGGGTTTACTGCCACTTTTTCAGCTAAGTTACTGGACATCAACTTCTCTTGGCGGAGGTTTATGGGATATGTATATGGCGATTAAACGTTTGGCTGATGGCGATCTATCACAGCCCCTGAACTTTTTTGGTCGCGATGATTTCAGTCTAATCGCCACAGAAATTGATCGCAGTGCCGATAATATGAGTGAGATGATAGTGGCTATTGGAAAAAATGCATCGATGCTTGCACAGGCTTCTGATGAGTTTAATCAGCAGGCGCAGGAAAGTGATCAGTTAATTACATTACAGCATCAATTTTTAGATTCAGTTTCCGTTGCGATGGAGCAGATGACCATCGCGATTGAAGATGTTTCCCGTAATGCAGCGAGTACGTCGTTACATACAAAAGAAAACTCTCACCAAGCAGAATCAAGTAAAAAACAGATAGCAGAGACGGTAGTGCGTATCGCGGATTTAGTTGAAAAAATTGGTACCGCCTCTCAATCTGTTTTATCACTCTCGAATAATGCATCAAAAATAGGTGCTGTGGTAACAACCATTAACGGTATCTCTGAGCAAACTAATTTACTGGCATTAAATGCTGCGATTGAAGCTGCTCGTGCTGGCGATCAAGGGCGCGGATTTGCCGTGGTTGCTGATGAAGTGAGGACGCTCGCCGGGCGTACACAACAGGCGACAGTTGATATTCAGTCTATGATTGAAGGATTGCAGTCTGAAACTTCTACGTTGTCAAAAGTAACCAGTGAAATTGTGCAACAGGCAGATCAAGGCCGTAATGCGATCTCTTTAGTCGGGGAAGACGTAGACTCTATGGCAATTTCAACCAACGAAGTCTTTGATATGAGCTCACAAATTGCAGCTTCTGCTGAGCAACAAAGTGTATCAGCGCGGGATATTAGTAAGCAGTTAAATGAGATCAGAGAGCAGTCGAATACCATAAAAGAAACCGCCCAGCGATCCGTTGTTTTAGCGTCGGAGTTACGTCAGTCATCTGTGCAACTTGAAGGAATATTAGACCAATATAAGTTGCTTTGATAGTTCCTCCTTTTTACTCTATTTATAGTCGAGGTAATGATTTTATTTCAGTTAAAACATCAGAATAGAATGACTGGGAAGTGTGACTTTAACTATGATAAGCGTAACAGTTCACTAAAGTGTCGCTCCCAGAAATAATTATAAACACACTTAAAATGGCATAACAATATATGTCATTTTCTTTAGAGAACGATAAAACCCACAGATATTGTTAGTAACCATTTTTTTTATAGTGGTTATGGCTATTAATGATGCTTCGAACACTATTATTCCATGCACTTTCTTTTACACTTTCCTTGTATTAAAGTCAATATTAACAATTATTTAGGATTTATATACGGGTTCTTATTTTTTTATGCCAACAGTTAATTTAATGGGGGCTGGTTGTTTGAATGATGCAATCAGTAGTATCAAAGCGCAAGGTTTTAGAAAAGGATTAATTGTTACAGATAAAGTCTTAAATAAGATAGGTTTGGTTAAATAAGTGTCTGATTTGTTATCTAAAAATGAAGTTGCAACCGTTATTTATGATGGCACGCAACCTAACCCCACCATCAAAAATGTTGAAGATGGTCTTGTAATGCAGTAGCAATATAACTGTGATTTCATTATTTCATTAGGAGGGGGATCACCACATGATTGCGCCAAAGATATTGCCTTAGTCGCCAGCAATGGAGGAAAAATATCCGATTATGAAGGTGTCGATAAATCATCAAAACCTCAAATGCCATTGTTTGCCATTAAGACTACAGCAGGAACCGCTTCAGAAATGACCCGTTTTTGTATTATCACTGATGAAGAAAGTCATATTAAAATGGCAATTGTGGATAAACATGTTACTCCAACCATGTCTATTAATGATCCTGAATTGATGCTAGCGAAACCTGCTTACGGGTATGGATGCCTTAACACATGCAATAGAAGCTTATGTTTCCACGGCTGCAACGCCTATAACAGATGCCGTTGCGATTAAAGCGATTGAACTGATTGAGCAATATCTACGTATTGCAGTGAAAGATGGTACTAATATTGAAGCACGTGAACAGATGGCTTATGCACAATTTATGGCGGGCATGGCATTTAATAATGCATCACTTGGTTATGTTCATGCGATGGCACATCAACTTGGTGGTTTTTATGATTTACCACATGGTGTTTGTAATGCGGTATTACTTCCGCATGTACAGCGCTTTAATGTGAAAGTGGCGCCACAGCGTTTAGCGGATGTTGCAAAAGCAATGGGCGTTAATATTAAAGGGTTATCCGCTGAAGAAGGTGCAAATGCTGCATTAGGCGCAATTGTACAATTATCAAAAGATGTCGGTATTCCCGATGGGCTAGCTCAATTAGGTGTGAAGGAATGTGATTTTTCAATACTTGCAGAAAATGCTCTTAAAGATGTTTGTGGTTTTACCAATCCGATATAAGCATCTCATGCACAAATCACGGAAATCTTCCGTCAAGCAATGTAATGATTAAAGATAGATAATAATTTGTCTTTTCTTAAAAAAGAACCCTCTATTGTAATAGAGGGGTTTACAATAAATGACTGCTCAATCTTACTGGTTTAAATGAACTTCTTCTGCGTTGTAAATTTCGTAAAGGGAGCCACTATTTCTGCCTTAAACTGGCTCGTTTTTCCTGTGTAATATCTACATGTACTCAATCGCTAGCTATGACCCAATCATGCACCACTCTTAACTACTTTCTCTACGCAAATTCTGATCACTTTATTAAGCGGAATAGTATTATATCAATTCGCCTAAGTCACTGATCGTTTTGATTGGTTTAGATGACTAATACTTGCGTTGCATTCAATCGTAATAGCCCGCTATTACTTTGGCCTTAGCAATTTCCCCTGCGTAAAACCTGATCATTATATTAAGCGAAATGGCATTACTTTAATAAATTAATGACACAAAAGAACCTTCACTAAATTAATAGAGAAGGCATCTTTAAAGCGAAGTGAGTTTATTGGTTAAAGCAAATCTCAATAAAAGCAGTGCCATGCTCAGAGGTAAAAGGCATTAATACTTTTGCACCATCAACTTGGTGTTTAATGGTATGTGAGGGCCCAGCGACAACAATTGGTGTTGCCATACTAAACTCGAACCCTTTCTCTCCGAGTTGGCGTTTTGCCCCTCCTGCGACCATGTTGGTTATTTCACCGACCATATCAGTAATATCATCAGAGATCTCGGTAACCTCTTCTCCTACCATTAAGCGAAACACATTAAGTGCCAAGGCTTTATCAAAACTGATAGAAAAAGAACCTTTTGCGGTTGGCCCTACCATGCCAATTAAACCAGAAACATCACCACGTGCAATCGCATCTTTTTTAAGGCTTGGTTTACCTGGCTTTACTTCTATTTGTGCCATCGTTTGTAGTACATTAATAAAAGAGGATAAAAAAGGATTTACAAATTCTGCATTCATATTTTCTACACTTGTGTATGAGTATTATTTAAGTGATTAATTATAGAGACAGTTATGACAAATACCATGCGCTTCTAATACTTTATTAGTAATTTTAAAGCCAGATTGCTCCGCTTGGTCTGAAAATGCGTTATCTATCACAGGATCGCTAAGTTCTATCACCCGTTTACATTTTTCACAAATGAGCAATTGCATAGGGTGTTCACAACCAAAATAGTCACATTTTAGATAAGCATTTAAAGACTCAATGCGATGGATAAAATGGTGTTTTAAAAGAAAATCTAATGCACGATAAATAGTAGGAGGTTTCGCACTACTATCGTACTTTTTAAGTTGCTCTAATAATTCGTATGCACTTACCGCCCCTTCTTGCGCTAACATCAATAAAAAGACGCGCTGACGAAGTGTGGTGAAGCGCAATTTTTTTTGTTGGCAGATTTCAATAGCGCGTTGTAATGAAGCTGTGTGCATAGTAGTGGCTCATATTAATCATTGAGCTGTATCCTAGCATAGAAGCGAATTTCATTGAATTTAAAGCGATATTTGAAAAAATATGCTCTAATTGATGCTTTATGGTTCTATTTTCATAAGGCACCTCTAATGATAGAAACTAACTGCTCACTTAAGCCCTTCAATAGTTTTGCGATTGAAGCAAAGACAGAACAACTGTTCTACCTTAAAACACGCAAACAGTTCCCTGAACTATTAAATCATATAAAAATAGCAGAGCAGAATAAGAGACCTATTCTTATTTTAGGGGCGGGCAGTAATATTTTGTTTTGTGAAAACTTCGCGGGATTAATCATCAAAGTTGAGCTATCAGGTATTGAGATTATTGAATCAAAAAATAACTATCAACTGCATATTGGTGCAGGTGAAAACTGGCATCAACTGGTTGCAAATTGCATTGAAAAAGGCATTGATGGTTTAGAAAATTTAGCTTTAATTCCAGGTGTAGTAGGGGCTGCCCCCGTACAAAACATAGGTGCCTATGGTAGTGAGTTTAAAGACTTTTGTGAATCTGTGGAATACATCGACTTAGAAAGTGGTGAATTACACCGATTAACAACAGAGCAGTGTTTGTTTGGTTATCGAGATAGTATTTTTAAAACCGTTGTCTTGGGAAATTGTTTGATCACACAGGTAACCCTAAACCTAACTAAACAGTGGCACCCTAAAAGCCGTTATGGTGCGCTAAATGATTTAAAAGACAAAACGGCTAAACAGATATACCAATCTGTCTGCCAAATTCGCAGTGAAAAACTCCCTGATCCAGATAAATTAGGTAATGCAGGTAGCTTTTTTAAAAACCCAGTGGTAAATCAAGAGGTTGCCAATGCGCTACTCGCTCGTTACCCTACAATGCCTAATTACCCACAAAATGATGGTCGAATTAAACTTGCAGCGGGTTGGTTGATTGAACAAGCTAACCTTAAAGGTAGACAAATTGGTGGAGCCGTCGTGCATCAACAGCAAGCATTAGTGATTGTTAACCAAGGTGATGCGACGGCATCAGATATTGTGCAATTAGCCGCGTTAGTACGTGACACCGTAAAACAAAAGTTCAACATCGAACTGGAACATGAAGTGCGTTTTATTGGCGCGCAAGGGGAGACAAACTTGTCTGAGGTACTAAAACGTGTCTGAATTAAACAAACAAGGTAATAAATTATTAAAGCTCTTAGCGGATGGTGAGTTCCATTCTGGCGAAAAAATAGGTGAACTATTGGGGGTTTCACGCACTTCTGTAAATAACTATATTAAAGGGCTACAGGAGATAGGATTAGATATCTACAAAGTCACAGGGAGAGGTTATCAAATGGCTAATCCTATCGAGTTATTAGATGAAAAAATCATTCGTGTATTAAGTCACAATAAATTGGTAAACGTAGAGCAGATACTTAATTCAACCAATCAGTGGTTATTAGATAAGATTCCCAATATCAGCAATGGACAAACCTGTATTGCAGAGTATCAACTTGCAGGAAGAGGGCGACGTGGAAGAACGTGGGTTTCCCCTTTTGCCTCTCATCTCTATTTCTCATATTACTGGCGATTTGAATCAGGTATCGACAAACTCTCAGGGCTGAGTTTGCTGGTGGGTATTGCCACCGTGAACGCACTAGAAAAAAGTGGCATTCAAGGTGTCGCATTAAAATGGCCAAATGATCTTTATTATCAAGGTAAAAAATTAGCAGGTATCTTAATCGAGTTGAATGCACAAGCTAATGAGGCGTGTCATACCGTGATTGGTATTGGTATTAATGTGCGTATGCCACCCGAACAAGCAAAATTAATTGACCAACCTTGGGTAGATTTGAGTAGTTTAAGTACACAAAAAGTGGATCGTAATCGATTAAGTGCCACCCTGATTTCAGAATTACAAACATTGCTACCTGAATATGAAAAAACAGGATTAAAACCTCACCTGCAAAGATGGTTTGATCTGGACTGTTTTCTTGATAAACCCGTGAACGTCTTACTCGCTGATAAAAATAGAGCTGGCATTTGTCGTGGCATCGATGAAAGTGGCGCACTGTTATTAGAGATTGATAGCAAGATAGAAACCTATCTTGGTGGGGAAGTGTCACTGCGTTTACGTTAATTAGACAAAAAACAGGCGCTTTGATTTTTTTTTAAGCAATCAAACCGTTTTTTACCAATAAAGCCCAATAAAGGCTTGCAAGCTTTCCATAACTTCTCTATTATTCGCACCACTTAGACGGCGCCGACTTAGCTCAGTCGGTAGAGCAACTGACTTGTAATCAGTAGGTCACCAGTTCGATTCCGGTAGTCGGCACCATTTAAGTCCTGGAGGGGTTCCCGAGTGGCCAAAGGGAGCAGATTGTAAATCTGCCGCGTAAGCTTCGGTGGTTCGAATCCACCCCCCTCCACCATATTTTCACTCACTTGCCACAGTGAGTTAAGTAACCAACAATGCAACTGCATTGTTTTTTACTTTAAAGATGTACCTTAATGCGGGCATCGTATAATGGCTATTACTCCAGCCTTCCAAGCTGATAATGTGGGTTCGATTCCCACTGCCCGCTCCAAGTTTTATCTACATTAAATCAACCTATTATGGTTGATTTTTTCGTTTCTGCTTCCCTATCAAATTACATTTGTGGCAGGTTTGTGGCCAACTTGTGGCACACTCTCTTTATTGTTATCTCCCTAGTTCAATTTCCGTTACAGCATTAAAAAATTATTTTACTATTATTAATTTACTCTACAAATTCACCAGCTTCAAATAACTCTCCAATCGATACTTCTAAATAAGCGCATAATGCATCAAGGGCTTCAAGTTCTACTCTTGTTGCTGTTTCATTATATAAGCGCGTTATCGTTCCTCGATTAATTCCAGTATCTCTTGCTACGTCAGCAATTTTTAAGCGCTTAACCCCCATTATCTTTGATAAATGACACTTCAAAATGTTCTCCTTAGTTAAAAAATGTTCTACTGCGATGCAAAATGTCTTACAAAGGAGTATTTTAGTGCTATATTTTAACCTGTAGGAGAGCAAAGTTCTCTTTAGGCAGTTAGTTTTAATAATAGGAGAGTATATTATGGATATTACATATATGACAATTTTTGAGCTATCAGAACGAATTAAATATGATCAAAGAACAATTCGTGAGCAATTAAAAGATTCAGTTCTATTTGAAGGGGTACATTACATTCACCCATTTGGAGGAAGAAAAATTTTATACCTGTGGGAGCGCATCGAGGAAGAGATGTTGAATGGTGTTTCACTTAATTCATTAACAGTTAGTACGTGAGGTGAATGATGGGAAATATTAGCGCAAGAAGTAACAAGTTAGTACTTGAGTTCCGAGCTCAAGGTATCCGTTGCAGAGAGCAGACAAAATTGTCTGATACTCCTGTAAATCGAAAACGATTGGAGAAATTATTAAAAGTAATGGAAGCTGAAATCATGCTAGATACTTTCGACTTTTGTAAATACTTTCCAACGAGTAAACGTGCAGCTAAATTCGCTGAAATCAAACAACGCAAACAAACTGCATCTCACTATTTCAGCAGTGCTAATGCCCCAAGGTATTGTCAACTTAACGAAATTTGAACCAAAAACAACTGAAAATTTAAAAGTAACCTATTGATATATCGTTGTAAAACGAACCATTTTTAAGAGATAAACTTGTTATTTAGGCTTAAGTTGACAGTACCCCCCCGGTGAAAACCGTATAATAAAAGCGACTATTACTGCATTAAAAAGAACCAGAGTGGCAGTGGTGCATATTGAAGATAATGCCCGCTGGACTATCCCTTATTACTACATCAATCTGCAAAAGAGCAATACAGATATCACCTCGCACCATACAGAAACAGGGCTACATAGAAATGAGGTCAAAGTTGGAGATAAAGTTGGTTTTCTCGATAGAAACAATATGGAACTGTACGGAGATGTTATCCGCTTAAATCCTAAAACCGTCACGATAAATTGTCGGGACATGCAATGGCGTGTTGCTTACTGCTTTCTTTTTAAAATTATCAGCCCTGATATTGATGCATTACCAAGTAGCATTAAAGAAGGATAAGTGAGGGCGTTCACGACTTGGTGAGCTAGAAAATGTAACATGTTTACGCTAGATTAATGACTAAAATCACTTAGCCGCAACATGTCCGATTTGTTCCTGTAAACGGAATAAAAACAGTTGGTTATCGCTCCGCGATTATAACCAGCAATAAGCGGACGTTGGCGTTTTTTTCAAGAGTGTGTCATGTACAATATGCATCATTTTGTAAAGTGGGAAATAAGCACGGTGAATAAAACAGAAAGCGTCCCTAAAGCATTGATGGGTAAATACGAAGAAATAACATCTATTACTAATGCATTCTCAAAAAAGCACCTAGATGAAGAGTATGCTCAAGAAATTAGATTTATGGTCGCATTACTTTGTCGTAAACGGCCTTCGCCTTTAGAAAAAGGAAAAACAGTCAGTTGGGCTTGTGGTATTACTCATGCTATAGGGCTAGTAAACTTTCTTTTCGATCAAAATCAATCTCCTCACATAAAAGCATCTGATTTATACAAAAGCTTTGGGGTAGGTGAAAGTACAGGTCAGGGAAAATCTAAGAATATTCGCGATATGTTAAAGATGCGACAGTTTGATCCTAACTGGACTGTACCCAGTAAATTGTCAAGCAGCCCAATCGATTGGATGTTGCGTTAAAATTAGTCCTGTCCACATGATAAGTGACAAATATCGGTACTGTCATCTTATCGGGTCCTTAGCGGCTTGGCTTTCTACGGCGCTTAGGGGCACATACCGCCTTAGGAAATAAACTTATAATTTATTGAAATTCAAGATTAAAGACATGGCACCACGATTTCACGAGTAAACCTCACTAGGTTTCATGGCGTTTTTGCGCCAAATAGAAAAACAGAGTAGAGATCTCCCCCAATAAGGCTAAACAAAGAAAGCAGGGGGCACATCGAAAATCGGATGTCACTAAGCAAAAACAAAGCAGTGAAAAACGCAAATCAATAACCTGAGCGCAAAGGCTCAAACGGGTTTTTGGGATAGATATTGAAACCTGTCATCAATGTGGTGGTGTGGTTAAGATCATTGCAAGCATTGAAGATCCAGTCGTGATAGAAAAGATACTCAGTCACCTTCATAAAAAGAATGAAAAAATAGTAAAGAGCTTACAGCCGGAAAGTCGAGCCCCTCCTCAGATGAGTTTGTTTGAATAAAGGCAAGTTCATCATAAACAAAAGCAGCTGGTTTAGACAACAGCGGGAGGCACTTGTTTTTTACCTAGAATTTTGTGTAAACAGTAGAGTAATGCACGAAAAATGTCTGACTTTCGTTTCCTCATTGAGATGAAAAAGAGATAAATATGGAAAACATGAAGCAAAGCATATTTTCCATATTACGAAAAAGGATGTTTATTCTACCTATACTACAAAGACTTTCTAATTAAAACAGTTCGCAACATCACAGTTCCTTGTAGGGTTGTATTTATATTACAGTTTACAGGTTAGAAATTAGAGTTCTGTGATCTATTTACTGATTTGTGTTGTTAAGGCTTATCGGCTAATGTTTATCAAAGCCATTTATAGCTTCACTATCATTATTCAACTATCATTATTCAACTATCACTATTAAGGAATCACCATGAGCACAATTAAAGCCTACGCGGTTATGGAAGCTGGCGGTAAATTAGAACCGTTTGAATACGAGCCAGGCCCTTTGGCTGATCATGATGTTGAAATCGATGTCGATTATTGCGGTATTTGCCACAGTGATTTAAGTATGATCAATAACGAATGGGGTGCAACGCAATACCCGTTTGTACCTGGTCATGAAGTCGCTGGTCGTATTAACTCTGTGGGCAAGCACGTAAGCCATTTAAAGGTGGGTGATCGTGTCGGCTTAGGTTGGCATTCTGGTTACTGCAATACCTGTAATACCTGCTTAGAAGGTGACCATAACTTATGCGCAAGCGCTCAAGGGACTTTGTTTGGACGCCATGGCGGCTTTGCCGATAGAGTACGCGCTCAGGCTACGAGCGTCGTGGCATTACCTGATGCGTTGAGCAGCGAAAAAGCCGGCCCTCTTTTTTGTGGAGGAGTCACCGTTTACAATCCAATGAAACAGTTCGATTTAAAACCTACTGCAAAAGTCGCCGTGATCGGCATTGGTGGCTTAGGGCACATGGCGCTGAAATTTTTGAACGCTTGGGGTTGTGAAGTTACTGCATTCACGTCAACCGAAGCTAAGCGCGCGGAAGCATTAGAGTTAGGCGCACATCACACACTAAATTCTCGTGACGATGAAGCATTAAAAGGTGCAGCCAATAGCTTTGATTTAATTCTATCCACCGTCAATGTGAACTTAAACTGGGAAAGCTACGTGCAAACCCTGAAAGCAAAAGGCCGCTTACACTTTTTAGGCGCAGTGCTTGAGCCTATTCAATTAAGTGTATTTTCATTAATGGGCGCACAGCGTTCAGTTTCATCCAGCCCTGTTGGCAGCCCAAGCACCATTGCACAAATGCTTGAGTTTGCGGCACGTCATAAAATTGAACCTGAAGTTGAAGTATTTGATTTTAAAGATGTGAATGCGGCGATTGATCGCTTGGAAAATGGTAGCCCACGTTTTCGTGTTGTATTAAAAAATTAATATTTTTTAAGGTCTTAATTATTAAATAAAGATGCCGCACTTGATTCGCTCAAGCGCGGCATCTTTATGATGACTATCTAGATTTATAATGACGATCTAAATTTATACACCTAACTTAGCCCCCAAAACGTCGGCCATTAAAATATCGGGTGCTTGCGATAACCACTCATCTGCTTTTCCTAATAGTGCTTTGGCGATGTCGCCAGTTAAATGCGCCTGACGCTTCAAGGTACAGTTAAGTGGTTCAACGAATCTAAAGGTTTTGGTTTCATCGAGCAAGAAAATGGTCCAGACGTATTTGCTCACTTTAGTGCTATCGCTAGCGAAGGTTTCAAAACTCTAGCTGAAGGCCAAAAAGTTGAATTCACTGTAAGTGTTGTGGCTGAGTAATATTGGCCATGAATATAAAGGTTCCTGAGATTGAAAGGGGCATATGTGCGTTAAAAATTACTGTTGTATTTACCTTACTCCCAAAAGAATAAATGTCATTTTTATTTCAATTTCCAAACACTTCCCCCCCTTAATTCATTCAGTGAAATAACAACTTCCAATTTAATTAATACAAAAACTAACCGAAACCAATGCGTTATACAAAGATTTATGTGAGCGAGATCATTTTTATGTCATTAAGAATGAATTGAACTTGAAGCTATTTAATTACCAGTGCAATGTATCAACAATACAATGTAGCACAACATGTTGTGTCGTGAGCGCTCACGATGTGCATATGTAGTGTTTTTTGTTTTTTTGTTAAGTGCTTTGGTGGGAAAGATGAAAAAAATTGAACTTGCTAATAATTTGATACTAGGCTTCCATCCAATCGTTAATCGATTGATGGAAAATGATCCTATTTCATTAAAATCGACTCCATATTTTTTAATGTTAAAGATATAACAAAGTCGTATGATGGGGAGTATTGCTTCTCATTTTATAGTAGCTCTGATCCACGCAATGCATTTTTCTCTGTTCCCTGTATAGTAGCCCCAAGTCATATGAGCGAAATTAAAGATCTACATGCTCAACTTAAGAAGCAGTTAATAGATCAGAAAAAAAAGACAAAAGTGAGTAATGAACAGCTTGATTTGGTTGGGTATGGTGAGTTGTTGGATGTGTGAGGCAATAAAGTCTTCTACCTAATTACTGGCAGAAGACTCGCAATATTACTTGTAATATTGTTTACATCTTTTCGAATTGTGTTTCCAAGAGCGAGATAGATCACTAACGATAGATGGGTAATCATCCCAAGGATCTGCTAATACTCGGCCTCTAGCTGCTCTCAATTTAATGGGATAGCCTCTAATTTCAATCAAATGCATGAAGTAGAAGCTCTTCTCTTGCTTTGTGCTAAAAAACTTATGGGTTCCACTGCGTATGCTTGGGTATATTTCCCATGAATAATTGCAGTGGCTACGCTTAACGCAATGACGATAATGCTGTTTTAATTTTTTCATTTACCCTCCAGGTTTACAGTACCTAGAAAGGGTCTCCTTCAAAATAATTCATTTATGCTCCCGTTTTAATAAAGTTATAGTGGTATTTTAGTATGAAATTAGAGCAAATACACATGATGTTAATGAAAATTATTATTGTTAGCTTAGAAGGGCAAGATTTACCTCCTGTGGCGTGTAAAGGTTGATTTACCTGTTAAACAGTGTAATACTTAATTTACTTGTTATAGCGCGTAAGGTGCAATATGAAAATCTCCACAACAAAACAACTCAGTGCATACTTAAAGGATGTTCGTTTAGATAGTGAATTATCGCAAACAGATGTCGCGAAAAAAGTTGGCGTACGCCAAGATACAGTTTCAAATTTTGAGTTAAGATCTGGAACGACCAAGATGGATACCTTTTTTAAACTTCTTTCTGCGCTTGAGTTGGATTTTGAAATTACACCTCGTAATAGCAAAAAAAGCGATGATGAATCAGGCTGGAAAGAGGAGTGGTAATGGCTATCTTAGATGTCTACCTCAATGGCTATCTCGTCGGCGAGTTTAAAAAATCTAGTAATGGTGCTCATTCTTTTAGCTACTCAAATAGTTGGTTGGCATTGAGCGGAAGCCGCCCAATATCATTATCAATGCCACTGGTTAAATCCGAATATCGTGGTGATGTTGTCTATAACTACTTTGATAATTTATTGCCTGATAACTCAGAGGTCAGACAGCGCATTGTTGCTCGTTATCAAGCTGGCTCTTCTTTACCCTTTGATTTGTTATCGATGATTGGTAGAGATTGTGTAGGTGCTTTACAGTTATTACCAAAAGGGGAAGTCCCCCTTAACGTTAAAAATCTGGAATATAGAGCGCTAGATAATGAAGAGTTAGAAAAAATAATAATGGGATATCGTGCTGATATACCACTTGGTATGATTGAAGATCTACACGATTTTAGGATATCTGTTGCGGGGGCACAAGAAAAAACAGCTTTATTGAATATCGATCAAGCTTGGTGTTTACCCTTAAACTCTACGCCTACCTCGCACATTATCAAGCTACCTATCGGGCAGATACAAAGCCACTCTTACTCTCTTGATATGTCTGATAGCGTAGAGAATGAATTCTTATGCATGCAATTACTACAAGCTTACGGCTTATCTGCTGCTGGCTGTGAAATATTAACGTTAGAGGAGATGAATGTACTTTCTGTTGAACGTTTTGATCGCCAATATTCAAGTGATAAAAAATGGTTAATGAGAAGACCTCAAGAAGATTACTGCCAAGTATTTAATATACCTTCAGCCTTGAAGTATGAAAATCAAGGTGGCCCTGGTATTGAGCAAATAATGAGTCATCTATTAGGCTCAAAGAATGCAGTAAAAGATAGAGCTGATTTTATGAAGGCACAAGTGCTGTTTTGGCTGATGGGAGCATCAGATGGTCACGCTAAAAACTTTTCTATTTTCATTTTACCTGATGGACAATTTCAATTAACACCGTTTTATGATGTGTTATCTGTTTACCCTGTTGTGAATAAAAAAGGGTTGAATATTCGCCAAGTAAAACTGGCGATGGGCTTAAAAGCGACGAAAGGTAAAAAGTATCATATTAATAAAATTTACCCTCGACACTTCATTGAAACAGCAAAGCAAGTTGGGTTCGAAACGGCTAAAATGGAGAGTCTACTAAGTGGTATTAAAGTGAGTACTGAGCAAATAATTATTGATATTCAAGCTAGGTTACCAGTAAATTTTCCCAAAAATATATCAGAAAGTATATTCTCAGGGATGCTCACACAGCTTAAAAAATTGTAAATTTAGTTCCTGATGTTGAATTTTTTCAACATTAAAGCTCAGTGAATGTGTAGCTATAAAATAAAAATGGTCGTTATTGTTGTACAAAACGGTGGACAATAATTTAATTAGACCGTTTAATTCGATCAAAATCGGGCTTAAATGGTGTTGTTGTTTGTGGTGTAACTATTTGTTTTTAATCTATTTTGTTGTTTTTTAGTGACTTGTGTTTATTTAGTATTTAAGCCTTCCAAGCTGATAATGTGGGTTCGATTCCTACTGCCTGCTCCAAGTTTTATCTACATTAAATCAACCTCTTATGGTTGGTTTTTTCGTTTCTGGCCTCCAATAAAAACAGTGCGGTGACCAAACGGTGACCATCTGCTGTCCAAGCAATAATTTATCGCTACATTAGATCAATAACCTTTTAGGTGGCAGATTCAACCTTGAAATGCATAACCGCTACGCCACTAGTGCGGTTATGTGTCCTGCCATCATTTGAAGCGGGGTTTTAAAAAAAATCTTCTTTCTCGGCCTATTATTCAGCTGTATTAAATTCACCCTGACATCCTCATTGCGGACCAATTTAAAGTCGGTAGATTTTGGCCAATATTGTCGTAAAAGTCCATTGGTATTCTCATTTAATCCTCGTTGCCAAGAGCAGTAAGGATCTGCAAAATAATAGTCACAGCTAAGCTCTTTAGATACCTCTTTATGGTAAGCGAACTCCTTTCCATTATCTGCTGTGATTGTTAAAACACAGTCTGTAAATGGT
>NZ_ATUO01000088.1 GCF_000420245.1 Psychromonas hadalis ATCC BAA-638 | reverse complement strand
GATATCAAATTCAGACAGGTCAGGAAAGTCATTTAAAACGGCTTGATGAACATAACCTTGATGACCTTGCCACTCAACTTCTGGTAGCTCAATCACAGGGTGAAAGTGGATATTTTGATGCTCTTTTGCCCAACTAGATGCTTCATCTTCAAAATAGAAATGGGCATATTCCTTCACGCCCCAATAAAGATAAACAGGATTAGGCAATTTAAGCTCAACAATCTGCTCAAGCAACGATTTCACATAGGAAAACCCCGTGCCCCCCGCCATTAAAATGATAGGACGCATTGATGTTTCACGCAAATATGCATCACCATTGGCAATCTCAACATCCACTTGTCCTTCACTTTGCATTTTTTCAATTACCTGCATCGCATAGCCATTTTCAGGTGTGGCACCAATATGTAACTCGATTAACTCCGCAGAGGGTGCATTAGCAATAGAGAAATGACGCTTATCTTTTTCACCCATTACTACGGAAACGTATTGTCCGGCTTTATAGGAAACAGCTTTTTGAGGGTGTAAAAAAATACGGTATAAGAAATCGTTTAGTTTTTCGATAGAGTTGACTTTACAAGTGACAATAGACATTTAGTTCTCTTTAAAAGGTTTTTAACAAATTAATAACATACATACCTATTATCATTCAAAATGCAAACTTCAGCAAGCAGTGAGGTGAACAGGTTCTAGGCAGGAAGTTGAAGATCTAATTGGTTCAATCGAACCTTTCTAACGAATTGTTGAATGCTTGCATTTAATCAATGTCGACAGAGGATTAACGTCTTTTTGTTAATCTCTCGAAAAACAACGAAGATGTTTGCTTCACTGCTTGCCCTACGGGTCGCTAGCTCGAAAATCAAACCGGCTCAATAAGGGCTAGCCATTGTCATCGTGTTACGCCTGCCTTGATATTCGAGCTAGTGACTGAACAAAGCATCTTGGTTGATAATGGATATATCATGACAAAATATCCAATTCTTGCCAAAGTGAATCTATTTTATCTTTCACTTTTTCATCCATAACAATCGGAACGCCCCATTCACGATCAGTTTCACCCGCCCATTTATTGGTCGCATCCAAGCCCATTTTAGAGCCTAATCCTGAAACAGGTGAAGCAAAATCTAAATAATCGATAGGGGTGTTTTCAATCATGGTGGTATCACGCGCGGGATCCATACGGGTAGTGATCGCCCACATTACATCGTTCCAATCGCGTACATTAATATCATCATCACAAACGATAATAAACTTGGTGTACATAAACTGGCGTAAGAAAGACCAGATACCTAACATTACCCGTTTAGCATGCCCCGGATAACGTTTTTTAATAGACACTACCGCCATACGATAAGAACAGCCTTCTGGTGGCAGATAAAAATCAGTAATTTCAGGAAATTGTTTTTGTAAAATAGGTACAAACACCTCATTCAATGCTACGCCTAAAATAGCAGGCTCATCAGGCGGACGACCGGTGTAGGTACTGTGATAAATGGGGTTTTCACGTGTGGTCACATGCGTAACGGTCATCACCTGAAAATCATCAACCTCATTATAATAACCGGTATGATCACCATATGGCCCTTCAGGTGCTTTCTCGCCAGGTTGTAGATACCCCTCTAAAATCATCTCAGCAGAAGCGGGGACATCTAAGTCGTTACTTAAACTTTTGGCGACTTTAGTACGTGAACCACGCAATAAACCTGCAAAAGCATACTCTGATAAGCTATCAGGAATCGGTGTTACCGCCGCTAAAATAGTGGCGGGATCCGCCCCAAGTGCCACAGAAACAGGGAAAGGTTTACCCGGGTTAGCTTCTTGCCACTGCTGAAAATCGATAGCACCACCACGATGTGATAACCAACGCATGATAATTTTATTTTTACCAATTAACTGCTGACGATAAATACCTAAATTTTGGCGTTTTTTGTAAGGCCCGCGGGTAATGGTCAGTCCCCATGTAATTAACGGTGCAACATCACCCGGCCAACAGGTCATGATAGGTAATTTAGTCAGGTCAACCTCATCACCCTGCATTACTATTTGCTGACACGCAGGCTTTGAAACCGTTTTGGTGGGCATATTCAAAACTTGTTTAAATATCGGTAACTTTTCCCACAACGCTTTGATCCCTTTGGGTGGCTCTGGCTCTTTAAGATAAGCCAACCATTCACCAACTTCACGCAGTTGCCCAACATGCTCTTTACCCATCGCCATCGCCACACGTTCAGTGGTACCAAACAGATTAGTTAACACAGGCGTATCGTAACCCTTTGGGTTTTCAAACAACAAAGCTGGCCCGCCTGCACGCAAAGTACGGTCTGAAATTTCAGTCATCTCTAAATGGGGATCAATCTCTTGCTTGATCCGTTTTAATAAACCTTTCTCTTCAAGTTGTTTGAGAAAATCACGTAAGTCATCAAATTTCATAAGTCGTCTTCTTAAAAACAAGGTAAAAAAAACGCTACATAAAAGTAGCGTTGTTAATAATAAGCGGTAATTCGCTTTCTATTTAGCTTTTTGATTCTTCATCGCATTAAAGAAATCATCATTGCTTTTACTCAGCCCTAGTTTATCAATCATAAACTCAATCGCGCCAGTTTCACCCATAGGATGTAAGATCTTACGTAAAATCCACATACGTTGCAGTTCATCAGCTTTAGTTAATAGCTCTTCACGACGCGTACCAGAGCGGATAATATCAATGGCAGGGTAAGTTCGTTTCTCAGCAAGCTTACGATTCAAGTGAATCTCAGAGTTACCCGTACCTTTAAACTCTTCATAGATAACTTCATCCATTTTAGAGCCAGTATCGATAAGTGCAGTCGCTAAAATAGTTAAACTACCACCCTCCTCAACATTACGCGCAGCACCAAAGAAACGCTTTGGACGGTGTAATGCGTTAGCATCAATACCACCCGTTAATATTTTACCAGAGCTTGGTACAACCGTATTGTAAGCACGTGCTAAACGGGTAATTGAATCAAGTAAGATGATCACATCTTTTTTGTGCTCAACTAAACGCTTTGCTTTTTCGATAACCATTTCTGCCACTTGTACGTGACGACTTGCAGGCTCATCAAAAGTAGAAGCAACCACTTCACCACGTACTAAGCGGCTCATCTCTGTTACTTCTTCCGGACGCTCATCAATTAACAGTACGATCAACACTGCATCAGGGTGATTATTGGCAATACTTTGTGCAATGTTTTGTAGCAACATTGTTTTACCCGCTTTGGGCGGTGCAACAATCAATCCACGCTGACCTTTACCGATAGGAGAAACCAGATCTAAAATACGTGCAGTGATATCAGCAGTACTGCCATTGCCACTCTCTAAGCGCAAGCGTTCATCAGGGTGAATAGGGGTCAAGTTTTCAAATAGAATTTTATTGCGTGAATTTTCAGGTTTATCATAATTAACTTGGTTAATTTTTAACAAAGCAAAATAACGTTCACCATCTTTAGGTGGTCGAATTTTACCTTCAACAGTGTCACCCGTACGCAGATTAAAACGACGAATCTGGCTAGGCGAGATGTAAATATCATCTGGTCCTGCAAGGTATGAACTGTCAGAGCTACGTAGGAAGCCAAAGCCATCTTGTAATATCTCTAACACACCCGCGCCAAAAATGTCTTCGCCACTTTTTGCGTGTGCTTTTAAGATGGCAAAGATGATGTCTTGTTTTCTCAGCCGCGCTAAATTTTCCAGCCCTTGTGATTCGCCAAGTTTTACAAGTTTATGTACGGGAGTGTCTTTTAATTCAGTTAGATTCATAAGTTATATTGATAATCTGATTTGATGTGAGTGGATGGTTGAAATGTAAGAATAGATTTGTTCGTATTTTGAGCGTATAAGGTAGCACTATATTTTACAATAGTCCAGATTGGACACGCTGTAGATCACAACTTATCCAATCTAATAACAATTTTTAGATATTTGCGTCTAAAAATTCAACAAGCTGAGTCTTAGATAATGCGCCAACTTTGGTGGCTGCGACTTTACCATCTTTAAATAGTAATAGTGTTGGAATGCCACGAATACCAAATTTTGGTGGTGTCGCACTATTTTCATCGATATTTAATTTACCGATAGTAACTTTACCTGCATATTCAGTGGCAATTTCGCCAAGAATAGGGGCTATCATTTTACAAGGTCCGCACCATTCAGCCCAAAAATCGACTAAAACAGGGCCAGAAGCATTGACTACATCTTCATCAAAACTTGCATCACTTAAAGTTACGATATTATCGCTCATTTTTCTCTCCAGAAGGAATTAACTGTAAAAAGTTACTATATCACGAATATAGTAATATTAAATTTCATTATTTGAATCGATCTCAATACTTATTGCATACATAAACTGTTATGCTTCGCAAATGAATAATACACATCTAACTCAAATAAAATTTGCAGACCTTCCTTTAGAGAAGAGTCTAATTTCAGGTCTAACCGCACAAGGTTTTGAATTCTGTACCCCAATTCAAGCAATGTCGTTGCCAATCACCCTTTTAGGGAAAGATATTGCAGGGCAAGCTCAAACAGGCACAGGTAAAACATTGGCATTTTTGCCCGCCGTCCTTCATCACCTTTTAGTTAATGAAGCGCCTGAAAATCGCCGTAAGAATCAACCTCGCGCTATCATTCTAGCGCCGACACGTGAACTTGCAATTCAAATTCATAAAGATGCCATCATACTTGCCAAAGCAGCTAATTTACGCCTTGGTTTAGCATATGGGGGCGAAAAAGTTGAAATTCAACTTAATAAACTCGAAAAAGGCGTTGATCTTTTAATTGGCACAACAGGCCGTATCATCGACTTTGTTAAACAGGGTGCTATTAACCTTGGATCAATTCAAAGTGTAGTGCTTGATGAAGCAGATCGTATGTTTGATCTTGGCTTTATTAAAGATATTCGTTATCTCTTTAAACTTATGCCGGCACCCGATCAGCGCTTAAATATGCTCTTCTCTGCAACGCTTTCACATAAAGTACAAGAACTTGCATTTGAACAGATGAACGATCCGCAACATATTCAAATTGAACCTGAGAAAATGACCTCAGACAATATTACTGAAGAACTATTTTATCCTTCGAATGAAGACAAAATGCTTTTATTACTCAGCTTAATGGAAGATGAGTGGCCAGAAAAAGCGATTGTTTTTGCTAATACCAAACATGTTTGTGAAAAAGTGTGGGGTTATTTGGCTGGTGATGGTTTACGTGCAGGTCTATTAACAGGTGATGTACCACAGAAAAAACGCGAAAAAGTATTAAAACAGTTCACTGATGGTGAAATAGATATTTTGGTTGCAACCGATGTTGCTGCGCGTGGTTTACATATCCCTAAAGTATCACACGTATTTAACTTCGACCTACCTGATGATTGTGAAGATTATGTACACCGTATCGGCCGTACTGGTCGTGCAGGAGCAACAGGATTAGCGATCACACTTGCCTGTGAGAAGTATGTCTTTAATCTACCAGGAATTGAAGAGTATATTAAGCACTCAATCCCAGTAAGTGAATACGATAAAGATGCACTGCTTGATTCGTTACCTGTTATGAAAGTAACAAAATACAAATCTCACGGTAATAGTCGACACAATAGTCGCAAAGACAACTATCATCGTAGCCATAAACGCTAACGATGGGCGCTAAACGCTATACCATTATCGACCTTGGCTCTAACAGCTTTCATATGTTAACAGTGACCAAAACAGATAGTGGCTTTAGCGTTTTTTCTAAGCACAAACAAAAAGTTAGACTTGCCTCAGGGTTAGACAGCAATAATAACCTAAAGCAATCAACAATCGCCATCAGCCTAGATTGCCTGCGAAAATTTCGCATTCAACTCGACAAAATACAACCTTATAAAATAATAATCACCGCCACCGCCGCATTGCGCCTTGCTAACAATAAACAATTCTTTATAAGCCAAGCAGAAGCGATTCTGAAACTGCCCATTAATCTAATTTCAGGAATCGAAGAAGCAAAAACTATCTATCGTGGTGTCGCTTTCACTGAGCATATAAAAGAACAGTTAATGGTCATTGACATTGGTGGTGCCAGTACCGAGTTAATTATTGGCCAAGGCAATAAAGTGTTAAAAGCAGAAAGCTTAGACATGGGCTGTGTTACTTGGTTAAATAGCTACTTTTCAGATAACAAACTAAACAGTAAAAACTTTTCACTGGCGATAACAGCAGCTAAAAATATTATCCAGCCACAACTCGCTCATTATCAAGAGTTGAATTGGTCTCGTTGTATGGGCGCATCAGGTACGATTCAAGCGGTCAATGAAGTGAATAGCGTACAATTGTTAGAGAGACAGTTAACACTTAAATTACTCAATAGCATTAAACAACAATGCATCCGTTGCAAACAGATCGATAAGCTTAATATTAAGGGCCTAAAAACATCTAGAAAGCCCGTATTTCCCAGTGGTCTAGCAATCCTAATCGCCCTATTTGAATGCTTAAATATACAAGCGATAAGCTTATCAAAAGGAGCACTAAGAGAAGGAGTGATTAGCATGTTGTTTGTGGGGGACTCTTTTTAAATAACTTGCACTAGCTATAGCCATTACACCGCAAAAACACACTCAGATAATGACTTTCTGAGTACTACAATATTTATTACAATCAAAAAAACCTACTCGTAAAAAACAGCCAAAAATATACATATTATCATCAGAGAAAAAGTAAAATAAAAACGGTTGGCATTGGAGCTATTGGTTTAAGAAATATTGCTTGGTCCGGCTAAAAACAGATGGTCAACATCCCCCCAAATCAACATGATATTGGGTGGATTCCCCCCCTTTATTGATTACCCAACAACAATATAAATCAGCAAAAACAAATCAAACATACCACATAGCCACTCCCATAACGATCCGTTAACATTCTTGCAGCATTGGTACGCCTGTTGCAACATTGTATTTAGTTCAACCAAAATCGTGTGCAATTTATGCAAAGTGATACGTACAATAAAACCGACACAATTATCGAACAAGGAGTACAACATGTTAAAACCCCTCACAATATTATCAATAGGTACCGTGGCAATACTAGCTAGTTTTAATGTTTCAGCTAACTGTGATCCTGGTGAAATAGTCATTAAATTTAGCCATGTAACAAATACCGACAAACATCCTAAAGGTGTGGCAGCTTCTTTATTAGAAGAAAGAGTAAATAAAGAAATGAATGGTAAAGCATGTATGCAAGTGTTCCCTAATTCAACACTTTATGATGATAATCAAGTATTAGAAGCACTGTTAAGTGGTGACGTACAATTAGCGGCACCATCACTGTCTAAATTTGAAAAAATAACTAAAAAATACCGTATCTTTGATTTACCTTTCCTCTTTACAGATATTGATTCAGTCGATCGTTTTCAGAACTCAGAAAATGGTGAGAAGTTGAAAAATGCCATGAAACGTCGAGGCTTAAAAGGGTTAGAGTTTTGGCATAATGGTATGAAACAAATGTCTGCAAACAGACCCTTACTAATGCCAGAAGATGCAAAAGGTCTGAAGTTTCGAGTACAAGCATCCGACGTATTAGTCGCACAATTTGAACAACTAGGTGCTAACCCACAAAAAATGTCATTTAAAGAAGTTTATGGTGCCTTACAAACTAAAGTTATCGATGGACAAGAAAATACTTGGTCAAATACTTACGGTAAAAAATTCTTCGAAGTACAAGATGGCATCACTGAAACTAATCACGGTATTTTAGATTACTTAGTCGTTACCTCAAACGATTGGTGGGATGGCCTACCAAATGATGTTCGAACGCAACTCGCCACCATTTTAAGTGAAGTAACACAAACAAGAAATGCAGAATCTAGAAAAGTAAATGAAACCAATAAGCAAAATATCATTGCTGCTGGAGGGGTGATTCGCACTTTAACTCCTGAACAACGTGCAGCTTGGGTAACTGCACTTAAACCAGTTTGGGCAAAATTTGAAAAAGATATAGGCAGTGACATGATTAAAGCTGCATTAGCGTCTAACAAATAAAAGCACATAGAATCAAATGCTTGTTATTACATTGTTGACAAGAATTTGATTCTAAACCCAATAAAACAAATACTTCAAATTCGGAGCAAGACAATGAAAACTGGATTTTTTACCCGAGTAGGGAAAATAACAGACTATATGGAAGAGACGTTAATTGCCCTATTTTTAGGGTTAATGACTTTGTTAACCTTCGCTAACGTCGTTTTTCGCTATGTTTTTAATGGCAATATTTTATGGGCCTTAGAGTTGACCGTGTTTATGTTTGCATGGATGGTGCTAGTAGGCGCTTCATTTGGCGTAAAAAAACATTTTCATATTGGTGTTGATGTCGTTATTAACCTTGCACCAAAAGGGCTTAAAAAAACCTTCGCATTAGTCTCCGTATTTTGCTGTTTATTTTTTTCTATCAGTCTATTGATTGGCTCTTGGAATTACTGGCTGCCGTTTATTACGGACAGGGCATGGTATGAAACTGAAGATATTCCCATGCCTGAAATTTTACAGTTTCTCTCGGATTGGTTTAATGAAGGAGAAAGATACGAAAGATTACCCCGCTTTATCCCCTATTTTGCACTGCCATTGGGTATGGCGATGATGACCTTTAGGTTTATGCAGCTTGCTTGGCAAATAGCAACAGGGAAAATAGATCGGATGATTGCTAGCCACGAAGCGGAAGAAGATTTAGAAGAGTTCCATAAATCAGAGCAAGGAGAATAATTATGGAGCTATTATATCTATTTTTAATGGTCATCGCATTTATGATAATTGGTGTTCCCATTGCTGTTTCATTGGGTCTTTCAAGCATCGTATTTTTGTTACTTCACTCCGATGCTTCCTTAGCATCCGTTGCACAAACATTATTTAATGCCTTTGCAGGGCATTACACTTTATTAGCCATTCCTTTTTTCATTTTAGCATCAAGTTTTATGGCAACCGGTGGCGTTGCTAAGCGAATAATTCGATTTGCAATCGCGATAGTGGGTTCATTACGTGGCGGATTAGCCATGGCATCCGTTGTTGCTTGCATGATGTTTGCCGCGCTTTCAGGATCGTCCCCTGCCACGGTAGTTGCGATCGGAGGTATAGTCATTGCGGGTATGGTGAAAAATGGCTATAGCAAAGACTTTGCGGCGGGCGTTATTTGTAATGCCGGTACATTAGGTATTTTGATTCCTCCCTCAATTGTAATGGTGGTTTATGCAGCAGCAACGGATGTTTCCGTTGGACGAATGTTTTTAGGGGGGGTACTACCTGGTTTACTAGCAGGTTTGATGTTAATGGTTGCTATCTATATCTATGCTCGAGTCAAAGATATTCCCGCGCAACCCTTTGTTGGTTGGAAAGAAGTATTTGATTCCGCTAAAGATGCAGGTTGGGGATTATTACTGATTGTTATCATTCTTGGTGGTATTTATGGAGGTGTATTTACTCCTACTGAAGCGGCAGCTGTCGCCGCTGTATATGCATTCTTTATCTCTAATTTTATTTATAAAGACATGGGACCTTTCTCTGAAAAAGAGCCAGAAGAGAAAAAAGCGAAACCATATTGGCGTAAAGCGTTACATGTATTCTGCCATGAAGATACACGAAAAACATTATATGAAGCAGGAAAGTTGACTATCATGTTAATGTTCATTATCGCTAATGCATTGATATTGAAACATGTATTAACTGAAGAACGTATTCCTCAGATGATAACAGAAGCGATGCTTTCTGCAGGATTAGGGCCAATAGAATTTTTAATTGTAGTTAACGTATTATTACTAATTGGAGGCCAATTTATGGAACCTTCGGGTCTACTTATTATCGTTGCGCCATTAGTATTCCCAATTGCAATAGCATTAGGTATCGACCCTATTCATTTAGGTATTATGATGGTAGTCAATATGGAGATAGGCATGATAACGCCTCCCGTTGGTTTAAACCTATTTGTAACCGCAGGTGTCGCTAAAATGTCTATGATGAGAGTGGTCAAAGCGTCATTACCGTTAGTCGGTGTGATGTTCTTATTCTTACTTATAGTCACTTATGTACCTTGGATTTCAACTTGGTTACCAACACTAATGATGGGGCCTGAAATTATCACAAAATAGTTTTTATGTTTCAAATGTCTAGTTGGATCATAATAATAAATGGAAAAAGAAAAACTATCACCTAATAGTTTTTCTTTTCTCACCCACATTTATCACTATCAAAAAACACGATCCACCTTACTACTATTAACAAAATATTAACAATGTAAATATTTTGCAATATAATATATAAACACAAAAGTACTAGCGACCGATTAAATAATGAATAATTTCCATTTAAACTATATTTTATAACGAGGATTTATGCCATTTAAACGCCCTTTATACATTCCATTTGCAGGTCCCGCATTACTAGAATCGCCTTTACTTAATAAAGGCAGTGCTTTTTCGCAAGAGGAAAGAGACAGCTTTAATTTAACAGGATTACTACCACATAATATTGAATCCATTGAAGAACAGTCAGTACGTGCTTACCAACAACTCTCCTCTTTTACATCCGATTTAGATAAACATATCTACTTGAGAAATATACAAGATACCAACGAAACTCTCTTTCATCATTTAATTGAACATCATTTAGAAGAAGTAATGCCACTAATCTATACACCAACAGTTGGCGTTGCTTGCGAACAATTTTCTAAAATTTACCGTCGTAAAAGGGGCCTATTTATCTCTTACCCTGAACGTCATAAAATTGATGACATGTTACAAAATGCGACTAAACAAAATGTAAAAGTGATCGTCGTTACCGATGGAGAACGAATTTTAGGACTCGGTGATCAAGGTATTGGAGGCATGGGTATCCCCATTGGTAAATTAGCTTTATATACCGCCTGTGGTGGTATCAGCCCCGCTTATTGTTTACCAATAGTGTTAGATGTTGGCACTAATAATAGTCATTTATTGGACGATCCTATGTATATGGGTTGTCGCCATCCTCGTATTACTGGCGATCAATATGATGAATTTATTGATCTATTCATTCAAGCCGTTCGTCGTCGTTGGCCAGAAGTTTTATTACAATTTGAAGATTTTTCCCAAACAAATGCAACGCCCCTGCTGATGAAGTATCGTAATGAACTATGTTGTTTTAATGATGATATTCAAGGGACAGCTGCGGTTTCGGTTGGAACACTGATTGCAGCTTGTCAGAACAAAAATGAAAAACTAAGCGATCAGCTAGTTGCTTTTTTAGGAGCAGGCTCAGCAGGTTGTGGTATTGCAGAGCATATTGTCAGACAAATGCAACGTGAAGGTTTATCGGAACAACAAGCGAGATCACAGATATTTATGGTTGATCGCTACGGTTTGCTAACCGATGACATGCCTAATTTACAGTCTTTTCAGCAACCATTAATACAAAAATCAGTGGACTTGAACGACTGGGACAATAGTCAAAAGCGAGGCCTAGAGCAAGTGGTTAGAGAAGCAAAAATAACGGTATTAATTGGGGTCTGTGGGCAACCTGATCTATTTACCCAACAAGTAATAGAAGATCTTTGTAAAAATACAGATCATCCTATTGTACTACCTTTATCAAATCCAACGTCACGAGTGGAAGCCACTCCTCAAGATATTATTAACTGGAGTCATGGCAAAGCCATTGTAGCAACGGGTAGCCCATTTCCCCCAACATCATATAAAGGGCAGTATTTTGAAGTTTCACAATGTAATAACAGTTATATTTTCCCGGGGATTGGGTTAGGTGTCTTAGCGGCTAGAGCAACATCCATTAGCGATAATATGTTAATGGCAGCAAGCCAGTCGCTCGCGGATGCCTCAATACAATATAAAAAACCAAATGGAGCATTATTACCTGCATTAAGTGAAATCAAAGCAATTAGTAAATCAATTGCTTATGCAGTAGCCCAGCAAGCCATTGAAGATGGATTAGCGCCACCAATTTCTGAACAGACTATGCAACGCCGTTTAACTGAAAATTTCTGGACACCTAAATACAGAAGTTACCGACGCACCTCTTTCTAATTTAGAAAGAGTAAAACGAAGAAGAGAAAAACTATTCACCTTTATAGTTTTTCTTTTCTAATCCATGCTTTTGCATTTTATCATATAGCGTTTTACGTGCTAAATTAAGTGTGCTCATCGTGCCTTTAATACTGCCCCCTGTTATTTCCAAAGCTTGTTCAATGAGACTTTTTTCAAAGGCTTCAACTTGTGCAGATAAACTTAAACCAGAGTCACTAGGATCATCATTGTTATTCAGTCCCGTTAATGAACCCAGTAAAATAAAACGTTCAGCAGCATTACGCAGCTCACGTACATTTCCAGGCCAGTCATGCGCTAACAGGGCTTGCATATCATTACTAGGTAAAGCAGGCACTGCCTTACCATAACGAGCAGCCGCAACCAGTAAAAAATGGTGAAATAATATCGGAACATCTGCTTTTCGCTGTTCTAAACAGGGCAAGTTTAAAGTAACAACATTTAACCGATAATAAAGATCTTGTCTAAAATCAGGAGAGCTAGCCAAATCTATCTTAGTCGCCGCAATGATACGAATATCTAACTGAATTGATACATTCGAACCTACTCTTTCTAAGCTACGCTCTTGTAATACTCTTAATAAACGAACCTGCGCTTGAACTGGCATTGACTCAATTTCATCAAGGAATAATGTCCCGCCTTGAGCATACTCAAACTTACCAATACGCAAGCTATCTGCTCCAGTAAACGCCCCTTTTTCATGGCCAAATAACTCACTTTCGATAAGATTTTCTGGTACTGCACCACAATTTACAGCAACAAAATTGTTGGCACTTCGTTGACTTTGTTCATGTAATGAACGAGCAACTAATTCTTTACCTGTTCCTGTTTTACCAAATAATAAAATATCAGCTTGGGTATCAGCAACTTGTGCTACCATTTTCCGTAATTCAATAATACTTGGGGTATTACCAATAATTCTCGGACCAAGGGTTTCCTTACCTAGTAGTGCTTTTTTAAGGCGCCTATTTTCCATGGTTAATTGACGTTTTTCTATTGCTTTACGGGTTGTTTCTATTAGACGATCTGAAGAAAAAGGCTTTTCAATAAAATCATAAGCTCCTTCATGAATCGCTTGTACCGCCATCGAAATATCGCCATGCCCAGTGATGAGAATAACCGGTAAATCAGCATCTTTTTTAGCCAGAGTGGTTAATAATTGTTGTCCCGAAATACCGGGTAAACGAATGTCAGTAATGACCACAATCGGCATAGTCGATTGCATCGCTAACAATGCCGATTCTGCATCGGCAAAAAACTGCGCGTCAATTTCAGCTAATTCAAAGGTTTGTTCATTTGCAACTCTGAGATCGTATTCATCATCAATAAAAAAAACCGGACTCATTTTAACTCCTGATTTTGTTGTAATGGTAGGGAAATAGAGAATATTGCTCCAAAATTTTCTTTGTTTTTAGCCCAAAGATGGCCATTCATACTATTAATAATCTGCTGTGAGATAGATAACCCAAGACCAAGTCCAGTCTCTTTAGTTGTAAAAAAGGGCTCAAATAATTGCCCAATATCAGATTCGGCGATACCAGGCCCTGTGTCGCAAACTTCCACTAACGCTTGGTATTGTGATGTAGATAAAGTCACATCAATATTTTTTATATCGCTATCATGCATCGCCTGAATCGCATTAGACAGTATATTCACAAATATTTGTTCAAGCTGAATAGGCTCTGCTTTGACTAGAATATTATTACTCGGCAACTTCAATACTAACTTGACCTTACTCGCTTTGAGTTGTGGTTTAACTAATTCAAATGAGGCCAATAATACAGGCTGTAAGGCGATCACCGTCATCACTCCATCTGATTTCCGAGCAAATGCTTTCAACTGAGCACTAATTGTAGCCATGCGATCTGTTAGGAGAGTAATACGTATTAAATTACTACTTACTTTCGCTATTTTAGATCGTTCAAGAAAAATTAATGCATTATCAGCATAACTACGAATGGCCGCCAGTGGGTTATTCAATTCATGACTAATGCTAGCAGATAACTGCCCTAATACCGCTAACTTTGCGGCTTGTATTAATTCTTTTTGAATGTTTTTTAAAGCAAGTTCTGTTTTATGCCTTTCATTGATTTCTGCATGTAAAGCAGATGTGCGTTGCATGACTTGAAATTCAAGTTGTTGCTTTGCTTTAGCTTGTAAACGTTCTTTCTCATCATTTCTCATTTGCCTTTGAGCGAATAAAATTAAAATAAGATATAACAATATAAAAAGTAAAGTAAGCAATATAAGCAGTATCACAATGCTATAAGTAATACTCTTTGTCGGCACAAAAATACGTATATTCCAGCCCGCTTTGACATATTTTTTAGTTAATGCCAAATAATATCTTGGAAATTTCCCATCAAGAGAAAATCGTATTAAAGATGAGCTTTGATCAAATTTACCATCAAACGGCAACACCTCAATATGTTTACCTAGATAGCGCCATTCTTGTTTAATTTCATCTTGTATTGCCTCACTGAGTACACTGAGGCTTTGAAATAGCCAAGTTTCTTGCGTTGAAATAAACACAACTCCATTTGGATCTGTCACTAAAAAATGTTGTGGTTTTCCAATCCAATCTTTTTCTATTGAGGAAACATCCATTTTCACCACCACTACACCAATGACTTCTCCAGCATACTTAACAGGAAAAGAATAATAGTAACCTCGCTTACTTGAGGTTGACCCTAATGCAAAATAATCGCCTTTTTTACCATTCATAGCTTCTTGAAAGTAGGGTCTAAATGAAAAGTTTTTACCTACAAAAGAACGCTCAAGTAACCAATTACTTGATGCAATAGTGGTACCCTGAATATTAAGTAAATAAGTATCAGATGCACCTATAATCTGGTTGGTCGTATCAAGATGTCGATTAATGATTTCACGTAAGGCGGTATTATTAGGAGTTTGCAAAGCGTTAACCATTAAGCTTTGCCTGCTTAACAATTGAGGAATATAAGCAAAACGTTCAAGCTTCCCTTCAAGATGGCGAGAAAAGAGTTCAAGCTGTTTCTGGCTTGAATGTGTAAGTTGCTGATAGCTATACTTCCATAACAATGTAGCTGATGAAAGACTAACTAAACAATATAAACTAAACACAATAAATGGTATTCGGCGACTATTTAATTTATTGATTATCATTACTAGTCTCCCTATAAAGGTCAATGCTATAAAGTATCTAATAAGTATTGGATTTACTATTAATAGATCCTTTTTTAATAAGTAAATCACAGTATTATACCAATCTGTCGAATTCAGGTTCATTAATAAATCGATATAATTAAAACAGCCCCACCGGAACTAATACCAATTCCATTAATTAACTAGTCATATTAATCCATGATCTCGAACAAAGTGAAATGACTCGATCAGTATCACTTCTAAAATTATTCCAAGCTATGGAACACTTTTCTACAATGTCGTCATAACCATTAAAAGAACGATTTTCGATTTCATTTTGTCTCATCCATGACCAGACTTGTTCAATTGGGTTTAGTTCTGGAGAGTAAGGGGGGATATGAATAATACTGAGGTTTGGAAACGTTTCGTCTAAATACTCTTGATGCCAACTTGCACCGCCCATGAGTACAACAGCATGACGGCCTGTCTCTGTTGCTTTGGCTATGAGTGCTAAATGTTCTTTCATCACCTCCATGTTACTAAAAGGCGCAATGATGGCCTCTGTTTTACCATTCGTAGGGCAAACAGCACCAAATATATACGCATAAGTGAATTGTTGTTGCTGTACTACACGTGGTCTTGAACCTTTTTCAGCCCAAATCTTAGTCGTTGTATTTTGTTGTCCAAAACGTGCTTCGTCTTGAAACCAGATATCAACCCGATCTAAAGCAATATGACCCGGGATCTTAAGGATCGTTTTTAATTGGATTTTTTTTAAAATCTTCCTGTGCTTCAATTGATTGTTTGGGGTGTTTTGAACGCGTTGTTATCCAACTCAAATTTAATGTATGCGATAATTTTTAGATGTTTGATTTTTTGTATTGAATGCCAAACTCAGCAGAGATATATAGCTGTACATCTTTTCCTTGAAGCCTCCCACCATCAGATTTTAC
>NZ_ATUO01000087.1 GCF_000420245.1 Psychromonas hadalis ATCC BAA-638 | reverse complement strand
AATGAGTTTTTTAGCCTTACCCTTCCCGAAATTGGTAGTACTTTAACGAGTAGAATTAATGACAACTTTCAAACCTTCAATTTTGCAGTTTGAAGTGCGATGAGCTAGATGCGAAATATTATCAAGTCGTTTGGGTATAAGCCGTTTTTTTAATGAGTAAAGAAGCATGACATTGATGCCGATAGTCTGGCGCACAGGCAACCCCGGTTAACAATCACTCACTTTTAATTGGCTTTATTTTTGCACTACAAATAATTCCAACTCATTTTTTAAGATAAAAAGCGCTTCATTTTCACCTGTAAGCCCCTTGTTATAAACCCGTTTGTAAAATTGATTTACCAACGGGTATTTCACCTTTTCAAGCTTAACAAAATGGCTGTCTGGAGTTGCTTGTCTATCCATTGGAATCTTTTACTCTCTTAGCTGTTCACGTTACAATTAACCTTTCATTGCCCATTATAGTTGAATAGATCTTATGCTTTCAAAAGTTATTTACCCATCAAACCGCTTTTCCATCGCCCCGATGCTTGATTGGACCGATAGGCATTGTCGCCATTTTCATCGTGTGATGAGTAAAAATACGCTGTTATATACTGAGATGGTGACCACCGGGGCTATTTTGTACGGTAAAGGAGATTACCTGAAAAAGGGTGATGCAGAGCATCCTGTTTGTTTGCAGTTGGGTGGTTTTGCTGCGCTTGATTTGGCTAAATCTGCGTTAGCGGGCAAAGAGCGTGGTTATGATGAGATAAACCTCAATGTCGGTTGTCCTTCTGATCGTGTGCAAAATGGGCGTTTTGGCGCGTGTTTGATGGCGGAAGGGGATTTAGTGGGTGATGCAGTTAAAGCGATGCAGGACGCTTCTGGTTTACCTGTTTCTGTGAAAACACGTATTGGTATTGATGATTTAGATTCCTATGAGTTTTTGTGTGATTTTATTGACAAGGTGCATAACAAAGGTTGTGATACTTTTATTATCCATGCGCGCAAAGCATGGCTGAGTGGCTTAAGCCCTAAGCAGAACAGAGATGTTCCTCCTCTGGATTATGAGCGTGTTTATCAGCTTAAAAAAGATTTTCCGCAGTTAACCATCGCGATTAATGGTGGCATTAAAACCTTGGATGAGTGTGAAGAACACCTGAAGCACTTAGATGGTGTGATGCTCGGACGTGAAGTGTATTCAAATCCCTATATTTTAAGCTCGGTTGATCAGCGTTTATTTAAAGGACAGGGTAAAGTATTAACACGCTTTGAAGTATTAGAAGAGATGTATCCTTACATTGAGCAACAGCTCAGTGATGGATCATATTTGAATCATATCGCTCGACATATGTTAGGCTTATTTCAAGGTTTGCCTGGAGCGCGCGCTTGGCGTCGTCACTTGAGTGAAAATGGACATATCTCTGGATCTTGTATTAAAACAATGCAAAAAGCAGCTTCATTTGTGACTGAAAATCAATAGAGAAAGATAATTGCGGAGATTAGCATGAAAAAAATGGTATTAATGTTGAGTTTAATAACATCCTTTTTTATCATTACAGGATGTAGTTCGTCGGTAGAGCAGGCGCAACAAGAGCGTAAAGCAAAGCGTATGACGGTGGTTAGTAGTGCGAAACCTGCAGATGTATTACCTGCATTTACTAGTTTCACTTGGAGCAAAGAGTATAGTCATGTGTTATCGACGATTAATGATGGTAGTGAAAGAGAACTTCATCAATATATTCGTGGTGAAATTATCCGTTATCTGAAAACTAAAGGCTATGTTTATCAACCCGATCCGATTCAAGCGGATGTGGTGATAGGTTATCTTTTTGCATTAGAAGATGACTTGGCAGATCAAAAAATACAACAGAAGTTTGGTTTGTTGCCTGGGGTGAATAGTCGTGATATTACTGACAAACGTTATGAAAAAGGCTCTTTTTTATTAGCTGTATTAGATACAAAATTAGGCCAAGTTTATTGGCGCTCTGCGATGCAGGGTTTTGTTGATTTTGAAAAGGACAGGTCGGATACCGAGACAAATAATATGCAAATAGTATTAGGTATGATGATGGGAGGTTTCCCTAAAGCGGGTCGATAAATTTCCGTTGTAATAATAAAAAAACCATGCTTGCGTGGTTTTTTATTTTATAGCTCTTTCAGAAAAATTTGCCCATTGAGCTGGTAACCACAAACTAACATAAAGTGTTTTAATCCTTGTTGTTCACTCTCTTTTATATCGGTTAACGATAATTGAACCGTATTAATGCCTCTTTCTTGCAACTGCTTCTCTACTTCACGTAACAGATTTTTTCCGACACCGCGGCGACGAGTAATGTCACGGATGCATAACAGCGTTAATTCTGCTTTTTGCTGCTGGATTGAAACTTGCACTGCACCGAGGTGACGTGCATTAAACAAGGTAGTAAAAAATAGCTTATTAGGAATACTGATTAACGTTTGTAATGCTTCAACTGTGAGTTGTTGTTCATCGAGATAGCCGTGATATAGCTTTTTAAGATCGATAAAGAGTTGTGGAGAGCTGGTCGGGGAAAAAACAGATAAACGCATGGTAGACTCTTATTTTATTGTGTTTGCTGGGTTTGGTCATTAATGGCATCGTGGATGACCATGTTATTCACTTGCTGTTGTTCACTACGTTTTTTGGCCATTGCTAAACGTGCACTTTGTGGCAACAATTCTTGCAGTGCAACTAACTCCACTTGGCTATTTTTTTGCTTAAACTTTTTGGCTAAAAACTGGATGGTTTCAGGATAAGGATGGGCGATAATAACAACAGAGTGTTGTTTTCTGCCCAGTTTTATCGCTAGTTGAAACTGTTTTTCCATCGCTTTTTCTGTTTTGATATTATCTAAAAAAACATGCCGTCTGAGTACGGGAGTACCTGAAATTTTAGCGGTACTTTCTGCGATGGTTTGTGCTGTTGTGCGACTATCAAGGAAATATAACCCCTGTTTGTTGAGCACATCCATTATCCATTTCATCTGTTTTACTTGCTCTGTTAACACGCTACCCATGTGGTTATTAATGCCTGTTGCGTCGGGCAGGTAGTGCAGTGCTTTCTGGAGCTGTGCTTTAAAATCAGGCTCTTGCATATCGAGCATTAGCGCACCTTTACCTAACTTGCTATTATTCGTTTTTGCTTGCATCGGTACGTGTAATAACAGTTCTCGTTGCTGCTTTTGAGCAAGCTGTGCAATTTTTTTAGCATGCGGGGTGTAGGGCAAAATTGAAAATGTGATTTCTGAGGGCAGGTTGAGTGCTTGGAAATCATATAAGCTGTTACCGATATCATCTAACACAATGGCAAGTTGAATGGCTGGTTTTGCAATGCTAAGCGGGCTTTGTAACACCATAAACAGGGCAATAATTAAGCTTGTTAGTCGACGTTTCACTGTGTAATTACTCTCTTAACGGCGACGTGGCTGAAGCCATTTCAGAGGATCTTGCGCTTTACCTTTATGGCTTAGCTCAAAATAGAGACTATTTCTTTCTTGGCCTCCACTGTGACCTGCGAGTGCAATGGCATCCCCTTGGAAAACAATATCCCCTGTTTTTTGTAGTAGTGTTTGGTTGTAACCATATAAGGTGATGTAATCATCACTGTGATCAAGCGCAATGACCATGCCGTAACCTTTGAAATAACCTGCGAATAAGACTCTTCCTGTGGCAACCGCGCGTACTTTTTCTCCTTCGTTAGCAGAGATAGAGATCCCTTTCCATGTTATTTGAGCGCTACGTTTACTACCAAAACGCGCTAATACTTTACCGCGTATAGGCCACTTTAGTTGTCCTTTTAATTTGGCGATTTTAGAGTGGCTTTGCTCTGCATTTTTAGGCGTGATTTTCTTGGTAGCTTTTGCTTTGGCAGCTGCTAACTCTTTTTCTTGGCGGATCTCTTTTTGTCTTCTGAGTTTTTTCTTGAGGTTTTTCTCTGCTTCACTTAGTTGTGCTAAACGTGCCGATTGGTAGTTAATATCTTGTTTGAGTTCACGCAGTGCTTTGTTACGTTTCTTGCCTTCTTCGAGCAGTTTTGCTTTACTTTTAACTTGTTCATCACGCATTGTTTGCAATGCAATAAGTGATTCTGCTTGCTCACTTCTATTTTTTTCAATGCGCAGTTGTGTTACTTGCAGTTGTTCAATGCTTTCAAGGCGTGCTTTATTAAGGTAGTGGTAATAACTTTTAGCGCGAATTATTTTGCTGAGATCTTCTTGATTAAGCAGTAACTTTACTAAATCATTTTGACCGGCCATATAAGCACTAATTAATTGCTGTTCTAGCAGTTTTTGCTGTTTTACTTTGTCTATTTTTAATTGTTTAGTTTCATCTTTTAGCTCATTCAGACGTGTTGCTTCGAGCATGAGGGCTTGTTCTGTTTGTTGTAGTTTGAGACTTGCTATTGCGGTTTCTTGCTCTGAGGTTGCGATACGATTTTCAAGTGCTTTTTGTTGTTTGTTTTGCTGTGATTTACTGATTTTGCTCGCTTGGATCTGTTTTTGTAGTGTGGATAAGTTTTTTTCAGCCAAGACATTTTGTACTGGTAATACCAAGATAAAAATTAAAAAAAGGCTATTTAGCAAAACAGCGGAAAAAGGGTACTTTTTATAGGGAATATTGTTAACTATTTTGCTATTCATTGATTGTTCTACTTTTTAAAATTCAGTATTTAGAAATTTTACCCAATTTAGCAAAATAAGTTGAGTAAAATAACTAAATACTGCGTGTTCTGTCTATTTTAGTGAGATTAATGGTGTTCCTGTCATCTCCGCTGGGATTTCCATTTCCATCAGTTTAAGCATCGTTGGGGCGATATCGCATAAACGACCGCCTGTTTGCATTTCTGCTTCACGACCTACATAGATAAATGGCACGGGTAAATTAGTATGTGCAGTATGAATGCCCCCTGTTTCAGGGTCGATCATCTGCTCTGCATTACCGTGATCGGCAGTGATTAAACACTCACCATCAACCTCTTTAAGTGCTTCAATGACTTCACCTACACAGCTATCAACTGCTTCACATGCTTTAACGGCAGCATCATAAACACCTGTATGACCTACCATATCACCATTTGGATAGTTACAAATGATCACATCATATTTTTGACTACGAATGGCCGCTGTTAATTTTTCGGTTAACTCAGCAGAGCTCATTTCTGGTTGTAGGTCATAAGTGGCAACGGCGGGTGATTTAATGAGGATACGATCTTCCCCTTTAAACTCATCTTCAATGCCACCATTAAAGAAGAAGGTAACGTGTGCATATTTTTCAGTTTCAGAAATACGTAATTGCGTTTTATTATGATCTGCTAACCACTCTCCTAATGTATTGCTCAGTGATTCACTTGGATATGCAGCGGGTGCGCTAATATTTGCAGCATATTGCGTCAGCGTCGCAAAATTGATGTTGGGTGTAACATGACGATCAAAACCGTCAAAGTTTGCATCTGTGAATGCGTAAGTGATTTCACGTGCGCGATCAGCACGGAAGTTTAAGAACAGTACCGTATCACCCTCTTCGATCGCTGCTTTTTCGCCAATCACCGTGGCTTTAACAAACTCATCATTTTCGTTACGGGCGTAAGCGTCTTCAAGGCCAACCAGCGGACACTCGGCGGTGAACGTTGATTTTGCTTCTGTTAATAGGCTATAAGCCTCTTCAACACGATCCCAGCGCGTATCACGATCAAGTGCGTAATAACGACCAATTAATGTTGCAGTGCGACCAACACCTACTTTTTTATATGCCTCTTCGTATTTAGCCAGCGTACCTGCTGCACTACGTGGTGGAGTATCACGACCATCTAAGAATGCGTGCACATAGACTTTTTTAGCACCACGTTTTGCTGCTAATTCAATGGCGGCAACAATATGGCTATCATGACTGTGTACACCACCAGGTGATGCAAGACCCATTATATGAACCGCTTTGTCTGCTTTTACTGCTTTATCGATGGCATCAACAAACACTGCATTTTCAAAGAAATCACCGTCTTGAATCGATTTTGTTACTTTCGTTAGATTTTGGTAAACCGTACGACCTGCACCAATATTAGTATGTCCTACTTCCGAGTTGCCCATTTGACCGTCAGGTAAACCAACATCCATGCCTGATGCAGAAATAAGATCATTGGGGTAATCTTTGCAAAGTTGATCTAGCACTGGCGTATTTGCATTTGCAACAGCGTTATCTGGCATATCGGGGCGGTAACCCCAACCATCCATAATAAGTAGAACAAGTGGTTTTTTAGCAGTCGTCATAACGATTTCCTTTAATTACAAAAATAAAATTATGGTGTGATTTTACTACATTTGAGACGCTTGTCACTGCGTGGATCAATTGAAGCTGAAATTTACACCATTATTTTACTTTAAATAGTAAGAATTTCTCTCTTTGCTTGATATAATCATCTCGAATTTTTCCTTCTAACTTTAAAAGAGCAAAATAATGCAAGAATATATAGACTTTTTTTCCAACAATCCGATTTTATCACTTGCTTGGGTTGCTATCGCAGTGATGTTAATCCATAGCATGGTAAAAGATAAAATAAGTGGTGTTAAAAGTATTACTCCACAAGAAGCAACCATGCTCATTAATAAACAAGATGCGATTGTTGTTGATGTACGTTCAAATGATGACTTTAAAAAAGGTCATATTGTAAATTCAAAAAATATAACTCTGTCACAAATTGAGAAAGGAAGTTTCTCTGCTATTGAAAACAATAAACAAACCCCCATTATAGTGGTCTGTGAATCTGGTACGCGCTCTGCAAGTGCTGCTGCCAAGTTAGTGAAAGCAGAGTTTACCCAAGTCACTCATCTCTTTTCAGGTATGGGCGGATGGAAATCAGCTAACTTACCAACAACCAAGAAGTAAACGATGGCAACGGTAATTATCTACACCACCGCGTGGTGCCCATATTGTATTCGTGCCAAGCAGTTACTTGATAACAAACAGGTTGAATACACTGAAATTAATGTTTCAGAAAGTGATACGCGCGCTAAAATGGTGTCATTAACGGGTGGCAGAACAGTGCCTCAGATTTTGATTAACGGTCAACCGACAGGTGGTTGCGATGAACTATTTGCTTTAGATCGTAGTGGCAAGCTGGATAAGTTATTCGCTAAATAACTTTTTAACGACTTTTTCGCAAAGGACTTTGCGTGAAAATACCCGAACAATAACGGGTACTAATGCGACAGGAATGTTGCGCTAATAACTATAACTATAAATATAACATTTAATAAGGGAACTCCCATGGCAGAACAACAAGAGCAAGCAGCACAAATCGAATTCAACATTCAACGCATCTTTGTAAAAGATATCTCTTTTGAATGTCCAAATTCGCCAACTATCTTCAAAAAAGAGTGGGCGCCAGAAGTTTCAATGGACATTGATACAAAAAGCCAAAAATTAGAAGATGGTGTGTTTGAAGTGGTACTTACACTCACTACAACAGCTAAAATAGGCGATGAAGTTGCTTTCTTATGTGAAGTACAGCAAGCGGGTATCTTCTCAGTTGGTCAACTTGAAGGGCCACAAATGGCACACTGCTTAAATGCTTTCTGCCCTAACATTTTATTCCCATATGCACGCGAAGCAGTTTCAAGCTTAGTAACACGTGGTACTTTCCCACAGCTTAACCTTGCGCCTGTTAATTTTGATGCACTTTTTCAAAATGCAATGATGCAAAAGCAAGCTGAAGTAGAAAAAGTAGCTGAAGTTGCAAAAGAAACTGCAAAATTAGATTCTTAATCTAACAGACTAATGAATAGGTATTTGAATGGCGCTAGATAAAAAAGCCATTACAGTCTTAGGGGCGGGATCATATGGCTCCGCCCTTGCTGTATCTCTGGCTCGAAATGGTCACCCAACACTGATTTGGGGACATGAAGCAGATCATATAGATCGCTTACAAAAGGATGGTGAAAACAGGGAGTTTTTACCGGGTATCTCATTTCCTGAGTTGTTGACAGCAGAAGCTGATTTGGCAACTTGTATCGCCGCGACCAATACTATTTTGTTAGTAGTACCAAGCCACGTCTTTGGCTTGGTACTAAAGCAGATAAAACCATTGTTAACGCCTAAGCATCGTATCGCATGGGCAACCAAAGGGTTAGAGGCACAAACAGGGCGTTTATTACAAGAGGTTGCTAAAGATGTGCTGGGTGATAAATACCCACTGGCAGTGATTTCAGGTCCTACTTTTGCAATGGAAGTGGCAAAAGGGTTACCGACTGCGGTTGCAGTTGCAGGATCTGATCCTAAATTCACGCAAGATATTGCTGATTTTTTCCATAATAAACGCAATTTTAGAACCTATATTTCCGATGACTTTATTGCCGTGCAGCTCGGTGGCGCGGTTAAAAATGTGATTGCTATTGGCGCAGGTTTAGCTGATGGTTTAGGTTTTGGTGCCAATGCACGCACCGCACTGATTACCCGAGGGCTGGTGGAGTTAACGCGTTTAGGTGTTGCCCTTGGTGCAAAAGAAGTCTCATTCATGGGCATGGCGGGTTTAGGTGATTTGGTATTAACTTGTACCGATAACCAATCGCGTAATCGACGTTTTGGTTTGGCATTGGGTCAAGGCAAAGGGATAGAGCAAGCACAGGTTGAAATTGGCCAAGTGGTTGAAGGTTACCGAAATACAGAAGAGGTTTATAACCTTGCCAAACGTTTTAATATTGAGATGCCTATTTGTGAGCAGATCTACTACGTGCTTTATCAACAAAAAGCGGTAAAAGAAGCAGCTATTGCACTACTTTCTCGTGATAAAAAAGGCGAGTAATTTTCTTTATCATAAAAACAAAAAGGCTTCATCATGAAGCCTTTTTTATATTGTTGAATTATCAATCTGCCATCGTGTGTACATAAATCAGCAATACCTCCTGTTGTGTATTTTCTAAATGTAATAACTTATCAATATGTAACTGCGTTATTAACGTACCTTTGGTTAATAAAATGGCTTGATGGGTATTATGGATATCTTGTGATAATTGCATGCCAATGCGTAACTGGGCTGCATTGATTAAATACTCAACGGCATCATCTTTTGAATGCGTTAAATTTTTCATCAGTGTTGAAAAACAGGCAATAAGATGCGGATCGTAGTGTTTATCGACTTGTGCTTCAATGAGCTTTTTTGCTTTAACAAAAGAGCAAGACAGTGGCATCTTTCTGCCTAGCAATAAGTTATCAAACGCAGATAAAATAGCGATTAAGCGAGAGATAAAAGGAATCGCTTCACCTTGCAAGTGATCGGGTGCACCCAACCCATCGTAATGGTTAGGAATATGTTTAATTATCTTCGCAATCGGTTTCAGGTTATCAACGGGTTGCATAATGGCTTCTGCTAATGGGTAAAACTGATTGTAGTTAGTTTGCTGATGTTTATTGAGGCTGTCATAACAACAGGTTAATAATGTTTGTGGGATTGCCAACTTTCCTGTTTCATATAATAAGGCCACTAAATGTGCTTGATGGGTCGTTTTATGATCGTAACCAAGTTGCCGTGTGATGCACCTTGCTTGGCTTGCGATGCGCAAATTATGACCAGTATGGTCTTGAGTGTGTAAGGAAATTAAGTTGGCATAGAGTTCAATAAAATTATTTTCGTTTTGCTGTAAATGAGACAAACTTGCATCTAGTTTTGATTGTTTATCTTGAACCACTTTTAATAAAGAATCATTTTGTTGGCTAAGGCGCAGGTTTTCATGGCGATTTTGTTTCAATAATTTAATCGGTAGTAGCTGTTTTTGATAATCAACAAAGGCACTTTTTAAGGTGTTGATTAATTCGTGGTTATCCCATGGTTTATTAAAGTAGTGGCTGATATGTCCCTGATTGACCGCCGCTACTGTAGACGCTAAGTCTGCATGGCCTGTTAAAATGAGTCGTTGTGATTTGGGGTAAATTTGTGCAATTTCACCTAATAAAGTCGCACCATCCATCTCTGGCATGCGCATATCAGACAATACCAAAGGAATAGGATTTTCTTTATAAAAGTGCAGTGCTTTTAATGGGTCGGTAAAGAGAAATAGACGAAAATCTTTGCGTAAAAGTCGCTCAAGCGCACTTAATACCTCTTTTTCATCATCAATGATTAATAACGATGGTTTATTCATTTGTGATCCCTTTTATTACCCTTCATTAGTTTAGATGCAAATTGCTAAAATGTTGCTGTAGATTCTTATTTCTTTCTCTTTAATGCTTCGCAATTTGCAAACACGGCTGTCAATTCTTAGATTTTTTTCTATTCTTAGATCACCGTTCTATACATTGGAGTTGTTATGATTTTATTTGATGACGATCTTTATCAAGCTCAACCGTTAGTTATATTAGTTGATGATGATGCGAATATATTGAGTTCATTGCAGCGTGCATTACGTAATATTCCCGCGACGTTAATGACTTTTACGTCTGCCTATGCCGCACTTGAATACTGCCAAAATAATCAACCTCAATTAGTTATTTCTGATCAGCGTATGCCAGAGATGGACGGGTGTGAGTTTTTACAACGCATGAAAAAAAGGTGGCCATCATCACAGCGAATTATTCTCTCTGGTTATCAAGAGTTTCAAAAAATTTCAGGCGCATTTAATGCAGGGGTCGTACAACGTTTTATCTGTAAACCTTGGGATAATAAAGAGCTTAATTTCATCGTTAATAAAGCATTAGACAGTGATTGCCATAAGGTTGAAAGTCGTGCTCAAAATGAAGCCTTGTTAATCAATTCACCGATTAATTTTCATGGCATGATTGCGGCGGATGAAACCATGTTTGAACTTTTTAACAGCATTACACACGCTTCAACAACCAATGCCCCGGTTTTTATTACCGGTGAAACGGGGACGGGTAAAGAGCTAGTTGCCAAAGCATGTCACTACGAAGGTTTTCATAAAGACCAACCTTTTGTTGCGGTTAATTGTGCAAATTTTAGTGAAAGCTTAATGGAATCACAACTGTTTGGCCATGCAAAAGGAGCATTTACGGGGGCAAATAATGCGCATGATGGGTTATTTTCAATCGCGGGTAAAGGTACGCTATTTTTAGATGAAGTGACAACGCTGTCTAAGCCATTACAGGCAAAATTATTAAGGGTGGTGCAAGAGCGAGAATTCAGTCCATTAGGCTCTAACAAAGTGATTAAATTTGATGCGCAAATTATTTCTGCCTCTTCAAACTCAATCGGGCAAGCGGTATTAGACGGTGATTTCCGTGACGATCTCTATTACCGTTTAAATGTTATCTCTTTGAGCTTACCGGCATTGCGAGATAGAGGGAATGATTTAGTTTTAATCGCAAAATACTTCCTCAAAAAATATTCTAAAATGGAACATAAACATTTTAACCAGTTATCACGGGATGTGATTAAAATAATTTGTGGCTATGATTGGCCGGGTAACATACGTCAATTAGAGAACATATTTCATGCCATGGTAGTGCTTAATACGGGGACGCAGATAACCTCAGAAATGATTATTAAATCGTTATCTACGACCGTCGTGAGTCAGCACTTACCTGTTGCTAAAACGTCGTCAGAGCAAGGAGCAGGAAGCGTTGTTATAGCGCATGGCACAACAGAAATATTACCGCTATGGAAAGTCGAAAAACAGGCCATAGAGGCGGCGATTGATCACTGTGCGGGTAATATTCCTAAAGCTGCTGCCTTATTAGAGGTCAGTCCTTCAACCATTTATCGTAAAAAAATGAGCTGGTAGTTAGGATGAATAATAATGATCTCTGATTTCGACCTACAAAAGTAACTTTAAACAATTAAAAAAGTGTTGTTTCATCACTGATTCTTATACACACGTTTTTAATATGAACTGGAAAATATAACCACGAAGTCGTTACGCAGCGCAGAGAGCAGGAAGTAAAACTGAAACTGGTTATTGTGTTCTTCCTTTTTCTTCGTGCCTTCGTGGTTAATTTTTTTAGGCATTACCACTTCGATAGTGGGAACGAGTGTGTGTTCCATTGCGTAACATGTTGCCAGACCAGCGATGGAAATTTTGTACCATTATTTCCATGCCTGATCCTTCCATCACTTCGACGGTATAACCAAGGGCATCGGGGATATAAAGCATATGTGTCCCTTGTTTTAGCAGGTAGTACCAAGTGCTTTTGTCATCACCCGATAAAAAACGAAAATCACCCCATAACCAATGGTTTAAATGATCTACTTCTAATAGACGAATAAACGCGAGTTGCAGTAAGTTTTTAGCGTAAAATACTGGTCAGTGTTAACACTCTGCACGATAATGCGTGAGACTGCATCGCTAAACGGCGCTGTAAAAAATACATTTTAAGCCACGTTTCTATCCGGCGAGGTCCAATACAGATAGCTTCCAATCTGAGTCATATCAACCACATTATTAACATTATTGAATGCGTATTGGTGTAATAGGGCTAGCGTTTAAAACGGGCACGGATGATTTACGCGAAAGCCCAAGCATCTTGTTGATTAAGCCGTTGTGGCGCTTAGGCTATAAAGTGAGTTTTTATGATCCCTCTGTGTCTAATAAACAAGTTTTAGCTCTCGATCACTGAAGTGAATAAACGTTTACATGCAGCAAGAGCGAGTAACAGTGCACTACAGGTGATAACACATGCGAGCAAGTACAGTTGCGCATGGGGGCTGATGATAAACACATCATTGATACCGTACATTTAAGTAATGATTTAGTGTATAAAAATAACTATCACGGCATTTGTTGGTAGTGCGAAGGCATTCGGATATGAATAAAGATTATGCAGAAATAGCAAGGTAGATGGTAAAGGTAGCTCCTTTACCTTGTATTGATTGCACCTCAATTCTTCCGCCATGCTGCTTGATAATATTATGGCAGATAGACAAACCTAATCCGGTGCCCTTGCCAATCTCTTTGGTGGTATAAAAGGGGGTAAAAATATTTTTTAAATCCTGCTCTTTAATACCACTACCCGTATCTTCAATTTCGATGATAACAAACCCCTTTTTTTGAAAAGTACGGATGTAAATATCACCTTTTTCTGCAATGGCTTGTGCAGCATTAATGATAAGGTTCATAAACACTTGATTGAGCTTGCCGGGATAAATCATCAACTCAGGAAGTTCACTGAGTTGCAGGTGTAATTCGCAGTGGTATTTTATCTCATTATTGACCATTTTGATGGTTGCCAGTAATCCTTTATTGATATCTGATAAGGTTTTATCGGGTGCATCTAGACGTGAAAAATCTTTTAAACTTATCACTATTTCGCTAACCCTATCGATGCCAGATATTGAACTGCTTAATAACGCCGGTAAATCAGCGAGGATATAATCGATGTCATGTTTATTGCTGAGGTATTGCTGTTGCTCCGTTGGTAATTGGTGTTTGCTCTCTTCTATATAAGCATTAAGGCTCAGGGTATATTCCTGAAACACTTGAAAATTGCTCTTAATAAAACCAATCGGATTATTAATTTCATGTGCAATACCGGCCGCTAATATACCAATGCTGGCCATTTTTTCTGACTGCACTAATTGTGATTCACTCAGCTTTAGATCTTGATTCGCTTGTGTTAATTGTTTGTTTGTTTCCTTTAGTGATAACTCTCGTTGCTCAACCTGTTTGACCATTTTATTAAACTTTTTAAATAAACGTGCAAATTCATAAATCTTTATATTTTCATGCAAAACGGTTTGTTGTAATCCTTGCTCTAAATTATCGGTTGCATTAGACAAAGAGACCAAAGGTTTCACAAAGGTATAATGTGCATAAAAATAAGCGGCAATTAATATTAAAAAAGTAACGCTGGCAATGATAAAAGCGATTTCAAAAAGCAGATCATATAAATGTGGGGAAAGCTGTTCTTGGTCAAAAGTGATGCGCAACGTAATAGGCTGTTTTTTCCAATTGATATCAAACGCTGGACCACTAATATCCCCTCCAAATTCAATGACAGTCGTTTGTTGTTGAATTATTTGAATATTAAGGCCTTCTAATTCATTACTTATTTGTGTTTGTTGCTGAATTTCGGTGACAGGTATTTCAATTAATAAGATACCTTGGCTAATATTGTGATAGTGAATAGCGGCCGCAAGTACCCAATAATAATGTTGGTTAAGCTTGAGTAATTGTATGCTACTGGTTTGCTCGGTGTTGAGTAAAGGTTGTAACCAAGCTTGCTCTTTGTAGCTAATTGTTTCTGCTTGTGTTGAATAAAGCGTATTGCCAGCAAAGTCGATTAATGTTTCATTATACTTTTTACCTAAAATACTCAGGTCGGCCATAAAGTCACTTATTTGTCCTAAATGACTTTCTGGTTGCATTAAGGTTTGCAGCATTAATGGAAAGGTCGCGTGTTCTTGTAATAAAATTAAGCGGTCACTTAAAAAGGTGTTGTATTTATGACTGATGGCCTCTGCTTCGCGCTGATTATTATGATTTTGTGCTAGTTGATTAGATTTGACCACTTTATCAATCACTAACGTCGTGATCAGTAAGGCTAATAAAATACAGATCAGGGCAACAAAACGGGTGATCGCAAAAGAGATGGTCTGTTTGGGCATATAATCCTATTAATCAAAAATGCAAGTAACTACTCAGAACGTCGCCATTTAACGTTTGTTCAAATTTAAACTTCAGTTATCTGGCGACAACCGTGTTGAAAAATGCTCACAAATTTATTGGGAATCAATTTGAGCATCCGTAGGATGACCCGCAGGGCGAAGTACAGGATGTACGTAGTATTGAAACGACTAAGCTGCACTTTTCGCCTTGAGCTAGGCATAAATGGCTTAGCCCTGAGCATTTATAATTTATTTTATATAAAAACACCTCAAGTTTATGAGATGCAGAATAGTTAAAAATTTATTTAAGCAGAATGACTTCATTTTTAGGGCCATAAAAACCCATTGTATAATCACTGCTATCGAGTGCTTCGTGTGCATCGGGTGTATCAATATTATAGTTTGAAAAGGGTTGTTGGTATGTTTTTATTAAACCCTGCACGGGTTTTTTTAGATTCTCTAGTGCACGTTTAATGGCTTGTCGGTCGTCAACTGCATCACCCGTTAATCCTGATTGTTTAATGGCCGCAATTAATAATTTAGTTAAATCATACCCATGAATAAAACCACTTTGTGCTTGAATATCATAGGCATCATTTAACTCTGGGAAGGTATCAATGGCATTCTCTAATACTTTTTGTTGAAAGGGGGTGAGTGCTGGATTAAGAAAAGAAAAAGAGGTCTGAATAAACTCAATATCGAGTTTTTTTCGTATAGTGGGGGTTATCTCCTCTGCGAAATCACCTCCGGTGATTCCCCAGTGGCTGCGTATCGGTAGACGAAATTCACTGGGTAATTCTGACATCGCTTTGGCAAACATTTTACCCTCTGGTGCGTTACCAACAAAGAAGATAACATCGGCGCCACTGGCTGTAATATCACGCAGTATTAATCGAGCTTGATTTTTACCCAGTCCCCAGTTAAACCAAGTGATCCCACGCGGAGTGATGTTTGCTTGTTGCAATGCATTGGTCATGGTTTTTTTATTTGATTTCCCCCAGCCAGTATCTTCTAATAATAAAAAGGGTTTGTTGAATCCTTGTTTTAAGGCATGTTGGCTAATAGTGTAACCCGCTTTACTGTCATCAATTGATAATCTAAAAATCCAATTATTTGATGTGCGACTGCGGGTAATCGGGCCCGCTGCTGCCCAAGGGTCGAGCAGTAAAATGTGATTGTTATTAATAAAGGCTTTATTGGCAAGAATCGGGGGAGAGTGTAATCCAGAGAAGACCAGTAGTGCTTGTGGATCTGCTAAAAATTGCTCAAGATGATTTTTGCTGCGCAATGAATTTCCTTGATGATTTTTGTTCTGCACCTCAAATTGATACCCTGAAACGGTAAAATTGACTTCAGCCAATGCGCTGTTAATACCTTGTGAAATAGAGATACTTGCACTTTTCGTGCTCATAAAGTCGGCATCAAGATAAAGTTTGTAGCGCATTGTGTTCGGAGATTGTGCATGGCAAAAAGAGCTTATAAACAGCAATAAAAAACCATAAATAAATTTAATCATGTTTTAGCCCTGTCTTAAAAAATATGAATAATGAACTACTTAGGAATCGTTACACAATAACTTGCGCTAAATTGTTTTCAAAAAACCTGAAATAACTGGTTATTTTTAAAACAAAAGCGCAAGTAATTTTGAAGCCGATCCTTAATTTTTTTCAAAAAGCCTTAAGGAATCGTTACAAAATAACTTGCGCTAAATTGTTTCCAAAAAGCCTTAAGTGACTGGCTATTTTAAAAACAAAATCGCAAGTAATGTTGAAGCCAATCCTAAGTGATTGGCTATTTTAAAAACAAAAGTGCAAATAATGTTGAAGCCAATCCTAAGTGATTGGCTATTTTAAAAACAAAAGTGCAAATAATGTTGAAGCCAATCCTA
>NZ_ATUO01000086.1 GCF_000420245.1 Psychromonas hadalis ATCC BAA-638 | reverse complement strand
ATTGTGTAGTGATGGCTCATGGTCATATGTGACGATAGCCAAGCAAACAAATTGTGACCATAAGCGACTAATAAACGGTAAAGTGAGAGTAATAGATAAGGTTTACCACATCCAGACCGTGAACGGTGCAATAGCGCATTTTAAGGGTTGGGTTAACGGAAAAATGAAAGGCGTAGCAACAAAGTATTTATCGAATTATCTTGCTTGGTTTAGGGAAAGCAACGCGAAGCTCAATAAACAAGAAATATTAGTCGCTGCCTATGGGTGACAACAGTGTTCTACAACAGAGCCGAAAAAGATGAGTGATTGATTTTTATTTTCCTTCCCAAACTTCGTGTCTTCGTGGTTAATAGCTTTTGTTCTTACTAACAACCCAAAACAAAAACCATAATCACGAAGAAAACAACAAAGGGATTATGGTTTTTATTTTCCTGCCCAAACTTCGTGCCTTCGTGGTTAATCGCTTGTGTTTTTTGTATTTTCCTCTGAACTTATTAACGCTTCCAATTTCTGCCTATCTATAAACACACAACCACCACGGGAAGCATATTCTTGAATATCTCTCCCGAGAGCCCCTTGTGCTTGGTAAATTTAGCCGCCATCGGTGAATCAACAATCACCTCAATATCAGCAAGCTTATTATATTTAGCGCGCCCTACTATCTGTTCAAGTTCATATAACAACTCTTGAGTACGACCAAAAACCACACCATTATCGGCAACCGCCTTATCAAGCACTCTTGGTAAGCTTTTAGCGCGATCTTTTCTACCTTTTATGGTTTTTATCACCATAATCTGGTTCTGGTTAATGATCGCTTTGGCAGGATATGAATAAACTAATAAACTTCTAACACCCAGTACTGATTTTTTTGATTATCGAGGAAAGTGACTCAGATAGGTACAAAAATAGCAGTATTGGGAAGTGTTGCTTATCCCTAATTTATGGTTATTTAGTTAAATAACCCCAAGCTCTCTTAGACGTTCCTGCAAATATTCGTGTGCAGTGTAATTGTCTGACAGTACAACTTCTGGTTTCGGATGTAGAAACAGCGGCAATGAGATTCGTGACTTGGTTTTATCTGCGCCATCGGGGTTAATAACGCGATGGGTTGTAGATGGGAAATAACCACCAGATGCTTCCTGTAACATATCCCCGATATTGATAATCAAGTTACCAAAATCAGAGGGTACGTCTAACCACTGACCATCTTTACCCTTCACCTGCAGACCAGGTTCATTGGCTGCCGGCAGAATAGTCAGCAGGTTAATATCTTCATGTGCGCCTGCACGAATGGCCCCTAACTCTTCATCACCTTTTAACGGGGGATAATGTAAGACGCGTAATAAAGTTTGCTCATTGCCTTTGATCATATCTGGAAGAGGTTGCGTAAATAACTTTGAAACTTCAGCTGGAGAATTTTTTTCTACCCAGCCTAATAGCTGTGATGCTAAGTCATTAGCCTGATCATAATAATTCTGAAGTTCAATTTTTAATTCTGCAGGACATTGCCCCCAAGGATAATAATGAAAGTACTCTTTAATATCTTTTACTGAATGGCCTTTAGCGGTTTCAGATACTGCAGCTGGGAAAAAACCATCTTGAGTCTGCACATTAAAATGAAAGTTGTCTTTCTCTTGTGAGTTAAAAAACTGCTGCCAATGATCATAAATTGAACGGACTAATTGTTTCTGGATAGGATGATTTTTTAATACACCAAAACCGGTATTACGAAGAGATTCAACAAACAGTTGTTCGGCATTATCTGCAGTATAATCTATAGCTTCAAGTTTCATAATGTTCTCTGATAAGTTGTTTTTTAACAAGTTGTTAACATGGCCATTGTATTCATATTGACAAAATTAAACGCGCGGTGTCGCACAAAATTAAACATACAGTGAATTCATTAATACTGGCATCTGCACCTCTACTCCCCCTAACTCAACCTTTGATTCGTACTGCAAGGTTGATTCATTTCATCATCAGGCGTTTATAATTTGCCATCTGTAAATAGTGTTGAGTGAGCGATCTTCAACGTTTAATTATTTAGCTTGTTGTTACCTGGGATTAATCTCCTCTGTAAGTGATATCGAAGGAAGAATGAAATGGATTGCCAAATTAATAGACACACTGCTAATGACGAGATGTTGACAAAAAATACTATCGAGGTTGTTAACAAAGATAATGGTGAGAATGAACTAACGATAGACATTACTTATCAAAAGGGGGAATTAAGCAATGTGATTCTTCATGCGTTTGACTGGCCATACTCTAAAGTCACCAAAAATGCACACTCTATTGCACAAATGGGTTATCGCTCGGTATTGGTTTCCCCGCCAATGAAGTCATTTACACATAAAAATGGAACAAAATGGTGGCAGCGTTATCAGCCACAAGATTATCGAATTATTGATAATCAATTGGGTAATACCCAGAGTTTTTCCGAGATGGTTAAGGCATTAGAAAAACAAGGTGTGCGTGTTTATGCTGACGTTGTTTTGAATCATATGGCGAATGAGGCATATAAACGCTCTGATTTACAATACCCCTCTGAAGCAGACATCAGAGAGTACAGTGAGAACAAAGAGCAGTATCAATCACAACGACTCTTTGGTGATTTAAGTAAACCTCTGTTTGACGAACAACATTTTGTTGCTGCCTTTGGCATTGAAAACTGGAAAGATTGCTGGGAAGTACAAAATGGCCGGATAACAGGCAGCTCAGAAGACCCAGGGCTACCCACCTTAAAAGTGTGTGATTATGTGATTGAACAACAACAGAATTACCTTAAAGCGCTTAAAAAATTGGGGGTCAAAGGTTTTAGAATCGATGCAGCAAAACATATGAGCATTGAACATCTGCAGCGTGTTTGGAGCAAAGATATTACTGAAAACATGCATATATTTGGTGAAATCATTACCGATGGGGGAGCGACAAAAGAAGAATATGAACTATTTTTGCAACCCTATCTTGAAAAAACAACGCTAGGTTCATACGACTTTCCACTGTTCACTACTGTGTTTGAAGCGTTCCAAAAAGGAGGCAGTATGCAATCATTGATTGATCCCTATTGTTTTGGGCAGGCGTTATATAAATTCAGAGCGATTACCTTCGTTATAACCCATGATATTCCCAACAATGATGTATTTCATGAACGTCTGCTTACCGAAGAGGATGAATGGCTAGCATATAGCTACATATTAGGCCGTGATGGAGGTGTTCCTTTGGTATATACCGATTTAGATCCGAGTGGAATATTAGATAACAATCACCAGCCCCGTTGGATTAACGCATGGAAAAATCCGCATATGGTGAACATGATTAAGTTTCATAACTATGTGCATGGTGAAGCGATGATCCCCATTATTTCCGCGCAAGATATTCTTATTTTTGCAAGAGGAGAAAAAGGCATCGTGGCCATCAACAAATCTGAGTCAGCGATCGTGATAGATTTTGAGTGGCATAAAAACATGCTAAATATGCTTACAGGTTGCCATTATCAACTTGAATGTGGTGAATTGAATCTGATCATCGATGCCAAAACAAGCTTAATGCTGGTTTAACGGTGATCAAAAATACTACTAGCCAAATAAGACCATCAATACCACTGTATATATCATCGTCAAATAAATATGACGATGGTATTTTTAGACATGTAACTTACGTTTATTGCCCCCTGCATTGATTCATTCAGCACCCTATTGCTTAAATTATCTCCTCCCTAAATTCGTGACGAGCAACACAAAGTCAGTTTTATGCCATGTTTCTCCTCCTGCACACTCCTCCTTAAATTAGTGGCACATGGAGGAAGTTAGTCTGTTTAAAATCCCATAATATCATTGTGTTAAATAAAAAATGGGGGTGAATACCTTCAAACATAACCCTCTATTTAGCGCATTGACTGCCCAGTAAGTGCAACGAATAGCAAAAGGGATAATGGAATTATCAATTAACAATGAAAGAGGAAATGTAAATGGAATTGAAAATTAGCACATTAGCACGTTTTACCATGCCACTACTTGTAGCAGCGACCTTAGTTGCTTGTGGAGGTAGCAATGATTCACCAGCAGTCGTGTCAGGAGATCCGGCGCCAATACCAGATTTGACGCCAGACGTACCTGTAGATACAACGCCACAATTAAGTTACCTGCGTAAAGATGCAAGTTATGAAGGCTGGGGATTACACGCGTGGAATACACCTGATTGTGATGGTTTAGTTGCAAGCCATATAGCAAATTGGGATGACCCCCTTGCATTTGATTCAGTGGGTGCTCATGGTGCTATTTATAAAATTCCGATGAAAGAAGGGGGCAGTTGTTTTAATTACATTATGCATAACGGTGGTGACAAAGAACCTGGTGGTGATCGCCAATGGGATATGTCTGTTTTAGGCACAACGGTTTATCTTACCCAAGGTAAAGCGGAGCTTTCAGCGACACCTGTTGAACTTTCAGTTTATGAAAGTCAGAAAGCAGCATTAATCGATGCTAGCACGGTTGCTTGGGCGGTAGGTGATGCAGACGCTTATGAAATGCATTATAGCGCTAATGGTGGTTTTGAAATTAATGATGAAAGCGGCGAAATTGTTTCTGAAACAACCAAAATTGTGCTTACCGATGCCACAATGCCTGAAACGGTCGCAAAACGTTACCAATCGGGTTACAAAGCATTCACCTATACACTTCCTGAAGGTATAACACTTGATACGCTTATCCAAGGCCAATTAGTGTTAGTGGCTAAAAATGCACAAGGTGCTGTATTTGATGCAACAGGCATGCAACTTGCTCACGGGCTTGATGCCGTTTATGCAAATGCACAAACTGATGCAGCAAAGGATGAAACATTCGGTGCTGATGTAACGGGTAATACCACGACTTTCAAACTATGGGCGCCAACCGCTAAATCAGTTTCATTATCAATTTATAATGATGACTTAACTGTTTCAGGTGAGCCGGTCGCAATGAGACGCAAAGCAAACGGCACATGGGAAGTGGTAAATGTTCCTGACGTTGTTGGTTTATATTACCGTTACCAAGTTGAAGTTTACCATGCAAGTTTAGATAAGGTTGAAACGCTACAAGTAACAGACCCTTACTCTTTAAGTCTTTCAGCTAATAGTACTCACTCACAAGTGGTTGATTTGGCAAATACAGCGAAACCGACTGGCTGGGATGATCAATCCATACCGGCATTCACGAACCCTGAAGAGCAGGTCATTTACGAAACACACCTTCGTGATTTGACATCTGCTCCAGGAGACGGTGGTACTGATATTTTAGATGGTAAATATACAACCATTGTTGCTGAACCAGATCGTAAAAGTGCAATACAACTTCAAGAACTTGCTGATGCGGGTATGAATACCATTCAGCTACTTAATCTATTTGATATCGCGACGGTTGATGAAGAAAATTCAGTGTCACTCATCGATACTGTTGGTGACTTATGTGCGATTAATACAACAGCAGCGGTTTGTTCAGGCGATAAAACGCAAGTATTACAGGATCTGCTTGAAAGTTATGACCCGACAACGGGTGATGCACAAGCATTAATGAATGATCTACGTCGGTACGATACATTCAACTGGGGTTATGACCCTTTCCATTACACAACACCAGAAGGAAGCTATGCAACGGATGCTAAAGGTTCAGTACGTATTGAAGAATACCGAACGTTAATCATGAAGTTACATGAACTGGGTTACCGCGTAATAATGGATGTTGTCTACAACCATACTAACTCAGCAGGTACTAATGATAAGTCCGTGCTGGATAAAATTGTGCCAGGATATTATCAGCGCCTCAATGCTTCAGGCTATGTTGAAACATCAACATGTTGTTCAAATACAGCAACAGAAAATACCATGATGGGTAAGTTAATGACTGACTCACTGGTTACTTGGGCGCAAGAGTACAAGATCGATGGCTTCCGTTTTGACTTAATGGGACATCAACCAAAACAGTTAATGGTCGACTCGTTAGCCGCAGTTAAAGCAGTGGATGATGATACTTACTTTTACGGTGAAGGTTGGAACTTTGGTGAAGTACAAGATGATGCGTTATTTGTACAAGCGACTCAGGCTAATATGGCTGGCACAGAGATAGGTACTTTCTCTGATCGCTTGCGTGATGCGGTTCGTGGTGGTGGCCCATTTGATGGGGGAGATCAACTACGTGAAAACCAAGGTTTTGCTAATGCCAGTGTTTGGAATGAGATGCAGGACGATGTAGAAGCTTCAGTACTTAAGCTTCGTCAAGATGGCGATATAATCCGTTTAGGCATGGCAGGTAACTTAGCAAACTTTGTTTTATTAGATCAAGCGGGTGAAACTAAACGCGGCCAAGATATTAACTATAACGGTCAGAAAGCCGGTTATACACTTGATCCACAAGAAAATATCTCTTATGTGTCTAAGCATGATAACCAGACCCTGTGGGATAACAACATGTACAAAATCGCATCAGGTGTCACCTCTGATCAGCGCGCTCAAATGCAGATTATTGCATTAAGTACCAACATGTTGGGTCAAGGTATTCCTTTCTTCCATATGGGCTCTGAGCTGTTGCGTTCGAAATCAATGCAACGTGATAGTTACGATTCTGGCGATTGGTTTAATATCGTAAATTACGATATGAGCAGTAATAACTGGAATGTTGGCCTTCCTCGTGAAGATAAAGATGGTAGTAACTGGCCGTTAATTTCAACGATCATTGCAGATACTAACGCATTGCCCACGGTGGCCGATATTGAATGGACAGATGCACGTTTTAAAGAGTTACTAAAAATTCGTACTAGTTCGCCACTGTTTAGCCTTAAAACAGCAAGTGATGTACAAGCGCGTGTTGATTTTCGTAATACAGGTCAAGCATCAATCCCAGGGGTTATCGTCATGAGTATTGATGATGGCAGTTCTGCTGGCACCGATCTTGATCCTGCCTTTGATGCCATCGTGACTGTTATTAATGCAACCAATGAACAGCAAGTTATCCCAGTAACAGGCGCGACTGGTTTTACATTACATGAGGCGTTAATTGAAGGGACAGCTTCTTTTGCGAGTGGAGCGTTTACCGTTCCAGCATTAACTACCGCTGTTTTTGTACAAGCACAAAGTGGTGCGCAAGGTGCAGGTTTTGCCGTTGATGATAGCAGTAAAGATTTGTCTTCTATCCCTCCTTTTGGCGATGATATTCCTCTTATTCGTGGTGACATGAATGGTTGGGGTGATAGTGATGCTATGACATTTAGCAGCGCTGGCATTTACAGCATAACAATGACATTAGAAGCAAATACTTACGGCTTTAAAGTTGGTAATCCTACTTGGGGTGTGATTAATTACGGCACGTCAGGTACGTTAATATTAGGTGAAACGCTGCCATTAGTTGGTGGCGGTGGTAATATTTCACTGACATTAGCAGAAGATTCCGTCGTTACTTTTAACTTTGATGCGAATAATAAAGACGCAGCAACATTAACGGTGACAGCGGAAGAAGTTTTAAGTTGTAACATACTCGAAAACAGCACTGAAACAGGCCCGCTTGCTTTTGATATTTATGTTAAAGGTAACCAATCAAGCTGGGCCATTGCACCAGAGTATCAGCTGACTTACAAAGGCAACAATACTTACCAGGCTAATTTTGATTTTTCTGGCAATGTCGAGTTTAAGCTTGCTGGTGATAATTGGGATAATAACTTCGTATTAGCGGAAGGTACAACACTTGCTGCTGATGTTAAATATGCAGTTATCGTCGGTGCTAATGGTGCAGGTAATAACAGCGCCACATTAGCAGGCGGTCACTGGAGCTTCCTGCTTACCCTAGACGATGGAGCAACAACCGGGTCATTAATAGTAAGTGAATGTAGCCAGTAACTATTAATAACTATACCGTTTCTTATAAATTCGTGAACGATTCATCGAAGTGAAACTTTAGTTTAGCCTTTACTATTAGCGCTGCTAAAGTGGCACTTCCAAAGAGTTAATATGATCAGTTAATCATAGAAATTGGTATTACATTTATAGCCGGGATATCCCGGCTTTTTTATGCCAATGACAAACAATAATAGTGCGTAATTTAATCAGGAAATCCAATGAAATATTTAGTTTTTAAAATAACCTTAGCATGTTTGTTTACTATTAATTTAGCCGCTTGTGGCGGTAATAGCGCTAGCCTTGAATTAGCCAAGCCCCCCGCACCCACTGCCCCAGAAAATATGAATATTGAAGTCACACAAGCAAGTGCTCTACAGGATAGTCGCCTTGCTTGTTACCAAGGCGAAGCACGTGTGGCAGATACCTGTGGGCTTATTACCTATCAAATAATGGTTGAATCGTTTATTGATGGTGATACTAATATTGGTTACACAACGGGTTACGGAACCAGTCACCATGGAGGCGACCTACAGGGGATTATTGATTCGCTTGATTACATTAAAAACTTAGGTGTTAATGCCATATGGCTTACCCCCATTTTCCAGTCCACAGCAATATCAGGGCAAACAGAATGGGCAGACCGCTTAGATGCAACCGGTTACTTTAGCAGTGATTATTTTAATATTGATAACAACTTTGGTGACATGGAAAAAGCAAAAGAGTTAGTTGATACTGCCCATGCTAAAGGATTATATGTATTCTTTGATGGTGTATTTGGTCATCATAAAGGCAATGTTGCCATTTCACCAGAAGGACGTAAGCCGACTAATGGCAAACCTCAAGGTGATGGTTTTCAAGCAAGTTACCCTGCCGATATAGACTTTTACAAAGAGGTAGCGACTTACTGGATCAATGAACTAAAAATTGATGGTTGGCGTTTAGATCAAGCCTATCAAGTACCCGTTAGCGATTGGGCTGAATTAAGAGAAGCGGTTGAAAGCGCTTCTGCAAGCGTGACTTACACCAATATGTACGGTGATAGCGTCAATCCACTGGGTTATATGGTGGCTGAAATTTGGAGTAATCAAAATGAAATTGCGGCCCAAGGTTATGGATCTAACAACTCCCCTGCACTACTTTCTGGATTTGACTTCCCTATGCGTTACAGTGCAGTGCAAACATTTGCGATGGCTGAAAATGGTATTGGTGATCGTGCAGCTTCAACGCTAAACACAGGATTTATGAGCCATCTTGCTTATCCTGAACATGCCATGCCTAATCTGATGATTGGTAATCACGACTTAGTACGCTTTGGTGACCTGTTGCAACGAGCCGCTATCAGCGACCCAACCGACAGTGAATATTGGGCAAGACACAAAGCCGCATTTAGTTTTATGGCTGCTTATTCAGGCCCAATTACCTTTTATTATGGTGAAGAGATTGGTGACGAGTTACCCGGTTATGCCAAGCAAATAGAGCCTTGCTCTGGTGACTCTGGCTTGTGTGATGATCATGTCGCCCGTAGCAGCGCAAAAATAGAAGGTATCACTGCGCAGTTAAATACTCAACAAGTCGACCTTAAAGGGTATTTTAGTAAGCTAATGAACCTTCGTCAGAGCAACCCTGCTCTCTATAACGGTGCGCGCACACATATCTACTCAGACACCAACCTTTACATTGACCGCAAAGATACAGCCGATAACCATGTTCTTTACCTACTCAATGCAAAAGATAAGTCCTTGTTATTAACACTCAGCAGTAGCGCGATTGGTAGTAATGGTGCACTAACCAACCTAACAACGGGTCAAAGCCATGCCATTGCTGGAGATGTATATACCTTGAATTTAGCACCTTTTGAATCGTTATTTTTAAACATTGAATCACCCACCACAGAAGGCCCACAAACAGGCCAGAGTAACGCCATTATTGGCGAAGGATTTATGGGCGCCTGTGACAATCCAAACGCCATTCAAACAGATCCCTTGATAAAGCCAATCTATATCCGTGGTACCTACCAAGGTGGGAATAATTTTGAGGCCACACCTGCTTCACGCCAGTTCAGCTACAAAGGACAAAACACTTATCAAGTTGTGGTAAATGAAGTTACAGCAACAGCATATAGCTTTAAGTTTGCAGATTCAGATTGGTCAACTGAAATGGCTATCGCAGGTAGCGCAGCGGTATTACTTGGTCAGGAGCAAGATGCAGTTATCGCTTCTGGTCATGGAAGTGAATCGTCAATCGCTATTAACCAACCGGGTGATTACGTGTTTAGTTTCACCCTTAATAAGGATCGAACACCAAACAAACTGATGGTCAGTAAATGTGCTAAATCGTACTAATAACAACGCAATAACTGCTCATTTTCATTCGTTGGAAGTGCCACTTTAGCGACGCCAGTAGTAATATCAATTCTATTAATTAACTGGTCACATTAATTGTTAGGACGTACTGCTTTAGCTGTGACTCTTGTAAACAAGTTTAAAAATAAAATAGGACCTGCCTAGTTAGCTGCGCCTTAGTTAACTAGGCAGGACTAAAGTCCTACGTCCAAATGCTACTTTAAGAACGTGTGTACAAGAGTCAGTGCTTTAGCTGTGCCAATAGTAAAGGCGAGACTAAAGTCTCACGTCCCCAAAGATCACATATTTATTGGGTTTGGTATAAAGACGAAACCAAAGTTTCACTTCCATCATCGTATTCACCAATCTATACCCGTTATCAATCAAGATGCTTTACTCATACCAATCCGCCTAAGTAACTGATCGTTTTTACTGGTTTAAATTACTAATACCTGCGTTGCATTCAATCGCAATAGCCAGCTGCTCTATTTGACTTCGTCAAACAGTACGCAGTACAAAAAAATGACCGTTTTGCTTATTACTCAATCATGCGCCTTGACCTTAGCAATTTACCCTACGTAAAACCTGATCATTATATTAAGCTGAATGGTATCAGTACAGAATAAGTCGCTAATCGTGGCTTTTATAAAAGCAGTTTTAAAAATAATCATTTTTTTTAAAAAACTTCATTTAAATTAGTTCCCTTTAATCTTTAAATTTATACGAAATATTTGATGTAGATAACACTTTATATGTCTCATTTTTATAAAAAAAGCCATCCTCCACCCTCACAGCGTGACCTAACCAATATTTCTACTTTAATGCAAAATTTCTACTCCTTCCTGCTCCTCCTTAAATTAGTAAATGATGGATGAAGTCAGCCTGCTAAAACTCCCATAACATCATCATCGTTAAATCAAAACGGGGAGAAGGTTTTCCCCTGACAATGCCCTGTATTTGTTTAAAAACTTTTAACGTCTAAAAAGTTAAGCAAATCGTAAAGGGAACAATAGGAAAAATGGATATAAAGGAATAACTATGCAATATAAAACACTTTCGGTTGCAGTAGCAGCTGTATTGTTATCAGCTAGCGCATCAGCAGTAGAATATCACGGATATGCTCGTTCGGGTATTGGCCTGAGCGACGATGGCGCACAAAAATGTAGTGTGCAGAAACAAAAAGTAGGCCGTTTAGGCAATGAGTGTGACACTTACGCTGAAATGACATTAAAGCAAGAAGTTCATAACGAAGGCGGTAAAGTTTTCAATATCGCAACCACTCTAGCTTACACTTCTGATCAAAATAACGATTGGGAAGGAAGTGATTACAATCCAAATACTGAATCTACAGATGCTGTATTTGCTATTCGAGAAATGTATACAACAGCTTCTGGCGTATTAGGTAATGCTACTGCATGGGCAGGTAAACGTTTCTACCAACGTAACGATATTCATATTACTGACTTCTACTATTGGGATGTCTCTGGTGCAGGTGCTGGTATTGAAAACATTAAGATGGGTGACGGCGCCCTGCATTTAGCGTGGACTCGTTCTGATCGTTCTGATGTAAATCTTGATGGCATAGCGGCTAACGTAAACATTTTTGATGTACGTTACACCGGTTTAGCACTAGGCTCAACAAACTCTCTTGATTTTGGTGCTATGTACGGCGTTCCAAACCTAACTGACGCACAAGAAAAAGCAGGTCTACAAGATGATGCTGGTGTTATGCTTACTGGCCAGTTAACGTCTAATGTTCTTGGTGGTTTTAACAAACTTGTACTTCAGTTCGGTACAGAAGGCTATGCTCACGCACTTCGCTACTTTGGTGGTGGTAACTGGTACGGCCTTGAGAACACGGGTCAAGAAGGCACTGCATACCGCATTATCGACTGGGGTGTAATTCCTGCTGGCGATAAAATAGATATCGGCTACAGCTTCAACTACGCTTCTTACGACCGTGATGATTTCGGAAGTGCACATAACTACATGAACTTTGTTGTTCGTCCATCATACAAATGGGACGATTACAATAAAACTATCTTAGAGCTCGGTTACTACAGTGCTGATGATGATTCATGGGGCGAAGAAGAAAAGAGCAAAATTACAATTGCTCAAGCAATTTCAGTTGGAAACAGTTTCTGGGCACGTCCTGAACTCCGTGTATTTGCTACCTATGTGAAAGACCATAAAGGTGATTCTTTCGGTAGTGATACTAAAGATGACAACGAAATGAGCTTAGGTGTACAAATGGAAGCTTGGTGGTAAGCCACAAAGCTTAATCAAACCTCTTAGCGGTTGTTGCTAAGGGGTTTGATATTATGTAATCTGGCAATGGCAGGTTTTAAATGACCTTTAACAACTGTTATACCTCGTTAAATTCCCCTAGACATCACAACATTTCAGCAAGGTAATAAATAACACCTGTAGTTGTAAATTTTAAGCAAACGTATTTATCAGCCTAAGTTGATGTGAGCCAATTTATAATCAAAGAAAACAGATAAACTATTAAGTAACGAACAGTACTTAATCGTTTATTTTTAATTATTTTAGGAGAAAAAATGTTATCTGTTGTTGTAGACCTAGGTGGTACAAATATCCGACTTGCTGTTTGTGAACTTGAAAAAGGGACATTAAGTCAGCAAAAAGAATTTATCTGTGCAAAATTTTTAACACTGGAAGCCGTGCTTGAGCAATACTTTGAAACACTACAGGGTGACGTAAAACACCTTTGCATTGCTATTGCTTGCCCCGTTGAAGGGGATCACATTAGCATGACTAATTTAAGTTGGTCCTTTTCAAAAAAGACACTTAAAAACAAATTTAAATTAACCTCTTTATATGTCATTAATGACTATACCGCCATTTCATTAGCACTGCCCTTCCTCTCCAGTAAAGAAAAAATACAGATAGGATCTGGTGAAGCACAACCTAATGGCGTAACAGCCGTTTTTGGCCCAGGTACTGGTCTTGGTGTTTCACACATCATTAAACCCGCAGATAAATGGATAAGCTTAGATGGCGAAGGCGGACATAGCAGTTTTACCGCAAATACCCGCGAACAAGCTGATATTTTATTCTTCTTGCAAGAACAATTCGGCCATGTTTCTGCTGAACGAATATTATCTGGCCAAGGTTTAGTGAATATATACCAAAGCCTGTGCATGTTACAAGATCAGCTTCCGCGACTTAAACAACCTAAAGATGTCACTAAAGCAGCACTCAATGGTAGTTGTGATATCGCACGTAGAACGTTGGATATTTTCTGTCAAGTCATGGGCGGTTTTGCTGGTAACCTTGCGTTAAACCTTAACTGTACGGGTGGGGTTTATATTGCAGGTGGGATTGTGCAGCGCTTTGTTGAGTTTTTCCAGTCGAGTGAGTTCAGAACATTTTTTGAAGAAAAAGGCCGTTTTAAAAAGCAGCTTTTAACCATTCCAACATTTTTAATTACCCATCATAACCCGGGGTTATTAGGTGCCACGGTTTATCTTCGTCAAGAGTTAGCACAATAAATACTGATTTATTCATTTCTTTAATTAGCATTATTACGTTTAGTTTGAACCAAAAAAGCCAAAGGGAAAGGAGTTCCCGATGGCTTTTTACCTTTCCAGCAGACACTCATCATCGATGAGCTAAATCATCGCCCCTAACAAAGCGTACTGTCACTATTTTTCCGTCACTCAAGAACTCAACGTAACGCGACTGCTGCGTTGCATAATATTCAGCTTTAGGATACCAAATGAGTTGTCTGGGTGTATCTATCGCCCCTTTATTCATAAACATCACCACCTCTCGATCTACTTTATAAAGTGCTTTATGTTTGAGTTCGTCAATAATATCGATGCTCTTTTCACCAATTTTTATCCATGCCAGAACAAATCCATCTTTACGCAGATTTAGCTGAAGTTCAGAGTAACTTAACGCTGAAAATGGCGACAAAACTTCAACTACATCCACCAGACCACTTTTTAGCCACAGCGTACTTTCAACTTCTGTTTTGTAATAGTTCACCGGTGCTGAACAATATTGTTTACCTTGCAACTCTCCACAATCAAATAACCCTTGCATCTCATTCAACGTCTCAATCGGCCAATGGCTTGCATCTTCAATCAGCATAGGTGCCAACCAAGGCAGTGATTGCGGATTAGGATAAGCAAATAACGGCCCAGAACATAGATAACATAACAAACAAGGCACAAGTGAATTTTTCATAATAAATCCGAATGTTTAGAAAAAAACGATTATATCGCCAACCACCACAGTTGTCCTACGCCCTGTAGTGATTAGAGATGTTAGTGAAAGTTGATCGAGTTAACACATTAGGGCGTAGTCAATAGGAAGGATGTGCCCTCTATTTGTTGTTTGTATGATGTCGATAGATAACTGAAAAAGTAATTATTTAGCACTTTTAAATGATTTAAACGGCAACGATCCAAGTCGCTACACTAAGGAAGGTTCAATGATAAACCGAAGCACACTTTTACTTGCATTAGCGGCAGTTTCTCCTGCTGTTTTTGCAGCCAACATTGCAATTTCTACCACCACCAATAGTCGTAGTTTCCCTCTGTCTGAGACACAACCTTTAGTGGTACCACTGACCAAAGATAGTTACACATTAAAAATTACTGAGGTCGAGGGTGAATGTGCAACAACTGAAAGACAAAAGGTGCGATTTAATAAACCATTGGCATTAAATTGTGGCAAGCCAACTGAACTACCAATAAAAATAAGATTTACAGGGGATTATTCCTTTACCTATAACGTAGAAACACACTCCTTAGTGATAAAAAGACAGCCCAAAAAATCGACAAAAACAGCCTTTAAACGCCCTCTTCCTGATGTTCAGTGTGAAACATACTCAGGGGGCGATGTTGTCATTCAACTCGATGGTAGTTTTAAAGATGGCAGTAAATTAAGAGATGCGTATTCCGGTAAAATCGTTACCGTTACTAATAACCAAGTGCGACTAACCCCTTCGCCATTAAGTGGCGGACTGCTGTTATTAGAGTCTACAAAGGAAAGCAGCCCAACAGCTCCACTCAACTGGAAAAATGCCAATATCTATTTTGTCATGGTTGACCGTTTCAATAATGCCGATGCGTCAAATGACCTTAATTATGGGCGCCAGAAAGATGGAAAAGACGAAATTGGTACCTTTCACGGAGGAGACCTTCAGGGCATCACTGCCAAGCTAGATTATATTCAACGCTTAGGCACTGATGCTATCTGGCTCTCTCCGATCGTTGAACAGATGCATGGTTTTGTAGGCGGTGGTGACAGTGGTTCATTTCCCTTTTATGGTTACCATGGTTATTGGACACGCGACTTTACCAAAATTGATAATAACTTTGGTCGCGACGAAGACCTTAAAAAACTGGTCGATGAGGCGCATAAACGAGGTATGAAAGTATTATTAGATGCGGTGATTAATCACGCGGGTTACTCCTCTCTGGCTGACCTTCAATTTGATAATATTGATGTTGTTCACCCTACTGAAAACTGGCCAAAAAAATGGTCACAATGGAAGCCGACAGCAGAAGAAAACTGGCACAGCTTTCACGGTCGAATCAATTACACTAGCCCTCAATGGCAAAACTGGTGGGGCCCAGACTGGGTTCGCTCAAGCCTTCCTGGTTATCAGGCGCCGGGATCAAGCGATATAACACTCTCTTTAGCGGGATTGCCTGATATGAAAACAGAATCAAGCAAAGCCGTTATCCCGCCTAAGTGGTTGCTCAACAATCCTGGCACACGTGCTGTGGTTCGCAAAAATTATACCGTGTCAGATTATCTGATTGAGTGGCAGACCGACTGGGTACAACGTTTTGGCATTGATGGATTCCGCGTCGATACGGTCAAACATGTTGAAGCCGAGGTTTGGAAACGCCTGAAAAAACAAGCAATAAAAAGTCTTGAAGCATGGCGAAAAACCAATGAGAAATCAGGCTTGCCCTTTTTTATGATGGGTGAAGTTTGGGGACATACAGCTTACCGAAGCCCCTATTTTGATGATGGTTTTGACGCATTAATTAACTTCGATATGCAAAAGAAAATGGACAAAGGGGCAGCTTGTTTTAGCCAGATGGCTGATACCTATCAAAATTATGCCAATACCATGCAGGAAAAGACAGATTTTAATCCTGTTAGTTATATGTCATCCCACGATACAGAGCTTTTCTTTAGCCGTTATAACTCCACAACGATGCAAAGAAACGCAGCTAATGCGTTATTGCTTAGCCCAGGTGCAGTACAAGTTTATTACGGTGATGAAGTGGCTCGAAAAATTGGCCCTTATGCAGATGATTTTCATCAGGGAACCCGTTCCGATATGATCTGGACATTAGACAAAGAGCGCCAGGCACTGCTCAAACACTGGCAAACTATTGGACAATTTAGAAAAGCACACCCTGCAATTGGGGCTGGTCAACATGACGTTATTAAACAAAAAAGTGCTTATGTTTTTACGCGCACATTAGATAACGACAAAG